>JAFXBB010000082.1 GCA_017521945.1 Alistipes sp. | reverse complement strand
GTTTTTTCATAGTAGTATATGTTATCTCCAAACCCATTACCATACAACCCCTCTATGGTATAATGTAAAACAAATAGAAAGTGTGGAGTTGACTTCCGTTTATCTAATAAGAGGTTCTGACAAAACCCAAGGCGAACAACCCCACACTTGGATAGTATGGGGAGCATGCACAAGGAGAGTGCATAACCACATAGCTATACAAGAAATGAGTGCTGTCGTTATCCTTTTAGTCGTGAAATTTTCCAGATTTCTTTTCAAGGATAAAAGCGAAAACACTTTCATCAAATATGTAATGGCGAGGGAATTACTCCCACGACACCACAAAAATAATAAATTTTTCTCAAATGACACCATTCTTCGGGGTCTTGCTCGGCAGAATAAACAAAATGAGGCTGAATAAAAGGTGTATTTTGGCGTTCTTTGTTGTAATAAGGCATCATCTACTTCCGCTAACGAATTATCTCGGCAATGGGCAGTACGCCATAGTACAGCCCATCGCTTCGAAATTCGCCGAGCGTTGTATCTAATACCTTCTAACAACAAAATGCTTGCCCCGGGAATGCTTATTTACGCTTAAGTAAACTCCGCTTTTTCGGGCTTCCCATGCCTAAAACTACATCTTTTTCTTCAACCTCAGAAAAATGGGGATGACTAATTTATTTTTTAGTCATCCCCAAAAAGTGTAGCCCTACAAGATATAGTTCATAGCCTATTACTTAATCGTTAGCTCATCTACGAGCCACTTTGCATTGCCGTACTTCTCGATAACGAACAACACATAGCGGATATCTACGGCAATGGTGCGCTGTAGTTCTGGCTCGAAGGCCACATCGCCCGACATTGCCTCCCAATTGCCATCGAACGCAAGACCTATAAGCTCGCCCTCGGCGTTCATTACAGGAGAGCCTGAGTTACCACCCGTAATATCGCAGTTTACAAGGAATGCCACAGGTAGGTTGCCGCTCTTATCCGCATAGCGACCATAATCCTTAGCCTTGTAAAGCTCCTTTAGGCGCTCAGGCACGGTGAACTCCACAGGGTTTGTTGGGTCCTCCTTAGCCATAACACCCTCGATAGTGGTGTAGTGCTTATATACAACGCCATCGCGTGGGCAGTAAGGGAGTACATTGCCGTATGTTAGGCGTATTGTGAAGTTGGCATCCGAGGCCCATGCTCTCTCTGGCTGCATCTTCATAAGTCCATTGATATAGAGGCGGTGACCCTCAGCAAACTTAGCATCTGCAGCCCATACGGCTGGTGCATACTTGCGGTAGAGATCGATGATTGAGTTTGTAAGCTCGTAGAGTGGGTCCTTCTTAAACGCCCTCTTTTGCTTCTTCTTTGGGAGTGACTTTATCTTGTTATACTTCTCAAGCGAGGTAAGCTGTGAGTTGTCGTAGAGCCAATCTACATACTTATCACTATCGCCACCAAATTCTTTATCGATCTTCTCATAGATAGATGGAAGCGCAGTGTTGTTCTCTCTATAAATCTGGAACATACGCTTTGCTACGGCACGGTCAACATCAGCGTTATAGTCCTTGTAGAATAGCTCGAAGTCATCAATTCCAAGCATTGTCTGCATCAACTCCACGGAGTTCATAAAGGCCTCGGCGAGGTACTGTATTGTTGCGTTCTCCTCTTTAGCCTCAATCTGTGACTCTTGGATTAGGCGTAGGGCATCCACATAACGCTCCTCAGGTAGGGTGTTAGCCTCGGCCCATGCCTGAAACTCCGCCTCCTGCTCCGCTTTCTTTGCGCGTACATCAAGCTTCTCGATGCCGCGTGACATACCTATAGAGTTCTTCCAGTAGTTTGCCGAGTTGGCATACTTAGAGGCGTACTGAATCTGGATAGCTGGATCTGAGTCCATCCACTTGCGGAGTATCTGCTGACGCTCGCCACGGATGTAGATGCGCTGTGGGTTGTCAACCTCAAGCATATAGTCAATCTCGTATGAGGTCTTGTAGCGCTCAGTAGAGCCTGGAAAGCCCATAATCATACCGAAGTCGCCCTCCTCGATGCCGTCGAGCGAGATGTTGAGCCACTTCTCAGCCTTGTAAGGTACATTATCCTCAGAGTAGGCTGCTGGGCGGTTATCCTTGCCGGCATAGACACGGAATACGGAGAAGTCGCCTGTGTGGCGTGGCCACATCCAGTTGTCGGTGTCGCCACCAAACTTACCGATAGATGATGGTGGGGTACCCACCAAGCGAACATCTGTATATACTTCGAGGGCAAAGGCAAAGAATTGGTTGCCACCGAAGAATGATGGTATGATGATCTCCATGCCCGGATACTTATCCTCAAGCTCTGCTATAAGGGCTTTCTTGTTGCTATTTACCATATCCATATATTCGTCCTGTGAGGCGGTAGATGGGATATTGCCCATAATATCGGCAGTAACATCAAAGATATGGCGCACGAACTTAACGGATAGTCCCTCGGCAGGAAGCTCCTCAGCGTTGTTCATAGCCCAGAAACCATCCTTGAGGTAGTCGTGCTCTACGGATGAGAGCTTCTGAATAGCGTCGTAGCCACAGTGGTGGTTGGTGAAGAGTAGTCCGTTAGGCGACACAATCTCACCTGTACAGCCACCGCCAAAGATGACGATAGCGTCCTTTAGTGATGACTTTTCGGCAGAGTATATATCCTCGGCGCTTAGCTTTAGACCATGCGCCTGCATATCTTTCTCGTTCATCTTCTTGATATATGGCAATAGCCACATACCCTCATCTGCCATTGCGGTAAAGCTGATACCTACAAAGGCCAAAAGTGCTAATAGTTTTCTCATATCTATATCTATAGTAATGATTTATAAATACTTATCGTTAGTTGCATCTATAGTTTTAAGCGTAGGTCAACGCTGCTGCGTGATGCTTGCTGTGCCTCCGACTCAAGCCCCATCTTATCGAGGAACTCGTTGATGTCGCGCTTTGTCGAGGTGTCGAGAGTGTATGAGAATGGCTCGGACATCCACATCTGGCTAAAGTTACCTCTATAGTCCATAGCTATGGCGCACAACACATATATCTTACCATTCTCTCCAGTGAAGAGAGTTGTTCGATTATTTGCTTGCTTGGCACGAAGGTCGGCCTCAATAGCATCCTTACCATCCGTAACAACATATTGAGCATCGTAAATACGCATGAAGACATGACCCTCAGTTTTCTCTGTCTCTATCTCGGCGCACATGGCATACCAGCCCATGCTCTCAAACATGCCATATTGGTAATATGTGTCAGGCATTGCAGCCTCAAGCTCCACAAGACTGTATGGACCAGAGTGTGTAACACCGATTACACTATTCTCGCATACGCCCTCTGGCTCGGTCTTAAAGTCATAGCGGAAGAGGTCTGTGGTAACAACGCCGCCATAGTAGCCAAATGCAAGAACAGCATATTCGGTATTAGGCTCCAAGCCTATAACATTACTTGTAACCTTACCTGTGAATGACTGTATGTCATATTGTACAAGCCAATCGATAATCTCCTTGTTGTCGCTGTATGGAATGTCGCTCTTCTTAACGAATGTCGCAACATAAGGGTCATCATCCACAGTAGGGGTGATGATAAGGTCTGCAACGCGCACATAGCAATTCTCTACTTTGATGTCGATGTGCATATCAGAAGCACCCACAGCTTCGGTGCGGAAGTGAGCAATATAAGGCTTTGTCACAACCTGTGGTAGACCATCCACCATATCAATACCGTAGAATACCATGCAGTATGCAGTGTCGGCATCGCGTAGTTCATCGTATGAGTCTGCGCCCTTCAGACACATGATATTTATGAGTTGCTCAGGAGAGTATCCCGACTGCATATGCAGATTAATCATATAGATCCAATTATCGGCAACCTGCTTGCAGTATGCCTCGCTTGGAGTCTCACCCTCCTTGATATACATATAATCATGCTCAGAGTAGATATCGATGTAGTAGTAGCCATCCCAGTCTACAGGTGAAAACTCGTAGTATGCTCTTGGACCATCAACTGTTATATCTACATCGAACTCAATATCCTCGAATACTTGTGTAGGAAGAATTATAATTGTATGATAGATAGGCGACGCAATAGTGTAATCTGTGCCATCCTCGTTGAACTCAATAGCATAGGCATAGAGAACATACTCTCGATTAGGAACCATGCCTGTCCAGCCGATCTGTGAGTCTCCCTTGAAGCAGATATAGTTACTGAACATAAAGCTCTTTAGGTCAGTTACTCCATACTTTTGGGCCAAACCCACAAAGGAGTTGTAATCATCAAGGAAGAGCGATGTTGTATCGGTGATATTGCCAGATAGGAGGTAATCCTTCTCTGCCATATATACGATGTATGGGGTCTCCTGGTCTGAAGGTTTAATAATCGATGAACAGCTTGTTGTCTTGATATCGGTAATCTCCATCTCAAAACGAATAGCATCACTAACGGCTTGTCTTACCAAAAGTGTCTTTCTGCTAAGATTTGGGTAGCGAACCATTATGCGACCATCACGCTGCTTATCGCCAAGATTGAGGTCATAGTCGAAATACAATCTGTTATTCTCTGTTCTGATATTCTTAATCCATGCCTCATCTGTTTGAGCAGCGATATCTATACCCTCGATACCATTTTTTAGTGTGTAGCCGACGCTGTATGTGCCACCATTGCCATCCACTAATAATGTCTCGCTCTCAAATGTGAGAGTTGTCTGGCTATTGTCAACATTGTCGGGAGTCTTTTGACATGAGGTCAGTAGCATCAACACCACTGTGGTTAACAAAGATAGAAGTTTTGTAATGTAGTTCATAGTTTTTCGGTTTTTGTATTATCTTTATAATCTGTTTCAAATCATATTAAGCGATGTTATATTGGTTAGGTCGAGATGATTTTGAAGAGTATTTTACTCGGACTTCTCTTCTACTTCCAAAGAAGCAATGAGAGCATTAACCTTACTCTTGTAGCCCTTCACCGCTCTGCCTTGGCAATTCAAATAAGCTCACAAATAATCTCGAACTAAAATTCAAACAGCTTCTTATTTGTGTGCAAAAATAATAAATTTATCTTTAGATTGCAAATTAGATAGAGCCTCTGTATACATTGTTGTACAGGGTGGTTTTTTTGTCGTGGTAAAAAAAATAGTTGATAATACTTGGTATTTGTTATTTTATTATTATATTTGTCGCTTGAAGGGGTATTTTTTTACAAAGAATTTAGGAAAAGTGCTGTAAATTAGGTCGAACTGATTTTGAAGGTCGAACTGATTTTGAAGGTTTCGCTTAAGATGCTGGTCATTTATGGCGGTAGAGGCAAAGTGGGATATGCGACCATAAGGTGATATAACTAAATATTAACTAATACTTTTAACTCAAAGATCTATGAAAACTATCAAAAATCTACTTTGGTCATTGTTGCCAATGTTGTGTTTGGCGTTTGCGGTATCTTGTACAGACTCGGGTACCGACGATGGTGGTGGTAAGCTTCCTGCAGTTGAGAAGGATTCTAAAATCAATTTGGCTAAGGATGTTGTAAGCGCAAGCTTGGATGGAGGTACTTATGTGGTTGAGTACACCATAGATAACCCTCATCAGGGCGAGAAGGTTACAGCTAAGTCTTCAGCAGATTGGGTAACAGATATCAACACCAACATCAGTGGCGCTCTTACTTTGAAGGTTGCTGCTAATACTGGTGATGAGTCTCGTGAGTGTATCGTAACTGTTAAGTATCGCTATGCTAATGATGTTGCCTTTGTTGTTAGACAGGGTGCTAAGATTAACAAGTCATTCACTATTACCAATATTCGATCTGACTATTTCAGCTACACTGTTGATATCATTCCTGAGGATAAGCTAACACCTTACATTGTGATGTCTGCAGGACCTGAGTATATCATTGGCTCAGGGTTCAAGACTGGTCAGGACTTCTATGAGGATGATATGCTATACTTCGCATGGGTTGGTAGCTTCTATGGCCAATCTGCAGTTGAAATTGTGCAGCTAAGAGCTAAGGTCGGCGATCAGAGAGATATTGAAGTAGGTGGTGGAGCTCCAGGTACACCTTACACACTATACCTCTACTATATTGATTATGAGTCAGGCGCGTTGCTTTCTGATGTTGAGATGTTCGTTGTTTGGACTGAGGCTCCTGAGCTTCAGAGCGCAGAGTTCAATATAGACTACACAGTGGAGAGTTGTATGATTCATGCAGATGTAACTCCTAAGACAGCTCTTCCTACATCATCTAATGATAACTACTATTTCGATGTTTTGAGCAAGGACTATATTGATAGCTACTTGCAAGATCTTGTAGACTTCAAGACCGGTGAGCCATATTTTACAACTGTAGAGGAGGTTGTTGAGTACTATTGGTGTCAAGCAGTTGCTAAGATGATGGAGCAAAACATTTCAGCAGCAGATATCATTGCAGAGTTTACTTGTAAGGATTTGTATCCAGATGATGATGTAAATCCTTCACATTTCGACTTCGAGCTTTTGGCACTTCATGAGTACTATCTCTTTGCATTTGCTATGGATGAGATGGCATTGTGTATGACTACTCCTCAGTGTGTATCGATTACTACAGAGGATGTTGAGATGTCTGATAATATCATCACTCCATCGGTATCTAAGATTACAGCTCGTACTGCTACAATCTCATTCGAAACAACTTGTGATGACTTCTATGTTGCTGGTTGGGCTACTGCTGATGATTGGGCTACTTTTGGTAATAATGATGCAGAGATTGTTGAGCATCTTCTTGCAAAGAATGTGTATGAGTATATTCAGGGTAACTTATCAATGAATGTTATCGGTCTTGATCCAGAGACAGAGTATATCCTTTATGCTTTCGGTTCTCGTGGCGGTAAGGCTACAACAGCTCTCTTCACATGCCCATTTACTACCAAGTCAGGTGCTGCAGGTACCGCTTCAATTGATTTTGTAGACCATGGTTACTTTGCTGCTTCAGATCTTGCAGAGGCTCCAGGTTGGGAGTTCTTGAAAGGTGACTACTACTCAGGTAAATTTATCCTCCCTATTGAGGTAGATATTAAGGGCGAATGGCAGTCATTCTACTGGACAATCTGGGATTGGACAAATCGTTACGATGAGTATAATGACGAGCAGTATATGGATAACCTTGTATGGTCTATCAATGAGTATGGCTCAATGACGCCAGATAAGACTTACACTATCCTTAATGATGGTTGTACCTACACACTTGTTGCAACAGTTATCGATGAGGATGGTCTCTTCAGTAACCTTGCAAAGCGTAAGTTCAATGTATCTTATGATGGCGCAAGAACAGATGCTATTGAGTGGGCAGAAAAGTGGGCAGATGATAATGATGGTCCAGACCTCTCAAGTGCTGCTGTAGCAGACTATCGTCCAATCTTCAAGCAGAAGACAAAGAGTTCTAAGGTCTCAACCCTTAACCTTAAGTCTGAGGAGAAGGTTGTTGCCCCTGATGAGATGGTTATCCGTCGATAATTAGGCGTAGTATACTACTATAGAGATTGCCTCTCGGAGTACCGAGGGGCAATTTCTTATTTGTGATAATTGATAATGGCCCGCTAATCAAATACTCTCGAAATATAATTCAAACAGCTTCTAACCCCGACACAATAGACAATTATTTGCCATTTTATAGGGCATTCCTCAAACTCAAAACAACTTCATAGCCTCTTGAGTTGATTGTTGGCTTGGTATTTGTCAAATCATAGGCGTAATCAAAATGTTTGGCTTATGAAAAGATTTATACTTAGTCTAATGGCGGTGGTGGCTATATGCACGAGCGTAGAGGCTCAAGAGTATAGTCCTATGCGCTGGGAGGGTGTCTACACCAATCGCTTTTGGGATAATTGGGAGGTTGCCGCTGCGGGTGGTAACTCCTTCTTGCAGATTTCTCAGAAGGGCGATGACCCCGGAAAGTTTATTAAGCGTAACAGCTGGAATGCTAATGTCGCTCTATCGAAGTGGTTTGTTCCAACGCTCGGTATGAGACTGCAGGTCGATGCAGGAGAGTTTCGTAACTATAGTCGTCCTGCTCAGAGAGGTGTAACAAGTAGCCTGCTCAAGATGCCATATCTCTATGTGCATGGCGATATTCTTGTAAATATGTCGAATTGGATAGGTGGTTATGACCCAGACAGATTTTACTCGGCAGTGTCATATATGGGCTTCGGATATACGGCAATGTCGTGGACAAAAAATGCAAAATCTCCATATAATGGCGAGTATGCCTTTACAACAGGTCTTATCAATAAGTTCCGCATAACACCTCGCCTTGATATAGAACTCGACCTACGCTCATGGCTCATTGCTGAGAAATCTTTGCCTAAGGAGATACAGGGTGGAGGCCGCTTTGCTGTGGCAATGTCAGCATCTGTGGGTGTCGCCTATCGTTTCAATATGCGAAGCTGGACACCAGCATACTCGCAGTTGGATGTAGATGGTTATCTGCTTGCTATTATGACGCTCGAAGAGCAACTCATACAGCGCGATGCCGAGATGAAGAGAGTTAATAGCAATCTATCAGCAATAAAGTCTGAGAATGAGACTCTTCGTGCCGACCTCAATGAGTGTAGAGCAAGAGGTGCTACCGTCGTACCTACAATTCTGCCAACAGAGAGCGTTGTATTCTTCTCTATCGGTGAGGCTACCTTGAGTGACTATGCTAAGGCGACCCTCGATAGCTATATATCGCAACTTAAGGGCGCTGATAATAGTGTTGTGGTAACGGGCTATGCAGATAAGGAGACAGGTAGCGCCGAGCGTAACGAGCAACTATCCAAGGAGCGTGCCGAGAGTGTAGCATCATACCTAAGGGCTGGAGGTATAGCCAGCGAGCGCATAACTACAACATGGGTGGGTGATACAGAGCAGGCGTTCACATCGCCAGATACACCTGTGGTTAATCGTTGTGTAATTGTGAGATAGGAGGATTCGCTATATAAAATATTAGAGGGAATGACTAATAATAAATTAGCCATTCCCATTTTTCTGAGGTTGAAAAAAAAGATGTAGTTTTAGGCATGCGAAGCCCGAAAAAGCGGAGTTTACTCAGGCGTAAATGAGCATTTTGAGGGCGAGCATAACGACAAAATACACTTTTTTTTCAGCCTCTCATTCTATTCTTTTAGCATATTATAATGGCAATACATAAGTTTGCCCTCGTCGTCTCTTAGGTGCATGCCGCCACCTCGGCAGAACTCCCAGACTTTGCAATCCTTGCACTCGTCGGTCTTTGTCCACTCTCGCTGGCGGAAAGGTGTAAATCTGTTTTGCCACACATCCCAGAAGCTGTCGCGGTAGATATTTCCCTGTGCATAGTTACCTCTGACGCTTGTGCAGCCCGATATATCGCCATTGACACGAATGGATGCTACTGTAACGCCGGCATTACACATATAGAAGTGGTCGCGCACCTCTGTCTCGTAGCCCCCTAAGAAGCCCTCGCACGCGTAGTTTAGCTCGATGCGTCCCTCCTTACGCGTCTTGCGAATAAACTCCATTAATCGCTGAAACTGCTCTGCTGTAAGGTGCAGCGAGTCATTGACCTTGGCGCGCCCCGCGGGGAATATCGAGAATATGCGCCAGTTGCGTATGCCCTCACTAATTAAAAACTCCTTCCACTCCTCAAGACGCTCAATCATCGCGGGGGTTACGCATGTGATAACATCGTAGGTAAGACCCTCCACCTCGCGGATATAGCCTATAGCCCTGCGCGCACGCTCAAAACTCTCTGCGTTCTGGCGTATATCGTTGTGTACCTCGGCAAAGCCATCGAAGCTGACCGATACCGACCTAAGACCCGCATCTACAAGTGAGTGTAGTCGCTCGCGTGTGAGGCTCAAACCATTGGTCACCATACTCCACATATAACCACGGCGTGTCACCTCACGCCCCGCCTCCTCCAGATCCTTGCGCACAAGCACCTCGCCACCCGAAAAGATGATAAGTACCTCGTGTGGGTCTACATTGGGCGTAACCTCCGTGTCGAGTACATGGAGAAAATCCGCCAAGGGCATATCGCTCTCTGTGACATCTGTGCGACAGTCGCTACCACAGTGCCTACACCTTAGGTTACAACGAAGCGTACACTCCCAAAAGAGTGTACGCAACCTATGACGCTCCACGACGCCGTCATACATGCCCTTAAAGAGCTTAAGTCCTATGCGTTTGCGGAGGCTTATATGTCTACCTTTCATCAACTACTGAGCTTTTGCAGCCTCTTCAGCCTTAACCTGCTCAACAAGCTTTGTAGCCTCTTCATCTGTTAGAGGCACAGCGATGCGACCATCTGGCTGTCTTACACCCTCGCCCTCAGCCGCAGGTGTTGCAGGCACTACATTGCCATTCTCGTCTACAGGGCGTACAACGCTACCATCTGGGAATGGCACGCCGTACATTAGCTGAATGCGTGGATCCTCATTCTCGTTTATGATGATATCTGCCTCCTTCTTATCTTCACCCTTTGCCGCCTTCTTTGTGCCACAGCATGCCGATGCCGAGAAACCAAGAAGTGTCAAGAGCGCTACTTTCCATCTGATATTCATAATCACACATTTTAGATTATACCTCACAAATATAGTGGATTTTCCTCGATTCTACAAATAGAACGCAAAAAATCGTTGAAATAGTATTGTTAGCACGAATAAAATTCGTAACTTTGGAGTACGAAAAAACTCTTTAAGCATTATGAAAGGGCAAGTTAAGTGGTTCGATGATAAGCGTGGTTACGGCTTTATAACATCCGAAGAGGGTGTGGATACCTATGTTCACTTCACTGCGATAGTTACGGATGGCTACCGCACACTAAAGCACAATTGGCGCGTGGAGTATGATATCGTGACTACGGAAGATGGTCGAGAGGAGGCCCGAAATGTTGTGGTTAGAAAATAACCACTACATATAATTAAAGATGATGTCGTTTGTCGGTTTGATGAGAATAGATTAATATAGTATTATGATGCGTAGATATGTGAAATTTGTAAATAAAGAGAGTGATTTCTAAAATTTCTTCTTTGATTATTAAAATAATTTTGTATCTTTGCATAACCTACTAACCGAAACTATGAAGAGAGCATACGGCATAATATATCAATCTATTGCTATATCTGATATGGCAATATTGATTATGTCTATGCGAATGTGCCGTTAGGCACTCTTATACCTTATGTGTAGCTACGCGCTGCACTCCTTCCACCCAACCTAATTTTTTTGTTCGCCGAACTTATTTGGCGAAAAGCAACTTGTATATAATAATAACGAACGATAGAGATATTATGTCTGAGAGAAAACTACACTTCGAGACGCTACAGATACATGGCGGCTATCATGTTGACGAGTCTAATGCTCGTGGCATAGCGATACATCCAACAGCGGCTTATCACTTTCCAGATTGTGAGTATGCTGCAAACCTCTTTACGCTAAGTGAGCCAGGGTATATCTACACCCGTCTGCACAACCCTACAACCGCTGCATACGAAGAGCGCATTGCTGCCCTTTATGGTGGCGTGGGAGCCTTGGCAACGGCTTCGGGAATGTCGGCAATATTGCTCACAGTGACTGCCCTCGCTAAGGCGGGTGAGAACATTGTTACATCGCCATATCTATATGGTGGTACTCACAATCAGTTTGTTATATCGTTGCGTAACTTGGGTGTAGAGTGCCGCTTGGCAAAGAGTGATTTGCCAGAGGATATGGCAGAGCTTGTGGATGAGAATACCCGCGCTTTGTTTGTGGAGTCTATGGGCAATCCTACCTGTCGTGTTGCCGATATTGAGGCACTTGCCGAGGTGGCACATAGTAATAACATACCCCTTATTGTCGATAACACCTTTGGTGCAGGTGGTTATCTATGTAATCCTTTTGATTGGGGTGCAGATATAGTGACCGACTCGGCAACAAAGTGGATTAATGGCCACGGTACGGCTATGGGTGGTATTATCGTAGATAGCGGTAAGTTCGATTGGCGTGCTTCGGGGAAGTTTCCACAGATTGATGGACCTTCTGAGGGCTATCATGGTCTTAACCTATGTGACGCCTTTGGTGCTCAGGCTTTTATCGTGAAGTGTAGGGTTGATGGTATGCGTGACTTCGGATGTTGCCCTTCGCCATTTGATGCTTATCTTATGTTGCTTGGCTTGGAGACGCTGTCGTTGCGCGTTAAGCATGAGGTGGAGTCGACATATAAGCTGGCTGAGTTCTGTCGTCAGCATCCTAAGGTTGAGCGTGTTAGCTTCGTAGGCTTTGAGGAGCATCCATCTCATGCCTTAGCTAAGAAGTACTTTAGGTTTGGTGCCTCGGCTGTGATGACCATCGAGCTTAAGGGAGACTTGGACTCCACCGTAAAGTTTGTTGAGAGCCTTAAGCTATCTGGCAATATGACCATGATTGGCGACTCTATATCTGTGGTTACACACCCCGCCTCAACAACACATAAGCAGCTCTCGGATGAGGCTAAGCGTGCAGCAGGAATAACACCTACACTCTTGCGTATATCGCTTGGTTTGGAGAGTGTGGAGGATATAATTGCCGACTACGATGAGGCACTTAGTCATATCTAATTATGAGTAAGTTATATAGACATAACGCCCCATTGCTACTGGAGTCGGGAGAGCTGCTGCCTCAGGTGGATATTGCCTACGACACCTTTGGAGAGCTTAACGCGGCTAAGGATAATGTTGTGTGGGTATGTCACGCTCTAACTGCCAACTCCGATGTTGCGGATTGGTGGCCTCACACTGTTGAGCAGGGGCGTTTTCTTGACCCTACGCGCTACTTTATCGTGTGTGCAAACTTCCTTGGCTCACATTATGGTACAACATCGCCGCTATCTGTAAATCCTACGACGGGGGAGAAGTACTACTATGACTTTCCGAGGATTACCGTGCGCGATATGGTGCGTTGTCATCAGCTTCTTGCACAAGCGTTGGGTGTTGAGCGTGTTAAGATGCTTATAGGTAGCTCGATAGGTGGCTTTCAGTGTATGGAGTGGGCGATTATGGAGCCAGAGTTTATGGAGAACCTTGTGCTTATAGCGACAACTACCTGCTCGGAGCCGTGGGCTGCAGCCTTTAATGAGTCGCAGCGTATGGCTATACGCTTGGATAGAAGTTGGGGTGAGCGTCGTGACGATGCGGGACTTGACGGTATGGCTGTAGCTCGTTCGATAGCACTTATAAGCTATCGTGGGGGTGCGGCTTATAACGCCACACAGCAGGAGGTGGATGGTGGTGAGGATGCTTCGTTTGAGCGCCGAGCCCACAGCTACCAGCAATATCAGGGTGAGAAGCTGCGCCGTAGATTTAACGCCATGTCATACTATCGTCTCTCTGAGGCTGTAGATTCGCACAACATAGGTCGCGGTCGTGGGGGTATAGCCGCGGCGCTAAAGATGATTAAGGCGCGCACATTGGTTGTCGCCATCACTTCGGATATACTCTTTCCGCCTGAGGCGCATACGCCACTTAGAGAGCATATTGCAGGTGCTGAGTATCACCTTATTGAGTCGGAATTTGGACATGATGGCTTCCTTGTGGAGCATGAGAAACTAAATAGAATTATTACAAACTTCATTAACTAAATTGAATACTATGAAAAATCTTAATATTGGACTCTTCGGTTTCGGAAATGTTGGTCGCGGACTATACGATGTATTGCAGCGTATTGACTCTTCAAATGTGCATATTAAGCGTATCTGTGTGCGCGATATTGAGAAGGAGCGTGGCGTTAAGGCTGAGTTTACGAGCAATGCAGATGACATCTTCAACGACAAGGATATAAACCTTATTGTAGAGGTTATCGACGATGCGGAGGCGGCGTATGATATCGTTAAGCGTGCATTGAAGAGCCGTATTCCTGTGGTGTCGGGTAATAAGAAGATGCTTGGTCACCATATTTTGGAGCTTATAGATCTTCAGGAGCAGTATAATACCGCGCTGTTGTATGATGCTTCGGCTTGTGGCTCTATCCCTGTTATTCGTAACCTTGAGGAGTACTACGATAATGACCTCCTATGCTCGGTTAAGGGTATTCTCAATGGCTCGTCAAACTTTATACTATCGAAGATTTTCAACGAGCACATGTCATACTCTGCAGCGTTGAAGCTCGCACAGGATTTGGGCTTTGCTGAGAGTAATCCTACCCTCGATATCGATGGCTGGGATTCGCTCTATAAGCTCATTATCATCACAGTACACGCCTTTGGTCTCTATGTCGCTCCAGAGCAGATACTCACCTATGGTATCTCTACGATGAATGACTCGGATATACGCTTTGCATTGGAGAAGGATCGTCGCATAAAGCTCGTTGCGCATGTCGAGAAGATAGACGATCGACTTATTATGTGCGTCTTGCCGCAGCTTATATCGCGCAATAAGTATATCTATAGTGTTGAGGATGAGTTTAACGGAGTTGTTATTAAGGGTCTGTTCTACGATAAGCAGTTTATGTTTGGTCGTGGTGCAGGTGGTCACCCTACAGGCTCGGCTGTGCTTAGCGATATCACTGCCTGTGCCTATAACTATCGCTACGAGTATAAGAAGCGCAACGACTCAGTTTTGCCTAAGTATACCGTGGATCACACCTTCCGCGTCTACTTCCGTTATAAGAGTGCCGAGCAGCGTAATCTTCTCAACTTTACTAAGATACGCGAGCAGTACACATCGGATGAGTATAACTATATCGTAGGTGATGTTACCATCGCAAACCTTAAGGCGCATCAGGAGGAGTTGCGTGTGGCGGAGTGCTTTGTTGCGGCATACCCAATCGATTAAAAATTTCTTGTGATAAGGGGTCATCTTTGACTCTTCAGTCAAACTGGCGAATGGGAAATACGCTTAGTATGTCCCATCCGCCAGTTTTCGTGTCAGAGCCAAATCTAACCCCTTCTGACAAGAAATTAGGTCGTGCTGCCCTGTATGTTTATATATCGCTTGTTCCAAGCGAAACTATTACTAATTACTCTTTACTAATTACTAATTGTATTTTTGCCTCTTCTGACAAGAAATTTCCTGTGATAAG
>JAFXBB010000011.1 GCA_017521945.1 Alistipes sp. | reverse complement strand
GATTTCCGTCCTTTTTTCGTATAAATACGCTTGGTTGGGCGGTGTTCTGTGGCGGAATTAGGCATAATAAACCTCTCCACTACATTTGTTGAACCTGTGCTGAACCAAAAGAAAAAATGCGTGAACCACATTTGATATACTATTGTATTAAAATTCTTGTTATATTTGCAGTAGATATTTGCGGATGATGAAAAATATTACAGAACATAAATTAGTTATCGGAGATAGCAGAAATCTTTCTCATATTCCAGACAAGTCTGTTCATCTCATTATTACATCGCCTCCATATTGGCAGTTAAAGGACTATGGTAGTAGTAACCAAATAGGTTTTCATGACAGTTACGAATGCTATATCAATAACTTAAATATGGTATGGTCGGAGTGTAATAGAGTATTGCATGATGGCTGTCGTTTGTGTATAAATATTGGAGATCAATTTGCTCGCTCTGTTTACTATGGTCGATATAAAGTTATTCCTATTAGAACAGAGATAATTCGTTTCTGTGAAACACTCGGCATGGATTACATGGGTGCAATAATTTGGCAGAAACAAACCACCATGAACACCTCGGGTGGCGGTGCTGTTATGGGTAGCTTCCCTTATCCAAGAAATGGAATTCTCAAGATTGATTATGAATTTATCTTGGTGTTCAAAAAACAAGGTAAGGCACCAACACCGTCTACAGAACAAAAAAAATTATCTGAAATGACCAAAGAAGAGTGGAATACATATTTCGCTTCACATTGGACATTTGGAGGAGCAAAACAGGATGGTCATATAGCAGTATTCCCAGAGGAACTTCCTCATAGATTGATTAAAATGTTCTCTTTTGTAGGAGAAACTGTTTTTGATCCATTTATGGGCAGCGGAACGACTGCATTGGCTGCTCGTAACTTACAGCGAAACTCTATTGGCTATGAGATAAATCCAGACTTTTTTACTTACTATAAGCAAAAGGTGGATTCTGCTCTTCCTTTCAATGATGCCATATGTCTATATGAGGAGGATTCTTCTGTGATTGATAATGAGGATTTGTTATCTAAACTACCATATCGATTTGTCGATCCCCACAAGATGGATAGTAAGATTGATGTTAAAAAACTTCAATTTGGCTCTAAAATAGACAAGGATAGTAAAGAACGAGAGGAGTATTTTACCGTAAAAAGTGTGATAGCTCCTAATATGGTTGTTTTAAGTAATGGATTGACTGTTCGGTTAATCGGAATCAAAGAGAGAGCAGGTGTAAATGGCGGTGCGGCAAAATTTATTATTGAAAAAACGAAAGGTCGCAGAGTATTTCTTAGGTATGATTCTCTAAAATACGATTCTAATAATGTGTTGTTGGGATATCTATATTTAGATAACAAAACATTTATTAACGCCCATCTGCTAAAACATGGATTAGCAGATGTAGATACATCAATGGAATATAAACATAAATCAAGATTTATAACATACAGCTATGGCAAACACTAATCAAGAAGTTCAGCGATTATTGAAGATTATTCCATTCGGAAAGGCAAATGCGATACATGCAGAGAACATTGCGCAGATGTTAGGATATCCCACAGATGGAAATCAAGTAGAGACTCGACAACTTATTAGATTCGCAATTCAGCAAGGTTATGTGATTATCAGCACACCTAATAAGGGCTATTGGCAATCTAATAATAAACAGGAGGTTGAATCATATATTAACGCGTTAGTTGGTAGAGCAGATAAGATATATAAGCGTAGCGATGAAATTAAAGACTTATGGAATAAAGCAAACCCTCATAATAATATACTATAAGCATGAAACGATATTCTTTGAACTTTGGAAAAAAAGAACGAGTTCTAAACTATGCTTGTCAGACATATCAATTATCTCGTCCTAATAAGGTTGGAGCTGTAATGGCTCTGATTAGAGAGTGTCAGCCAAGCACATTTGAGGAGTGGCAAACTTGGTATTTTCAGAATGCTCAAACGGCAGGAAAAACTCCTACGAAAATTACTGTAGATAGCTTAAAAGAGTTGGGAGAGCGACTCTATGCGAAAATTACTGAGATAGTAATACCTGAGTGGGAGAGTGCATTTCGAGAACTAACAGAACAAGATTGTATTGACTATATATACAACTTGACCATCAATAGAACATATGATGGGTATATTCGAGAAAAGTCTGTTATTAATGATGGCTTAGCAAAGATTTTTCCTGATGTCAAGTTTGAAGAGAGCGACCCAGAGTTGGATCATGCTGGAGATATAGATTATGTAGCCAAGGTTGGAAATAGCTCAATCGGTATTCAAGTTAAACCAATTACAGCAAAAGCTAATTTTGGTAGCTACTCTTTAACCGAGAGAATGCAGGCAAGTTTTGATGCATTCAAAGAACAGTATGGTGGAGAGGTGTTTGTTGTTCTTAGTCTTGATGGTGAAATAGCAAACAAAGAGGTTATTGACAATCTTAAGAAAGAAATAGAACGACTAACAAAATAGCTCTACCCGCCCATTGCGACAAAATGCGAAAATAGTGTTGAACCTATACGGAACCTAATGTTGCGAAATAGGCGTTGTAGGCGCATAAAACCAAATATATTACACGCCCTGAGGGGGTACAGAAGCGAGAAACAAAAGTTTCTCGTTTTTTTCGTTATATACATTCACAATCAACAACTTAACGCATCGGGGCTATACGGGGCTGTGTGGCAGATTACCACTTTTTGTCGCATTATGTCGCAGTTTGTCGTATCGAAGTGCGACAAAGGTGCGACAAGGTTGCGACAAAAAAGGTGTACCGGCTTATTGGTCAAAATAGTAGATAAAATCTGGGCAAAATGATGATGCGAAATTTATGGTATGAATCCCCCCGAATGGGCGGGATGTGTTTGAGTACTGCTCATTCGGGGTTTTGGTTGAAGCGCTTGCTGATGCATCGCTGTATTAAAGTGGATGACGAAAGAGTAAAATAGTCACCCACTTTTATTTGGTCCTAAGATATTAGAAGATATTCTTGCGGATGATGGTCTGCTCACGGTCAGGACCTACAGAAACCACTGCGACCTCAGTGCGGGTAAGTTCCTCAATCTTGGCAATATATGCCTTAGCATTAGCTGGCAGGTCGTCGTATGACTTGATGGAGGTGATATCCTCGGACCAGCCGTCAAGCTCGATATACTCGGCCTCTACGCGCTCAAGTTGTGAGATGGTTGATGGCACATAGTCAATATGTTTGCCGTCGAGCTTATAGCCTGTGCATATTCTAATCTTATCAAGTCCCGAGAGTACATCGAACAACATAAGCGAGAGGTAGTTAAGACCACTGATGCGACGCACATGGTTCAACACCACGGTATCCAACCAACCAACACGGCGTGGGCGACCTGTCACTGTGCCATACTCATGACCACGCTCACGGATATACTCCGCGCGCTCATCGAAGAGCTCTGTAGGGAATGGGCCCTCTCCTACGCGTGTTGTATAGGCCTTAGCAACACCCATAACATTATTCACATAGCGAGGTGCAAGACCTGTATTCACAGGCACGCTCGCAGCTGTAGGGCTGGATGATGTGACGAATGGATATGTGCCATGGTCGATACATAGCATAACGCCCTGAGCGCCCTCGAACAGTACCTTCTTACCCTCCTCAACAAGACTATTGAGAAGCACCGAAGTATCACAAATCATTGGGCGTAGCTGCTCGCCAAGTGCGATGTACTGCTCATAGATGGTATCGAAGTCGCATGGTTCCATGCCGAGAGCCTGAAGCTCGAGATTCTTCTGTGCAAGAGCATCCTTCAAACGCTCTGCGAAGTACTCCTTATCCAAAAGGTCACCCATGCGGATGCCTACGCGGCTATACTTATCTGTATATGCTGGACCGATACCCTTCTTTGTGGTGCCAATCTGGCGACCACCCTTAAGCGCCTCGTATGCACCGTCAAGCATTGCGTGGTAAGGCATAACACACGCTGCGCGGTCTGAGATAAAGAGCTTATAGTCGGTGATACCAGCCTTATGCAAGCGGTCAAGCTCTTCGAACAACGATACGGGATTGATGACCATACCGTTGGCCATGACATTTATAATATGTGGGTTGAAGACACCCGATGGTATAGACTGCAAGGCGAACTTCTTGCCATCGAAAACGATGGTGTGACCTGCATTGTTACCGCCCTGATGACGCACCACGACATCAGCTCCTCCTGCATAGAAGTCTGTGATTTTACCTTTACCCTCGTCGCCCCACTGTGCGCCTACAACAACCAATGTGTTACTCATAATTCTTTATGTTTTGACCACTTCGATTAGTGGCATAATTCTACAGCTACAAAAATAGTAATTTTTATAATATACCACTAATCAAAACATGCTAATTTTATCAACACTTTATAAACTTATCGCTTATTACGATTAATTACATGCTCCATAAGCATCACCGTAATCACTCCCATAGCGAAACCATTACCAACCAAAGGCTCAATTACTGCGGGTACGATACCCTTTGGCATAAGTTGGAAGAGCATTGCAACCATAAGCGGTAGACTTAGGGTCATAGCCTCTGAGAAGTTCTTTACGGAGTTTGTTGAGTGTACCATCTCGAAGCCCGCTGAGAGCTGTGTACCCATAAGAAATAGGAGTATAACACCAATTACAGGGTTAGGAATATTTGTCAATGCCCACACCACATCGGGAAATAGACCACAGAGGATAAGTGCCACGGTTGCAGGTATCATAACTCGGCGCGAGGCACACCCTGTAGAGGCTATAACACCCGGACTCATTGAGTAGTTCACAGGTCCGAGGACACCCATAGCTCCCGATACAATGTTCATAGCTCCCGTGATGCGAACACCTCGCTTAAGACGGGAGTCCATGCCCTCAACACCGAGCATCGCTCCTAACGATTCTATGGAACCTATATCGTTGATGAGTAGGGCTATATAACAGATTACAAAGGCAATAATAAGCCCCCAATCAAGTGCAAACTCCTCGATGAATAGCCCATGTAGTGTAGCCTCTGTAGCCACATGCTCCTGCATAGGAAATAGCATATAATACACCATGCTACCCACGACTAATGCTATAGGTATCACAAGACTCTTAGCCACACCCTTTAGGGTGCGATTGAGGATAACCATGCCACAACAGCCAACAATTGTAAATATTAAGCCGAAGAGGTGTTCGCCATCATGCGCCGCAGCGGGGAATACAAGTCCCTTGATTACGGGCGTTAGCGTAAAGGCTATAAGCATCAATATCACCACCACTATACGAGGGGTAAAGAGTCTCTGTACCTTGCGCATGATACCGCCAAGGCTTAGAAGCACCACAAGCGCACCTCCTATGGCTATGGATGAGTATATAGCATTAGTCGATGCTCCTGCGCCCAACGAGGATAGCACACCTACAAGCAACACCGCAGCAGGACCAACAACAAGGGGCATCCTATGTCCCCATATCACCTGTATGAGTCCGGTAATACCCATCACCACAAAGAGCTTCTGGGAAAAGAAGAGCTTCTCGGCTGGCGTACCCTGTGCCACAAATACGCTTGTCACCACAACAGCCACTGCAAGGATAAACCACTGCAAGGCATATACAACCATCTGACCCAATGGCAGACGATCCTCGATATTGTACTTTATCTTCATATACTTAAGGAGTGTTTCATGTGTTAGTATTCCACCTTGTCGAGCTTATCCTCCCACTTGCGGAATGCCTTCATAGCCTCGTCACGCATAAAGTGTTCGCAGTGTATCGAGCGGCGGTCGTAGTCGAGTCGTAGCTGGTCGTAGATAAACGAGTCGTCAAAATCTATAGCCGCGGCATCGCGCTTGGTGTTGGCATAGCATATACGCTCTATACCCGCCCAATAGAGTGCGCTTAGACACATAGGGCATGGCTCACATGAGGTGTATACTGTACACCCTGAAAGGTCAAAGGTCTCCAACTCGCGGCAGGCGTTGCGTATAGCCACCACCTCGGCATGTGCTGTAGGGTCGTTATTTGGTACAACCCTATTTGCACCCTTAGCCACAAGTTTGCCGTCGCGCACAATCACCGCGCCAAAAGGCCCTCCTCCACTATCGATATTCTCTACGGATAGCTCTATTGCCATCTGCATGAACATCCTATCCTCCTCTGAAAAGTCTTTACGCTCAGGGAGTCCATTCTGTTTATCAATTGTTTCCATACCTAAGAACTTATCTTACGACCACAAATATACAAAAAGTATCGGAATAATCTACTTAGGCATATATATAAGAGATTGTTTGAGGTTCACTTTGAACCAATTTGAGAGAAATGCTCGATTTGTTTCTTGGTGTGGATGTGCAGATAATAGTGGGCTATTATCAAAGATCTCAAATGAGAAGATGTCGAAACAATCTTCTTGCAGCAAAGCAAATTAAATCCCAAGTAGCTTCTAAGGTAAGCACCGCTTGGCAAGCCTCTATCATAACAAATAAGTGGGTGACTAAGAAGTAGAATAGTCACCCACATTTGTTTGGTTTGAATAAAAAGATGTAGTTTTAGGCTTGCGAGTATAACGATAAAACAGACTTTTTATTCACCCCCCCCTCATGATTATGAGGTATGCATGCTTATAACACTACAACGCTACCACCCGCAGCGTAATAGCTATAGATGTTTAATTTGCCATCGGTGTCGAGAACAACAGCAACAAGGATGTCGCCACCCCATGATGGGTCGTACTCCTGCAACGCCTCATACTTAGGGTTGAAGCTGCTACCACCGTCCTCATACTTGAGAGGATAGCCAACCTTAGCCTCCTTGTAAGAGCCGAGAATCTTGTTGGTCTCACCGTACTCCGAGAAGGCATATCTAACCTTGCTATCAATCTCATCAATCTTGCCGTTGTAGCGTATCAACCACACCTTTGAGGCGTTCTCAGAGCGGGTATCAGTATTTACGGTCACATAGATACGGTCTTCCTTCTGACTATCAACTGTAACAACCATATCTACGGTACCAGTACCATCAAGTGAGATTGATGGCTCTATAACGATCTCCTCGATAGTGGTATAGTACTCAGTATCAAGACCTGCCATTTGAGCCACACACACCATCTCACCTGCCTTACCATTCTTATCTACGGCAGATGCGTAGAGGTAGTACCTATCGCCTGGGTGGTAGATGTCAATCTTAGCCATTGACTCGCCCTGATCAACAGCATACTCCTCGCGGTAGTTCTGATATTCCTCAGCATCAAGAATATATGTGAGGTTATCCTTGTCTGCATTAAAGTCGTTTGATGGAGCAGCATAGAGACGAATCTTTGTTGCGTTGTGGTCTGTAGTAAAGAATACTGATAGTGTCTCGTGTGATGTCTGCTCAATTATCTCTGCAGAGGTAATCTTAGCAATACCTGTAAGTGCTGGCTTAAGGGTGTTGAATATCTCGTATGCCACATCACCTACCTTGCCATCCTTAATTGCGATAGCGTATGCTACATACTCGCCACCAATTGCAAAATAGTCGCTCAAAGTGCGTGTGATAGGCTCGGTGTAGAGTTCTGGCATAATGTTGGCAACGCTGATGATATAGTTCTTAATCTCCTCGGTGCTCTTACCCTCGAAATCAAAAGAGTTTTCAGTGTCGGCCTTTGTAAGAGCTGTGTCAATGTAGCCCATAATTACCTTGCAACCCTCATCTGCGGTAACTGTCGCCTTAGCTGAGGTCTCAGTAATATCGCTAACCTCAATTGCGATTGTGTGGTCACCATTAAGCTCTGCTGTAGGCACTGTAAACTCCTTGGTTGTTACATTATACTGACCTGCCTCATTCTCGCCATATACAGCCACGGTGTATGATACGCCCGGAGTGAGAAGAAGACCCTCATTCTCGGTGCTATCTATAAGCGTATTACGAACGAGGTTCTGCTCTGAGAATGTTGCGCTCTCGGTTGCTGAGTTGAAGATAACAAGAGGATAGCTTGAATCTGGGTTGAGAGAGCGCTGTGCCTGTTCAATAAAGGTGTCACGGTTGTATGCCTCGCTATGCACTGCACCCACGACATACTTAACGCAATGCTCCTTCTTTGTGACTTTGGCGTCAACAGTAAATGCAGTGAGGTTTTCAATAGCGATCTCTGCTCCCTGCGACATTACAGAGAAGACAACCTCCTTCTTCTGACCATTGCCCTGCTCATTCTTTACACCGAATACGAAGGTGTAGTCAGTGTCATAGGCAACCTCGTAGCTTATGGTGCGAGCCTCGTTGTCTTTATACTCTGTCGCTGCCTCATCATTCACGCTCCAATACCACATAAAGGTGTTCTTGGATGGTACAACCTCGAAGCTTATGGTCATAGTAGCCTCATCGAACGAAGGCTCTGATACAGTGATTGTAGGGATAGATAACGCGCAGTAGTCCACAATCACCAGATCACTCTCGCCATCGGCATTCTCAGCGTATGCAGAGATAGAGTAGTTGATATCGAACTCAATAGTAGCGACCAACTCATACGCCTCGTTGCCCTCAACCTTCTCAAACGATGTGGTAGCACCCTCGCTCTCAAGTTTATAGTAGAAAGCTGTAGTCTCTACTGATGGAGTTATTGTCGCCTTTAGAGTCATAGTCTCGGCATCAAACACAGGCTCCGAGATAGTGATTGTAGGGAGCTTTGGCCTCTTTTCATCACCTTGGAAATACTCGCAACTCCAGCTTAGGAGTGCAATTATCGCAGTTGTTAGAACTGCAAAACTCTTAAATGTTTTCATAGGTTATGTTTATTTAGTAGTTAATACTGTCTGGTATATCATCAATCTTCCTAAAGAGCATCTTTTCGCTCTTTGACATCCCTTGCCACTGCATATAGTCGCCAAGGATGGTCATATTCACGATGTAGTCTTGCGCCCAGTCGCCAACGCCATAGTCATACCAGCCAGAGAGTATATAACGCCCATACTCATCTTGCTCAATTATAAACTCTCCCGCCTCTTTGGTGAAGTACATCGAGTCGAAGTTGTCCCATAACTCAAAACGATGCTCCTTCCTATCGAAGCTTATGTATAGTTGTGTACCTGCCTCCAAAGCCTTGTCGTTAAGCTCTGTAAGCTCCCACGCACCATCAATGGTGTAGTAGGTCACAGCCTTTGTCTGCTCCCTCTCCCTATTCACATCGGGTTTATCACATCCTGTAGCAAGCGTTGTGATAGTCGCTACGGCGATAGTTAAAAATAGTCTAAAAAATCTCATTGTTTATCTCTTTATTATTACTCTTATCATCCTCTCTGAGGGAGTACAGTTCATACCCTCTAAAATAAGCATCGTATTGAGAGCTGTCTCCACATCACCCTTATAGCTTACAATAATATCGCCATCGCTGTGTGGCTCCAATACCTCAGGCTCACATCTTAGCGTTAACCCTACCACTGTCGAGTGCGCCGTTATCGTCATAGGCTTATCCGAGCTATTTGCTACAGCAATACGCTCTTCACCTCTCCCATTAAGCACAATCTCCTTACGGCTAAGTCGTAACGCTCCTGCTCGCACGGGGAGATGCTGCCACTCGTCACTACTTATCACATTACCCTTGACAGTTATTCGCCTTGTAGGTAACTCCTTATCCAAATCAGTGTAGATAAGTATCGAATACCTAAAACTGCTGTTACGACCTGCGGGGTTAAAGCGTGCGTCGACCCTGAATGTCTCATTTGGCTCAATTGTCTTAGGCTTCGAAAGAATTTTTATACATCCGCACGATGAACGCAACTCTGTTATTGTAACCCGTTGTTGCGACCTATTGCATAATGCAAAGCCGAAGTTAATTAAATCCTCCCCCTCGATAGTGCCAAGGTCTACAACCTCAGGCTCTACTCGCAGCATCCCCTCAGATTTCTCAGATTGTTGAGGGTTTACAAGTGAGTCGAGTTCGTGGCGTGAAGGGAAATAGTTGTTTTGCGCTACCACACAATATGGCGTAAAGAGCAAAATGCCTGCCGCTATATGCCACAGCCCCTTCATATTACAACCAGCCGTTGTCGTTTGCACTCTCGCGCACCGTAACCGTTACGCTGTAGCTCTTATCTGCCTCTAAGGTAAGTGTTGTCTGACCGACGCTCTTTGCTGTTACGGTTAGGGTATTACCCTCCAACTTAGCCTCGGCGATTGCGGTGTTAGCGACCTTTGCGCTCTCGGCATCCACGATATTATAGTTGCTAAGCGTTAGGGTGGTGCTACACTCTGGCGCAAGAAGGATGTTTGGCAGACGCATTGGACGACCACTACCCTCAATAGCCTTTAGTAGCGCGCCAGCATCGACCAAGCGACCCATCTTACCCTTGTACTCTGCAAGATTTAGCTTGATAGGCGTAGCACCAGCAGAGTTGTGACGCATGTAGTATGTTTTCTCGCCCTCGAAGTACTCCTCGATATCGCGACCTGTAGAGTACATCAACGCCTTAAACTCCTCGGATGTGAAGTGACGACCCTGCTGCTTGGCGTATGATAGACCGAGTGCTGCAACGCCCGAAACATGTGGGCACGCCATTGAAGTTCCCTCGTAGTAGCCGTAGCAAGCCTCACCATTAACTACAAGCGTAGAGAATATTGCCCCCTGAATATCTTGGTTGTCCTCTTCGCCCACCTCACCATGATACTCAAGGTCGCCACCCGGAGCGCATAGAAGCACTTCGCTGCCGTAGTTTGAGTATGACGCAGGGGTGTAGTCAGCCGCAACAGCCGCAACAGATATACACTTCGAGTATGCTGCAGGGAATGATGATTGAGCTGCATACTCGTTGCCTGATGCAAAGATTGCAAGACCGCCATTGATAACACCATTCTTAGAGCCAGCCTTATGGATAAAGTAGTCTAACGCCTCTTTTTCGAGCGGATAGGTTGCTGCCCACTCCTCCTCAGTCGCAGGACCGGGGGTATAACCCATAATAAGGTTCGATTTTGCTGAGTTGTAGCCCCATGAACACTGCAAGATTACAGCGCCATTGTCGGCAGCATACTTCATGGCGCGAGCTTCGCTTGCAAGCGAGGCGGAGTTCATGCCATCAAAGAGTTGTAGGGTCATAATCTTGACACCACCCTTGCCATTAGCGTAGTCACCACCTGCAATACCTGCGCAACCAATCTCGTTGTTGTTTACTGCAGCTATAGTACCTGCCACATGGGTGCCATGACCCGTGCTGCCGTTAGATGTCCATGATGTTACAGCAGTGTTGCGCACAAAGTTGTAGCCATACTTATCATCTTTGTAGCCGTTTCCGTCTGCATCTTTACCTGCATGTAGTTCCTCGCCCTCGTTAATCCATATATTTGCTTCGAGGTCGGGGTGACTCCACATCACAGCCTCATCCATTACTGCCACGATAATCTCTTCATCGCCTGTAGATAGCTCCCAAGCCTCCAAACAGCCTGCATCACAACCAGCCTTAGCCTTTGTGCGACCATCGGCATTGAATACCGCAGTGCCATCGTTGGCATAGCACCATTGACGAGAGATATACTCGTCGTTGAATGGCCAATCGGTGGTTGTTGCCATGCTACCTGCGCGTGTAGGCTCTACGATATGAGCCTCGGAGAGTGGATTATAGGCGCGCTTTAGCTGACGGTTACACTGAACCTTATCCACCTCACCAAGTTTTGAAATACGCGCGAAGGCCTCGCCTATATTCTCGCTCTCGTCGAAGCGAACAATATACCATAGGTGTAGTCCCGCCTCGCGTGTGCGCTCCTCGTGTCGTGGGTCTACAGGAAAGACACGCTCAAAGGAGTATGCTCCGAGAATGTCCAATACCTCATCCGTAGACGGTATGCCTGAGCGCGTAGCCTCACCACCTGAGCGCGTCATCGTCTGGTCGAGGATATCCTCCATCTCGGGCTTAAACTTGATAATCACCTCACCGAGGTTGGCATCCACAGGGATAACCATAGCGGTGTTATCCTGCTCTATAGGAGTTATATCCAAGTTATCTTTAACGCAACCTGCTGCAAATAGTAGGGTTGCAAATATTAGAGTCCTCTTCATATCTACTCTTCTGTTTCTTCGTTATACTCGTACTTGCCGCGATATAGAGGGTATGCCTCGAAGTAGTACTCTGTATTTGAAGGTACATTATCAAAACCTACGGGCTTACCATTGCTATTTGTGGACTTCTCCTGCTGTGGGTAGATAAGTACCTCGGCACCCCAATCCATAAGGCGTGGGTGATAGAGCAACCAACGAGGCAACTCACCTGTCATAAAGTTGAGGTTTATACGCAAAGCCTTCATATTTGGCAGGATGCGTGGCAGTTCATTCTCCACTGCCCAGCGTAGTGTATCGCCACGATTTATCATATCCTTCTCGCTGTAGGCATCAACATCCTCATCATCCTCAAAGTCGGGTAACTCACCCTCAATATAGTTGAATGACAAACCAAGTTCCTCAAGCTCCTCCCAAAGGAAGAGATTTTTAATAACATCACTCTTTTGCATATCTACATACATACCTATGCCCTTCTCGTTTGCAGATGCACGCTTACGAAGGTCGGTAACAGATGAACGACGGTTGCTCGATAGGTTGAGTGACTTCAAATGTGGAAAATTCTCCTTTGTGATAACCTCTGGAAATTCGTTGAAGTTGTTAGAGTTAAGATCGAGAGACTCAAGCGTATCGCCAAGTTTTACGAAGTTCGCTGGCAACGACACAAGACCAAAGGCTGCGATACGCAAATCCTTCAAATAGACAAGTTCGGCAACCTCCTCGCAAAGGTCGATACTCTTGAGCATGGTGTTAACATTTCCATAGAGCGATAGGGTCTCAAGATATTTGAGGTGCTTAATCTCTGTTGGTACACCATCCTCAGTATTGAAGTAACTTAGGTCAAGGTCGCGAACACGACCTACAGCCTCTGACTCAGGGAGGTTCTTATCCGAAGCCTCCCACAAGCGTACGCAGTCCCAACGATTCATACTCTCTGTCGACGAGATGCCATTATCTCCCCAACACTCCATCTTATTGAAGATGGTAATGACTGCCAACGAGTCGCCTTGGCGGTTATCCTCAATAAGAGGAGCTGCTGCCTGACGAATAGTTATTGTAGCCTCGGTGCCATCATCCTTAGACTTAAGTATGAGTTTTGTTTCACGCTGCTTGGGATCTGAGTTCATCTTCCAATCGAGGTGTACGCGTGTTGTTCGTGGACGGGCGCCACGGTCAAGGATAAGAGTATCCCTCTTAACCGTAATCCATCCATCGTTATTCTCAATATCGAACTGAACATTGGACTTGACATCAAACTCCACCCAGCGGTCATCGCGTATTGCCGAGGCGGCGATATCTATGACACTCTTCTCTGGGTCAATGCTGCGCGAAAATCCCTTTTGGCTGATGCTAATAGACTTAGCCTCCGCATTGTCTGGAGTGATATAGAGATTGGCATTTCGTACATCATTCTGGAGTGTGGAGTCAATCCTTATGGTACACTTAACCTCGCCACGACCATTTGCAGGTGATACCATAATCCATGGCACATCTGTTCGTGCCACCCACTCCTGCTCGGAGCGAATAGTTATATCGTAACAGCCACCATAAGCCTCAGCCTCGATACTCTCGATGTTTGCCTCAAAGCCCTCTATTGCGGGAGTATCCTCACTACATGCCCAGAGGAGCATACTCGCCATGATAAATATATAAAACTTCTTCATAATCATTGCCTTTTAGTCGAGGTTAAGGACATCGCAGCCGCGAATATCCTGTGTTGAGTCGTAGATTAGTTCGTAGTAGCCCATCTCGATATATGGACATACATTCGATAGATCGATTGAGATATTGGGGTTATCCTTAATCTCAAAGAGTAGAATATATGGTGAGATGGTATCCTCAATCTTTCGTAGGTCGTTCGAGCCAATGTATAGGGCTGTCATAGATTTATGTGTACCGATGCCTGTAGGCCACTCTCTAAGTGTACGATTACCATCGTCGTCTCTCTGCTGGCGGATGCTTATAACAGTTAGGCGATCAACCGAGAGTGGTGCGTATGGGAACTGAGAGAATGCATTGCTTGATAGGTCAATACCGTAGAGGTATGGCACATTCGAGATGCTGAAATCTTCGTATGGAAGCTCCGTTAGGCGGTTGAAGCTAAGGTCTATCGTAGTTAGATTCTCGCTACCTGAACCCTTCAATGCACCTGCCTCAATCTTGCGCATGCCATTAGCACTAAGCATAAGAGTATTAATGCGTGAGCCTGAGCCAATAACCGCCTTAGGCAGTGACTCAAATCTATTGTTCGAGAGGTTGAGGGTCTCGGCGTTGATACCTCGCCAAGCATTACCATGCTCAAGCTCCGAAATATAGTTTGACGAGAAATCTGCCGATATCATAGTGTGTACAGACTTAGCGGTAAAGAGGTCTGGTAGCACAGTTAGCTTATTGTTTGAGCATGAGAAGGTCTCCAACTGACTCACACCACAGAAATAACTATCCTCGACTGCGTACAAATTCTCGATATTGTTGTAGTCTAAATAGATGGTTGTGGGGTTTACGCCCTTGCCAAATGGATGTACTACTCGGAGCTTGTTGCTATTGCAATCCAGCAAGCCAAGTTTTGTCATCTTTGCCATATCCTCAGCCGATGGGGTCTCTTCAAGGTTGTTGAAACCTAAGTAGAGAATTTGAATAACACCGCCCGAAGCACCATTAATAAGTGTCTCCCAGTCAGCCTTAAGTTGCTCGCCTGTTATATTGTAGTTCACCGCCACATTGAGTGACTGAATGGCTGGTAACTCGGCAATTAGCTCCTTTGGTAGTGCCGTTAGGTTAGGACAGTTGTAAATCTCGACATCTGTGAGGTTTGTGAAGTCTGCCCATGAGTAGCCCTCCTCCTTTTCGCCCACGAAGAAACCATCGGTGGTGATAGGGGAGTTGGCAATAAAGAACTGTTCCAACTTCGTAAGACGCATCATGGCGCGCGAAATACCTGTAATGCCGTTAGTAAGGTTGCCAAAGGCGACATCCTTAAGGTTGATACGGCTCGAAAGTATTGGTCTTTGCGTAGCATCGCGGTTGATAACACTCTTTAGCTCTGTGCTAAGTCCCTCGCGCGCGTCGTGCTTCAAAACGCGGTTGTGGTAGTCCATAGCATCGATGCGACCCGACTTGTATGCGTTGTAGCCTCCGATAAGCTCGTTGTGATTGCCAAGATAGAGCATCTTAAGGTCGGTGAGCTGACCAATGGCATCAGGTACTACGCCCTTAGCGCCAAAGCCCGAAAGGTTGAGATTTTCGACACGACCCTCGGCATTGAGCGTTACACCCGGCTGGTCGCCCCACATATCGATATCCTTGTTGAAATTCCAGTTTGCACCTGCAGGGTACTCCTCGCCGTGGAACGACCAATTCTCGCCATCCATAGCCTCCCATATCTCCTTCAGCGCGATATAATCCTTGATATGTTCAGCTGTGTCTGATAGTAGAATTGGTACCTTAGCCACAACATTTAGCTGATTATGCGTAACACTAAACCCAAAGTTTAGCTCCTTGATATCGACACTCTCAAGTTCATACTTGGCCTTAGTGTCAGAGTAGGTTGTATAGCCCACAATGGCGTAGTCGCCGGCCTCCAACCAAAACTCTTCAGCGCACTCGATATATGCTGTTTGGATTGTCTGCTCGTCACTCTTATCAAACGAAGAGTGGAGTGTGAGCGTGCGTGCTTCAAAAGTGGTCCTTACGCCATTAATTACGCCATTAATCTTGTGTTGCACGGTGATATCCACCGCCTTAATACTCTTAAAGAGATAGTCGCCTGTGTAATCTGCACGCGTTGGAAACTCCTTAACAAGGTTAAAGGCAATCTTTCCGTGTTTGATACTATTCTCAATGACGATGACATCCTTCGTTAGACCATCCTTAACCACCTCAAACTCATGATTTGATATAGAGCCATCACATAGCAACTCATCGAGATTGTCGTACAGCGTACACCCAATAACTCGATATGTGCCTGTAAGCAGACGAAGTTTTTCTGTTGTCACACCCCACTCGGCAGACTCCCTGTCGTAGTAGTTTATCGGTAGGGTTTGGACTATTGTGGCACCCTTGTCGCTCTGCATCGTAATTTCCGCCTTGCGTGCATCGGCAAGCCACTCAAGCATAGAGGCACGCGATGACGGTGCCATATCCTCGGATATGCTCTTTACTAACTGAAATTGTACATATCCGTAGTCGACCATAGGCACATCGCTATCGCTCTGCTTGCAACCAGCAAGTAGGAGTGTCATAGCACCTATTATGGCTGACCAAAGAAGTATGAATTTATCTCTCATACCTTATTATCTTTTGTTGTTGAACTTCTTACTCTGTTGGAGGTGTTACTACAAGAAGTTTCTTTGCCTCATTATTAACCTTAAATACGATATAGATATTCTCGCCACCTATCTCAAAGCCCTCCTTTGGACCGCTAAGTTCTAACGATAGTAGCTCATCTACATTTTCACCGATATAGTACTCCTTGTCCGACATCTTGAGTAGCTCATCCTTATACCAAACCTCCGCACTCGCAATGCCAGTTTCATAGTTTGCTGTATTCCATCCCTCTATGCGTGGATTGATAACAATGCTTGGTATTTTGCCCGTAATAGAGTTTACAAAAGGTGCTATATATGCCTCAATGACACCATACTTATCAGTGATGTCGCTATTGTAGTAGCGTGTAGCAGGGATATCGAACGCTGTGATAGAGTGGTATATGTGCATCTCTGTCAAGATATCAGCCTCCTTTGTGCCACGCTGAGTAAGATCTGTCAACACATATTTTTGGTAATCAGGTTTAAGCGTTGGAAGGTCGATGCCTGAGCTATTGTCCATCTCAAAGAGTATTCCATTCTCCAAATCCGAAAGAATAAGGTTGTAGATACCTGTAGGGAATACCATCACCTGACCATATCGAAGCTCGTCTGTAGGGTCCACGGTTAGCGTTTGGGTCTCTTTATCGAAGTGCATCCAACACTTGCTACTCTCGGTGTAGGTGTTATAACGAGGTATGCCACGCTCTACGACACGCTCCAAATAGAGAATGCGGTATGTATCCAAGTGTGCAACGATATTGTACTTAAGCTCGTTCTCGAACTGCAAGGTTGTGCCATCATCGTTCTGTTGACTGAAAACCTTACCATCAGGTGTTACCTCCCAACCAAACTCATTGCTTGTTGGACCTTCAGTAATAATCTCAAACTCACCCATGCCATTGTAAACGATTGGGAAACTGAAGGTGTTTTTACCTTCGAGGTCAGAGAATACGATTGTATATCCATCCTCAACCTTGATAGGCCAACGCTCGCGGTCGCCATTGTTGCGTATGCGCAAGTATGCTTCACTCTGCTCTTCGGCCACTCCTGTAATTCCGCCATCACGGATTTCTACCCACTCTGGATACTCAGAGGCATAGAACTTAAAGTTGGCCTCTACAAGCATTGGAGTGTAGCCATTATAGCCTATTGTAACGCTCTTGATAGGCTCGTTGGCAATGTTGTAGATGTTGAGGTATAGACTATCTGGCGCTCGTTTAACCTCGGCAATTGTTGCCTTGTGACTGCCCATGATAATGGTAATCTTTGCAGTAGTGACCTGATTTCTAATATCCTCGTTACCAATAATCAATGTAATCTTATGTGTTCCTGCACGACCTGATATATCCAATAGGTTGCCACCCGATGTCTGGAACTTACACCACTTCGAGTCGGAGCTTAGTCGCCAGTTACCATTGGCAGTGAACACGAAATCTGGGTGATCTCCCGCCTTACACTCAATGACAACCATGTTAGGAAGTTGAGGTATTGTCTCCACCTCATCTTCACATGATGAAGCAAAGATTGCTACTGATGCCATAAGCATCATAGTCCATACACTTTTGAATAGTTGCTTTTTCATTTTTTTACTCTATTTATTATTATTTCATACCTAATTATATTAAAAGCCTTCGCGCATGATACGCTCAGCCTCCTCCTTGGATATCCACTCAAAAATATTTACGAAAGTACCTACGGTACCCACATTATCGACATACATCATAGAGTATAGCACCATGAAGTTTTCACAAGTGCCGTAGTATGATGTGTAGCCTGATGGTTCGCTCATCATAAGTTTGCCGTTGCCGTAGATTGTGCCAAAAGCCTCGCCTGTAGAGCCAAGTACCTGCTCCTTGGGGACAATGACGCGTGGCGCAAGAGGGTCACTATCATCTAATGATATCTTGATATCGTAACCTTCGTAGAACATGCTCTTTATTGTTAAGGTGTTGGTCGCAGCATCCACTTCGGTTTCGACCAATCGAGAGTCGGTGTTCATATACTGCATAAGCCATGTAGAGGTAATCTTGGCATAGCCCGCAAAGTTGTTAATATCGAATGGACAGCAACGCTGCAAAGTCACCTCGCATCGAGTACCATACACATCCCATGTCTCCTCCTCGTTAATGACGAGGTTTAGGATGATTTTAGGCTGCATATCGATAGGAATATTCTCCGCCATGCCCTTGATGCGAAGTGCTGTGGTGAGCTTACCCGCAGGGATTGTCACTGTATTGCTCTCAACAATGAAGTGAAGACCCTCAATGGCACTACTCTCCGAGGCAATAACCTCCACACCAACATTGCGATTGTAATCAGCGGTGCGTGTGGCGGTAATGGGTATTTCAAACCACTCCTGGCTATCTATAACACCCAATGTATGCTCTTCGGCTGAAAAGAGAATGAAATTTGTTTCATTGTATGTGGTTCGCTCTGTATTGCAGGCAAGTAGAGCGAACGCCATGCCGATAATTGCTAAATGTTTTATATTCATAGCTGTAGATATTACTGCTTATTGCTTTAATTTGGAGTTATATTTGAACCGGGAGCCTCAATCTCATGCTGTGGTATAGGCCAAACAAATAGAGGGTTATCTGCCTCAATCTTTAGTGACGAGCCATTCTCCAAAGACTGCTCCTGAGGCTTGCGCTCGAAACCCTTTCCCCAGCGCTTAAGGTCCATAAGACGAAATCCCTCCATGTATAGCTCCTTAACACGCTCCTCCTCGATAATCTGCATGGCGTTATCCTTGGTCATTGATACACCCCCACCATACGATGTGTAGCGGGCGGCGCGTAGCTCTGCAATATCATCACCTGCAGCACCATACTGCTCCTGCATGGCGTATGCCTCGGCACGGATTAGATACTGCTCGGCAAGACGCAATGGCTTTGGCATCGTTACATGAAGAATGTTGAGGTTGAAGAACTCCATGTTGCCGAAGTACTTGACAAGTAGAGGCCACTGCAAGCCATGCTCATAACCTGTTTGATAGGTGTAGAAGTAGTTGCCGTAGCGAAGATCGTTTTGGTCGTAGAGATTGAGTACCCACTCCGCAGGAACATAGTCTGGCTTCATCGAACGGAAGTCGTAGTTGAAGAATGGCTGACCCAAAGCTCCACCATAAGAGTTGGTCGTAAAGCCCACCTTCCATATAATCTCTGCGGCGTTGTCATACTGCCACATATAGGTAAAGTGGCTCATGCCCGATGTTATCTCTGCGTTTGCAGGTGAGAGCATATAGAACCCACTATCGATAACTTTCGATGAGTACTCTATCGCCTTTTGCCAATCGCTCATATATAGTGCTACGCGTGAACGCAAGGCGTAGGCGGTATACTCATTAAAATATGTGGCGTTATAGATGTTGCCACCGATATTCTCCTCGTCGATATCCATCAACTCGGCAGCTCGGTCAAGGTCGGCGATAACCTGCTTGTAGGACTCTTCAAGTGATGCACGCACCATAGGCTCGTCAGTGTGGTACTTGGTGACGATAACTACACCCTTATCTGTTGGGGCTGTATCTTTATCGTAGGCCTTGCAGTACATCTTGATAAGCTCGGAGTATGCTAAGGCGCGGGCAAAGTATGCCTCACCGCATATTTGCTCAAATTGGGCAATCTCCTCATCCGTTGTGAGCGTCAGTTCTACGCGTGGAGCATACTCCAATATAAAGTTTGCACTTGCAATAACTCCATAGAGCGAGGCGTAAACCGCTGTAATCTCTGAGTTTGTAGCAAGAATGTTCCAACGCCAAATCTCACCATATACATTTGTATAGCCGTTTACGGCGTATGCTAAATCACATTGGATATCAGGAAGTAGGCTAAGGTAGCCACTATATAGCGCGCTACTCTTAAAGGTCGAGTATAGACCGATAGCTGCTTGATCCAAGTCCTGAAGCGTCTGAATAGCCTTATCCTCTGGAATGGCATACTCTGGATACTTGTCTAAGCATGATGTTGCACTTAGTCCAATGCATATAAGCATTGCGACCGATAACAGAGTGTTGTATATCTTATTGATAGTCATACCTTAGCAGTTTTAGAAGTTTAGATCTATACCCATAGAGTATTGGCGAGACATTGGGTACTGAGCCTTGTAGACATTGCTCGATGACTCAGGGTCCAAGCCACTGAATGGGGTTAGGGTAAATAGATTTTGTGCCTGAATATAGATGCGGGCTGCGGTGAAGAACTTTGTCTTGCGTAGCATGCTTGATGGTAGAGAGTAGCTAAGCATTACATTCTTGAGGCGTAGGAACGAGGCGTTCTCCAAGAAACGAGAGTCCATCTGAGGCGTTACGCCGTAGCGTGGGATATCTGTCACATCGCCCGGTTTCTTCCAACGCTCATATAGCAAACGACGAGATTGGTTGTAGGCAGAGTATAATCCGTTGCTCTCCTCAAAGAAACGGTCGTTGTTGAACATCCAGCGATCAGCCACCCAGCTAAACTGTGTCGATAGAGTGAAACCATTCCACATAAACGATGTGCCGAAGCCACCTTGCCATGGAGCAATGTAGCTCTTACCCTCAAGCATAACCTTGTCACTCTCACGATACTCCGTCGTGATGTTTCCTTTGGCATCCAACCAAAGAGCATCACCATTTGCAGGGTTAACGCCTGCGTAGCGGTTGATATAGAACTCTCCTACAGAGTGCCCCTTCTTGAGCTTTGTGTTTGTCGAAGATAGCTCATACTCATCCAAATCGCCATATAGCTCCGTAATCTCATTCCTATTGTATGAGACATTTGCCGAGATATTCCACACAAAGTTGCGGTGGCGGATGATATCGGCATTGAGCTGAAGTTCGAAACCGCGATTTACCATAGCACCGATGTTATCCCAGCGGAAGCCCTCACCCTTGTCTGCATACGACACAGGCACCGACATAAGCATATCTGTTGTAAGCTTGTTGTAGAACTCGATATCGGCATTGAGACGGTTCCAGAAGCCGAGGTGGAGGGCTATATTCGTTGTCCATAGCTTCTCCCAGCCAAGATCCTCGTTACCACTCTGCATAGGGTAGATACCCATCTGGTCGTTGTAGTTGGCACCACCACCGACCAATGCAAGGTGGTCATAATTAGGGATTGAGGAGTTGCCCGAAGTACCCGTGCTTACTGCAAGCTGTGCGTTTGTGAGCCAGTAGATACTCTCCAAGAATGACTCCTTGCGAGCATTCCACATAAAACCTACAGACCAGAAAGCTGCCCAGCGTCCACTCTTGCCAAAGCGCGATGACGCATCAGTACGAACAGATAGGTCGGCATAGTAGCGGTCATCAAAACTATACTCCGCACGACCAAAGAACGATAGGTAGCTATATGAGTCGGTCACATCGCTCCAGATGGTTGCACGCGAGCCAGAAGATAGGTTGTTCAGATAGTCGTTGTTCTGACCCTCGGTGATAAGTTGGAAACCCTCATAATGGTAATCTACACCCTCTTGACCAAGCAGGAAGTTGAGCGAGTGACGATTATCTATCTTCTTGCTGTATGTTGCAGTGTTGGTGATAGTGAGGTTTAGGGTGTTATATGCGGCACGACCGGCAGCACCTATGCCGTTGTTAGGCGCGTAGCTTGGCATAGATTGCATGAAGGCTGTGGAGTTCGTAAAGTCAGCACCCACCTGTGTGCGGATAGCCAAATCTTTAATTGGTGTAACCTCGGCAAAGAGTGTGGCAAGAGTCTTAAACTTCTTGTTGAACTGCTGGTTGTTCTCCATCCACTCCAAAGGATTTTGTCCAGTACCCTTCCATGAGCCATCCTTCTCGGATGCAATCGTGCCATCCTCGCGATAAGGATTCCAGTAAGGAAGCATAAAGCGGCTTGCCGATATTGGGGAGTATAATGCATACTCGCCATCCTCGGCCTGCTGAACCTCCTCGAAAACAATCATTGCGTTTGTACCCACGCGCAACCACTTCGATGCCTTAACATCGGTGTTTGCTCGCATGTTGTAGCGACAGAATGTAGAGCCTTGAGCAATACCATCCTGATCATAGAATGAACCCGATACATAGTAGTTCATCTTGTCTGTAGCGCGACTAATGGATAGGTCATAGCTATGAAGAAGCGCCTGGTCGTTAAATACTACATCAAGCCAATTAATATCTGTCTTGCTTAAGATATCGTAGTTCTTACCCGCATCAAGACCAATCTCCTTCTCGAACTCAATACGCTCTGAGGTGTTCATCAAGTTCCAACTGCCATGTGCCAACTGTGAGATACCCAATTGGCTGCGGAAAGTTATCTTGGCATCGTCAGATGTGGTGCCTCGCTTGGTGGTGATAACAACTACACCATTTGCAGCACGCGCACCATAGATAGATGACGAGGATGCATCCTTTAGCACCGATACAGACTCAATGTCTGAGGGAGATATGGCGTTAAAATCCGAACTTGAGATAGGTACACCATCAAGAATGAATAGTGGTGATGTGCCTGAGTTGATAGAGTTTGTACCACGAATTTGGAATGTTGCAGCCTTAGATGGCTCACCTGAGTTGGATAGTACCATAAGTCCCGCGCTCTGACCCTGCAACGCCTGATCGAAACCTGCGGCTGGCACGCTTTCGAGCTTCTCGCTCTTTACGGTAGATACCGAGCCTGCAATTGTACCCTTCTTGCGAGTACCATAGGCCACAACCACAACCTCCTCCAACTCATCTACATCGAGTTCAAGGGCTACATCATGCCTGATGCTCTTTTCTTCCGTAGAGACGACCCACTCAGTCGTCTTATAGCCTAAATACTGAAATATGAGGGTTGTACCCTCTGTCACGGTTACGCTGTATGCACCATCGACCCCTGTTGTAACACCTGTGCCAGGGCCTGTAATGATGCTCACTCCAATTAAAGGTGTTGAGTCGGATGCATCTGTAACCACACCATTCACCGTAACTCTTTGCTGTGCTTGTGCTGTAACTACGGAGCAAAGCATCAGTGCGAGCGTTAGTAGTTTGTATAGTTGTTTCATTTAGTAATGTGTTTTTTTCGTGCTTAATTGTAAGTCCATTAGATGACAAAGGTATAAATATTATCTTAAAAACCTAACGCTAATTATAAAATAATTACTTTTTGTGGGAGAATATCTCAACAATCATAGGTTGCAGTTGTGTGTAATCTCTTTTTTTGATATGCTCAAAACGGCATATTGTCAATATGTTTATCCAGATTTAGGTATTTATACTACCAATTGCGCGGATAAAATGCGATAACTTTGCAGAGTAAAAGTTTTCGAGTATGGGAAAGTATTTCGATATGCTTACTGAGGATGTGCGCCTTAGAGAGGGACTCAAGGCGTGCATGAATTGTGGCGTATGTACGGCGGTGTGTCCCGCTGCGGAGTTCTACAACTATGATCCTCGTCAGATTGTAGCTATTGTGCAGACACGCGATGATGAGGAGATAGAGAAACTACTCAAGGGTGATACGATATGGTATTGCGGAGAGTGTATGTCGTGCCGTCCACGATGCCCACGAGGTAATACGCCGGGGTATGTCATCCAAGCACTGCGTACACTGTCACAAAAGTTGGGCTTTTTTGTCGAGAGCGAAAAGGGGCGTCAGCAGTTGGCGTTGAAGCGTTTCATTGGTGACAATATCCTCGCTACGGGCTACTGTCTAACCCCGCGAAATATTCGCCCTGAGTTACACCCTGAGCAGGGCAAAGTGTGGGAGTGGATATACGAACACGATAATGATGTATTTAGCAAATTCTCAGATTGTTACGGTAAGGAAGGTGCAGGTGCTTTGCGCCGTGTGGATGATGAGTCTATGGCAGAGATAAATCGTATATTCGAGGTCTCAGGAGGTCGAGCGTTCTACGATAACATTGAGGCGCACTCCGAGCGTAAAGCCCGCGAAATGGGATATGACGGTGCTAATGATGAGTACCTTATGGATGTATATACGCTTAATTCGGAAAATCACTATTAGCTATGAAACGAGCATCTTGGCAGGAGTATCAGAAGGATATTGCAGATGATAAATACTACTATGCACGCAGTTGTATACGCCAGAACTTCTTTCCGGGAAGTGAGCGTGCGTTCTTAAACATCTTGGCCAATGATCTTGGCAAGGATATCTATGATGATCCGTTGCATACCTCATGTACGGGTATAGGTTACCACTCGGATGTAGTCCCTTTGGAGACCATTATGACCGTAGTGGCACGACAATTTGCACTTATGGCAGAGGCTGGCTATGAGAACTTTATATCATCGTGCATAACCTCGTTTGGAATCTATAATGAGGTGCTGTCAACTTGGGAGGAGTTTCCCGAAACAGAGGAGCGTACGCGCAGATATCTCAAGGAGGCGACAGGCAGGGAGCTGGTTAAGCCTCGCTCCATAGCCCATACATCAGATGTTATGTTCACCCACCGCCATTCGATAGCACGCAAGGCGAAGCGTCGCTTAGTTAATATCCATACAGGTGAGCCACTTAGAGTTGTGGAGCATATTGGTTGTCACTATGCAAAAATCTTCCCAAAATCGGGCATCGGTGGCTCGGAGTTTCCCTATGTTTTGGCGGGAATGATTGAGTCGTGGGGTGGTCAGGTTGTGGATTATCCTGAGCGTCGTCACTGCTGTGGCTTTGGCTTTAGGAACTATCTGGCGCAGGCAAATCGTGGCTACTCAATAGCCAACTCACACAAGAAACTTGAGAGCATGGCGCCATATAAACCCGACTTTATTGTAGCCAACTGCCCCGGATGTACTATGTTCTTGGATAAGTGGCAATATGCTATAGCAGAGATGGATGGTACGATATACGGCGCTGATGGTAAGGGTATTCCGGTACTTACATACGAGGAGATGGCGGGCTTGGTTTTGGGTTACGATCCTTGGGAACTTGGTATGCAATTCCATCAGGTCGATGTAGAGCCGTTGCTTGATAAGTTGGGCGTGGAGTATGATCCAAAGGCGAAGTATTTGGGCAAAGATGGCAAGTATATCGGAGAGCCTAAACCTGTGGCGGTGAATTGTGAGTCGGAGCGATATATTTACGAAATGAAGGAGAACTTGGAGAGATGGTAAAGCGTGTAGTTATAGTCGGGGGTGGTGCTGCGGGTATGCAGACAGCCTTGGAACTGAAGTCAAGGGGTATCGAGCCGATGATTGTTGAGCGAGATATAGAGCTTGGTGGTAAGGTGCGTGGATGGCATAAGCTCTTCCCATCGTTCACCCCTGCAGGTGATGTGTTAAAGCCTATCGCTGAGCGTATTAAGGCTGAGCGTATTCGTTGTTTCTTGGGTCAGGATGTTGTGGGTATTGCCTCGGATGGCGTAACCCTCCGCTCTGGTGAGCGTATTCTTGCTGATGCAGTGGTCATAGCCACGGGATTTACGCTCTTCGATGCTCACCGCAAGCAGGAGTATGGCTATGGTCTATACGATAATGTCATCACCTCTGTGGATTTGGAGCGCATGATGAATGGTGGTAAGGTGATGCTTGCGGATGGCTCGGAGCCACGCCGTATAGCAATACTCCATTGTGTAGGCTCCCGCGATGAGAAGGTGGGACAGCGTCACTGCTCCAAGGTGTGCTGCATCACAGGTGTAAAGCAGGCGATAGAGCTAAAACAACTCTTCCCAACAGCCGATGTCTTTAACTTCTATATGGATATTAGAATGTTCGGACCGGGTTATGAGGAGCTATATCGCGAGGCGCAGGAGAAGTATAATGTTCACTTTGTGCGTGGTCGTATCTCGGAGGCTGCAGAGACTATAAATAAGCGTATTCAGATTAAGGCAGAGGATACGCTGACAGGTCGTCCGTTGCGTATGACGGTAGATATGCTTGTTCTGTTGGTTGGTATGAATGCGAACTATGAGAATGGTGATTTGGCAGCTAAGTCGGGTTTGTCGTTGGCTCCAAATGGCTATTTTATGGCGCAAAACTCCTTCCTCGGTACGGTATGTAGCGAGTGTGAAGGCATCTTCTTTGCGGGTGCTGCGACAGCTCCTAAGAGTCTTGCTGACACCCTTGCTGAGGCATCGCTGACAGCATCAAAAGTTGATGAGTTCCTACGAAATAAGTTCCCATCATGGCAGTAACAAACTTTGGATATGGTATCAATCGTCCTCGTGCTATAGACCTTGATACCAATGACTTGCGTAAGAGTAGAGATATAATTGCCGAGATGCCTGAGTTGCAGACTTGTATAGGTTGTGGCTCATGTACAGCGTCGTGTACTGCGGGTAATCTGACCGACTTTAACTTCCGCAAGCTCCATACATCGGTCCGTCGTGGAGAGTATAAGGGTGCATACGAGGAGATAGGTAAATGTATGCTCTGTGGCAAGTGTCGTTTGGTATGCCCACGAGGTATAAATACACGCGGTCTTGTGATGCTATTAAAGCGTAAACTTGGAGATTTTTAGCTTTTGAGTTTTTGACTTTTCACTTTTCAATTTGTATATGAGTTTCTTTGCTCCATTCACCATACCTTTTATTGTAGGTGCGCTCTTTTTGTTTGCCGTGGTGCTTACAAAGTGGTCATTATGGTTTGTGCGTTTGCCAAAGATGGATCGACGCCTTGTGCGTCACAACTTCTTTACGCGCAACACTCTCTTTGCAGTCTGGGAGGTGGTGCGTGAGTCGCTGCTCCATGCGCGTATATTTAGAGTCAACCCACGCCTCGGATATATGCACATGTCGTTGGCATTTGGTTGGTTCTTGCTTATTGTTGTGGGGTGGATTGAGACAATCTTCTACCTCGGTTGGGAGCCTATACCGCTTCATGGTCATGTCTTTTTCAAGTATTTCATGCCCCTAAACGGTATCTCGGAGCATATACACTTCTTTGAACATTTGATGGATGCGCTGCTTTTGTTTGTGCTTTCGGGTGTTGCTCTTGCATGGTACAAACGCCTTAGGTCCAAGGCCCTTGGCTTGCGTCGCACCACGAAACATATACTCTTCGATAGGGTAGCACTCTCGGCTTTGTGGTTTATCTTTCCAGCACGCCTTGTGGCAGAGAGCCTAACAGCGGCAATATATGGCGGAGAGGGCTTCTTAACGGGTAGTATAGGTAGTGCGCTAAGTGGCGCTGTGTCGCAAGATATATTGGTAACGCTCTATGAGCCAGCATGGTGGTTCTACTCGGCTATGCTGGGTTTGTTCTTCGTTGCTATGCCCTTCTCGCGCTATATGCACATCTTAACAGAGATACCTCTTATCTTCCTGCGTCATTGGCATTTACACCCAACCATAGAGCGTAAGTCTTACGATAACTTTGAAGTTGAGGCTTGCTCTCGATGTGGTATATGTATCGACCCTTGTCAGCTGCAGGTCGACCTTGGTATGAACGATACTCAGTCGGTCTACTACCTGCGCGATAGACGCTATAATATGTTATCGTTGAAGGTAGCCAATAACTGCCTTATGTGTGGTCGTTGTGAGGCGGTATGCCCTGTGGGTATCAACCTCTCTACTCTGCGTCTAAACTCACGCGCCAAGCGCCGCAATATCCCTAACGAGGGACGATATAAATATATTAAAGGCATGGATCGCTCCTCTGGCTCTGGTCGCGTGGGTTACTTTGCGGGTTGTATGACCTCGCTTGTGCCTGCAGTACAGCGTTCCATGGAGCAGATATTTAACGCCGCTAAAGAGGATGTGTGGTACGCAGATAGGGAGGGCGGTGTCTGCTGTGGTCGTCCACTGATGCTCTCAGGTGAGACGGATGCGGCTCGCAAGATGGTGGTATACAATACGGACCTTTTCCGTAAGCATGAAATAGAGATACTTGTCACCTCATGCCCTATATGTTTGCGAGTCTTCAGGGAGAACTACCACCTCGATGGCATTGAAATACTGCACCATAGCGAGTATATCGAGCGCCTTGTCGCTGAGGGTAGACTTCACCTCAGTATGGGTGTGTCGAAGTACTCCTACCACGATCCTTGCGAGCTTGGTCGAGGTTTGGGTATCTACGATGCTCCGCGCCGCGTGATAGAGAGTGTGGGAGAGTTGAGAGAGGCTGAACATAACCGACGAGATGCCCTATGCTGCGGTGCCTCGCTTGCAAATACGGTTATAAACGACTCGCAACAGCAACGCATTGCCGAGCGTATGTCAAAGGAGTTCGAGGCTACGGGATGCGATACCGTTGTCACCTCATGCCCGTTGTGTAATAAGAGCATTGCCCGCGCTACAACACTCCCAACAAAGGATATTGCCGAAATCGTGGCACAACAATTGAAGAGTAGATAGTATGCTGCAAAACAAAATATGTTAACCTTTTGATTAGTAATATAATGACAAAATGGCTGTGAATTTGTTTTGAAAATTTTTAATAAATATTTGGAGTAATAGAATATTTGTATTATCTTTGCACTCGCAATTAAGAAAAAACGGCAAACGCCATTTAACGATACATCGCGGGGTAGAGCAGTTGGCAGCTCGTCGGGCTCATAACCCGGAGGTCGGAGGTTCGAGTCCTCCCCCCGCTACCATAGAGGAAATCCAAGTCGGATTTCCTCTTTTTTATGGTAGCGGGGGGAGGACTGATGTCCTCAGTCATATCTACAATCCACCCAACCCCTCCTTTGATAAGGAGGGCTTATGGCAAGACTTTGTCTTGCATTGCTTCGCAATATAAGTCGCTGCT
>JAFXBB010000081.1 GCA_017521945.1 Alistipes sp. | reverse complement strand
TCCTCTTCGGAGTACAAGCAATTCTCATTAAAAAATGTTTGTGGATGGCTGAAAATCCAGCTTACGGGCAATGGTAATCAAGTGAAGCAAATTAAGCTCACGGGCAACAATGGCGAACAGGTTGCGGGTGAGATTTATATCAACTCGGAAGATGCTTCGTGTGAGCTTGCTGCAGATGCTGGTATTTTGGGTGATGATACAGAGGTTGGCGGAACAATCTTTGAAGATGGTACGGTGCTAACATCCGTTTCACTATACTCTCCTAATGGTGTTGCCCTTTCAAGCGAACCTACAGCGTTTTATATTGCTTTGCCACCGCAGACCTTTAGAGATGGTATCACGATTGAAGTATCTGATATCTTTAACACCACCGTAACAAAATCGACCAGCAAGGAGGTTGTTATCAAGCGAAACGCAATTCTGCCTATGGAGGCATTTGAGGTGGATACAGATATTGCCACCAATCAGATTTACTACACCAACGGCAGCACCACTGATGCAACTATACCAAACAATACAAGCGCTTTCGGAGCAAATATCGTATCTAATCTATATGATGAAGAGAAGGAGTGCTGGGTAATATCTTTTGATGGGGATGTCACTTCAATTGGAGATAATGCATTCAATAATTGCACCTCGCTGGCAAGTGTAGGCATTCCTCATGGCGTAACTTCTATTGGTCAATCTGCATTCAACGGTTGCTCTGGCCTGACAAATGTAGTCATTCCTAACAGCGTCACTACTATTGTAGATTTCGCATTCGGTTCTTGCACTGGACTAACAAGTATTACTCTTCCCGATAGCATTACTTCAATTAGAGATTTTGCATTTAACACTTGCACTGGACTAACAAGTATTACTATTCCAGATAACGTTACTTTAATTGGAAGTGGCGCATTCTCGCATTGCAGAAACTTGATAAGTGTATATTGTAAGCCGATAGTACCACCAATGGTAGGCTTTGATATATTCACAGAAAACGCTTCTGGGCGCAAGATTTATGTTCCAAATGCATCTGTTGATAAGTATAAGTCTGACTGGCGTTGGAGTGATTATGTTTCAAGTATTGAGGGCTACGAATTTTAGATTATTGGGCTATTAGTCATTGGCTTTAAGCAGCCCTCCGCAGAGTCATTTCTGCGGAGGGTTGTTTTTTAAGCCCCAAAATACCTATACACAGAGTCCATTTTTCTTATCCGTTCTAAAAATACTCTATTTGGTCGCAAGTTGGTTTTATGGAGTTTTCGGGGTTGGATTATGGGTAAATCATTTATACTTTTGTCATCAATTAAAATTTGTGCAATGACATAGTGTAATCAAAGATTGGTAAAGTTAGTACAGCGGGAAGAGTGTGGAATAAATTCGGTGAATATCGCGCGTACAGCTATTGGTTTTATTATCCGAGGAGAGAAAAGAGTCTTTATAAACGACAGCACAACAACGCTTGCTGCCGGAGAGATGTTTATTTTCGGAGAGGGTCTCCACTACGAAGAGAATATTCTGCAGGATGGAGCCTTTGAACAAATTGTATTCTATATCTCAACCGAAGACTTAGAGAAGATTATAATATCTGTATCGCAAAACTACAACATATCTTGCCAAAGCAATCATATCTGCAACAAATGCCGAAACACAAACTTTATCGCCACAGAGCCTTCGCCTATTATTGCCGAGTTCTTTGGATACATAAACCGATATTTTAGGCACAACAGCATAAGAGTAACCGAGGCGGTAGAGCAGATAAAGTTGACCGAACTGATATTCCTAATTCTTAGCGACGAAGACAATTGTATCAAAAGGTTTATATCACTCAGAGCCGATAAAGCAAGCGGCAAATTTGCACAACAGATTTACGACAACCTGTTTAACGACATTTCTATAGAACAACTCGCAAAACAGACTAATCGCTCCCTGACATCCTTCAAGAAGGAGTTTAGACGACAATTTGCTCAACCTCCGCATAAGTGGTTTATCGAAAAAAGACTGCAAAGAGCTAAAATACTGCTGATAACAACAAATATGACAATATCCGAAATAGGCTCTCATTGCGCATTCTCAAATATATCACACTTTATAAAACTATTCAAACAACACTTCAATAATACCCCCGCCGCACTCAGAAAAGAACTAAAACAACATCAAAAAGTGTAGGGTATAAGCTATCTTAGCCTTAATATGTTTTATTCAGAATAGGTACGACACTTAGTCAGTCTATTATAACGCATATTTTGTCTCTATTTTGGCACAATTTTGGGATTTTGTAGAGCAGATTTTACAAATTCCTGATATGAAACAAAAAGACAAAAAGCACTTAACAGCCGAGAACGGGCGTTATATAGCTGATAATCAGAATACGCAGACAGCCGGTTTTCGTGGACCTGTAACATTGCAAGACCCGTGGTTTACCGAAAAACTTGCCCATTTTGACCGTGAGGTGATTCCCGAAAGGCGTATGCACGCTAAAGGGTCGGGAGCGTACGGTACATTTACCGTTACACACGATATTACGGCTTATACCAGAGCCTCGATTTTCTCGGAGGTTGGCAAGAAGACCGACTGCTTTGTGCGATTCTCCACTGTGGCGGGTGAGCGTGGTGCTGCCGATGCAGAGCGTGATATTCGCGGCTTTGCGATGAAGTTCTACACCGATACGGGTAATTGGGATTTGGTGGGTAATAATACCCCCGTATTTTTTCTGCGCGACCCTCTGAAATTTCCCGACTTAAACCATGCCATTAAGCGCGACCCACGCACGGGCATGCGCTCGGCAAATAGTAATTGGGACTTCTGGACACTGCTCCCAGAGGCACTGCATCAAGTTACGATTACAATGTCGCCCAGAGGTATTCCATTTTCATTTCGCCACATGCACGGCTTTGGTAGCCACACTTATAGTTTTATAAATGCAGACAACCACCGCACTTGGGTTAAATTTCATCTGCGCACCTTGCAGGGTATCAAGAATTTAACCGACGCCGAGGCGGAGGCGGTTATTGCCAAAGACCGTGAATCACACCAAAGAGATTTGTTCGAGGCCATTGAGAGTGGCGACTATCCGCGTTGGCTTATGCAGGTGCAGTTAATGACAGAAGAGGAAGCGCGAAGCTATCATATCAACCCATTTGACCTTACAAAGGTATGGTATCATGGAGACTTTCCGCTACACGATGTAGGTATTCTGGAACTTAACCGAAACCCCGAAAACTTCTTTGCCGAGACCGAGCAGGCGGCATTTAACCCGATGAATATTATTGACGGTATAGGTTTTTCGCCCGATAAGATGTTGCAAGGGCGATTGTTCTCCTATGGCGATGCGCAACGCTACCGCCTTGGTGTAAATCACCACCTAATACCGATAAACCGTCCTCGTTGCCCATACCACTCTTACCACCGCGACGGGCAGATGCGAACTGACGATAATTCTGGGCGCACAATTTCATACGAGCCAAATAGTTATGGCGAGTGGCAAGACTCTCCACAACTAAAAGAGCCACCTTTGCAGATAAACGGCGAGGTCTATAACTATGATGAACGAGAACTGGATAACGACTACTATACACAGCCCGGTAAACTGTGGCGATTGATGTCTGCAGAGGACCAAAAGGCAACTTGCGAGAATACCGCCAGAGCTATGGGCGATGCGGAAATTTTCATCAAACAACGCCATATCCGCAACTGCTACTATGCAGATACTGCCTATGGTCAGGGTGTTGCGGAGGCTTTGGGATTATCACTTGCCGAGGCTCTTACAGCCGAAGACCCCGCGCATCCTGCTTGGGATTTAAGATAGAGGCATATTTGCTCTATGACTTCCAATAAAGAGTGTGTTCAATAAGTTTTTGGACACACTCTTTGCTGTTTTATTGCGGAATAAATACTATCTTTGTGGAGAACATATCTTAATTTTACACACTATGAGAAACTACTTTTTGACCCTTATTTTTGCCTTGTCGGCAATTTCGCTCTCGGCGCAGACGCTTGAGAGAATGCAGTGGTTTAACGAGCCAGAGAGTTGGAGTATAAACAATAACACCCTTACAATGGATGTTACACCACAGAGCGACTATTGGCGTATCTCACACTATGGCTTTACGGTGGATGATGCACCTTTTCTCTATACACTAAGAGGTGGCGAGTTTGAGGTTAAGGTGAAGATTTCCGGCGATTATAAGGTGCGCTTTGACCAGGCGGGACTAATGCTACGAATAGATAAGGAGAACTATATCAAGGCGGGTATAGAGTTTGTTGATGGTAAGTATAACCTTAGCACCGTAGTTACACATAAAACAAGCGAT
>JAFXBB010000080.1 GCA_017521945.1 Alistipes sp. | reverse complement strand
CTTAGGGAACTTAGGGAACTTAGTGAACAACTCTCTAATCTCCCTAATCTCTCTAAACTCCCTAATAAAAAGTCGCAGACTTATAAGATTACTAATTACTAATTACTCTTTACTAATTGGAAAATTTACGAATTTTCCCTATACTCCCTAATCTCCCTAAACCCTTAAGGTTTTGTTACATAGATTTGGAATAGCAGTGGTGAGTATGCAGGTATCTCAGTGGATGTTGTCGTTGTGGTTGTCACACTACCTGAGCTTGGGAATTGGTTGTAGCCGTAGTAGTATGGGTTGTGGCCATAGTAACCATTGTTGTACATGCCGCCATAGCCGTAGCCATAGTAGTTGTTCATGTAGTTCATATAGTTGTAGTAGTTGGCGTAGTCGTAGTACGAATCATCGTAGTTTGTGGTTGTGGTGTGCGAGCCTACCTTACCAGCGATACCATAGCCGTATGTTGACACCGTAAGTATCGAAGCCCACTGACCATAGCGGAGTGTTGGGATTGAGTAGTTCCATGCAAGGATATAGCTATTCTCCGATATATCTCTTGTGTTGAAGGTTAGAGCCTCGCCCTTTGCTCTCACCTCGCCATAGATAATCTCCTTGACTTCGTCGATGTTCGTGTCGAAGATAAAGCCGTCAAGGAAGCGACCTATATACCACACATTTGCCATAGGTTGAGTTCTGAGGGAGTCGAGTTCGATGTACTCCTCCTCTGTGGTTGCGCCCTTGCCAAAGCGAGCTATAAGCGCAGCATTTATACGACTCTCTAAGTCGCTGCTATCATTGTATATCTTACCCGCGGTATAGAGGGCTTGATTAGGGTACTTCTCAGCCAACCCTGCCATGCTACCTGCAAAATCGATACTCTTTTCGGGGTTGTATGTGTAGTTGACAAGAAGATGCTCAAGGGTATCTACAGGCTGGTGCCAGCGACCGTCGTAGAACTCTCTAACAGCCTCCTCGTTGGTCATCTTCTGTTCCTCGTCGCTCTCCTCGTCAGTGCGAGTGGTGTGTCGACGCAAAGAACTCTTCTCGGTGCTATTCTCCTCCTCTACAACCTTATGCTCTTCACACAATCCAAAGGTGTTCTTTGCAAAACTCTCAACACGCTCGCCCTCATACTCCACAGGGTTCTCCACATGACCGTAGATTGTCATATCAACAATCATCGGTCTGTTTTTATCTGCTTCGAACTGACCCTCGTAACCACCATCTGAGGTATCTGTTGTGGTCTTGGTTACGGATGAGGGGAGGTATAGGCGGAGTTTTGTGCCTTCGCTCACTTGGTAGTTCTCGTTGCCTCCTATCTTCAAAGGGTTGTATGTTGCGAGGTATGTACCCTCCATAAGCGTATGGCTATCCTTGCCGCTAAAGCGTACGGCTGGTACATAGTGCGCATAGTTTGAGTATGTGGCGAGTTGTAGGGCTACATCAGCACTGCGCGTCTCATGAATATTGCCCTGAAGGTCGCGGGCTGTAAAGTCAAACCATACCCACACATCCTTACCTGTAACGATATTCACACCATCGCCCTCCTCAAGGATTTTGACATAGTAGCCGCCATCCTCCTGATAGTTCTCCATAAGTTCAGGATGATACTTCTCTATCCACGCCTTAAGCGAGCGATGCTCAATCTCGTCGTATGTAACCTTTGGCTCTCTTACGCATGCTGTTGCCGCGATAACCAGCATCATAAGTGTACCTGTAATTCTCGACATATTCATATATTACTCTATTTCGCTTCCAAAATCTCTATCTTCCACATCACGGATGACCTGCTTGGCACAAAACCCACATAATGCTTGCCGTAGGCTGCCTCGTATGTGAGGTATACCTCTATCCTATCGCCTATACGGCAACCCTCCAACGCCTTGTTAAGACCACTTACAAGTGCCGTTTCGCCCAAGGTGATGCGCATAGGCTTAGCCTCCCATATATGCTCCTCATCGGGATATTGTTTGTATAGTTCCTCGATATTCTCGGCTATATTTGTTGCAAACATATCGCTAATCGTAGGCTGACCACTCTTGAAGATGTATGCTGTGTAGTTGATATCAAAGGTTGTACCTTTGCTGATAGTAGTCCATGCCTCTCTACCCTCATCGTAGTAGGTTGCTATGTATCGGAAGATATCCAACCCCCAATGGGTGTAGAACTGAGGCTGCTCCTCGCTCGACTCAGGCACAAGGTACTCGTCTATGAGTGCAGGTTTATGGCTCTTTGTCAGGTAGTTCTCTATAGCCTTCTGCTGTGATGTTAGTGTGGTGTCACTATCATTGCTGCACGCCACCATCATCAGTGCCGCACACACCACCGCCACAACGCTGTATATTATCTTCGTTCTCTTCATACACATATATATATCGTGCAAATATACAAATTATTTTGCAACCCGATATATTTTTAATGCAAAACCTTGATAAAATCCTTGATAAATACTTTGGTATGGAGGTGTGATGCTTTGCGCCCACTATATGATAACCACCTCGTCAACCATGATATCATGTTCGGCATGGGGTAGGGAGTCGAAGATTTGGCAGGCGTAAGCAATGCCTATCTTATAGGCGCGGAACGATGGCTGTGACATATACTTATCATAGAAGCCACCGCCACGACCAAGACGGATACCTGATAGGGTAAAGGCACGGGCAGGAACAATGATAAGGTCGATATCCTTAGCCAAAATCTCGTTGTTGGAGGTAGGCTCCATGATACCAAACGCCCCGATCTGCATCCTCTCTGGAGAGTAGTCATAGAAGCGCATAATATCCCCCTCGACGCGTGGTACAACGATGCGCTTGCCCATTTCGCTCCACGACCGAAGCGCATCAAGGGTTGATACCTCATCCTGCATTGAGACAAAGAGGGCAATGCACTTGGCCTCGCGAAACGGCTCTCTTAGCTCTATCTCGTTGAATATCTCTCTTGCAGCATTTGCTCTCTGCTCTTGGCTTAGCTCCTTAATTCTTCGGCGCACTTCGCGTCTTATCTCCGATTTATCCTCCATAATTACGATAATTACAGCTACAAATGTACCAAATATTTATTTTTTATCAACAATTAGAGCAGAATTTATGCGATTATGTATTGTTATTATGCAAACAATTCTTATCTTTGCACTAATGTTTATCACCATGTGAGGGCATTGAACGCATAATTGACAAAACTTAATTTATTTTTCAATATTCTAAAATTTTTACACTATGAGCTGTTTTTTAACTAATTCATCAGTGGGAAAGAAGCTTGTGATGAGTATCACAGGATGCTTCCTTGTACTCTTCCTTCTCTTCCACATGTCTATGAACATGGCAATGCTTTTCAGCTATGAGGCTTATGATGCAATTTGTGCGTTTCTTGGTGCAAACTGGTATGCACTTGTAGCAACAGTTATCCTCGCTGCAGGTGTTGTAATTCACTTCATCTACGCATTTATCCTTACAATCAACAACTACCGCGCTCGTGGTAAGCAGCGTTATGCTGTTACTGTTCAGGAGAAGGGTGTTTCATGGGCATCAAAGAATATGCTTGTTCTTGGTGTTATCGTGATTCTTGGTCTTGGTCTTCACCTTGTTCACTTCTGGTCAAAGATGCAGCTTGTTGAGATTATGGGTCACCACGCATCTATGGTAGGTGACTTGGAGGTTGGCGCTACAAGCGGTGCTGCACTTATGATGATTACCTTCTCTAAGTGGTACAATGTTGTTCTATACCTCGTATGGTTTGCAGCGTTGTGGTTCCACCTAACACATGGTGTATGGTCTATGTTCCAGACTGTAGGTTGGGCAAACGACATTTGGTATCCACGCCTTAAGTGTCTTGCAAACATCATCGCAACACTTATCTTCCTCGGCTTTGCTGCTGTGGCTGTATATTGCTTCTGCGTAACATCTCCAGAGCTTATCCAGACTTTGATCTAATACCACTTTATATAGATAACAATAAAAACTAAGATATTATGGCTTATAAATTAGATGCAAAAACACCTGCTGGTGAATTGGCACAGAAGTGGAGCAACCACAAGGCTGCCATCAAGGTAGTGAGCCCAGCTAATAAGCGCAAGTTGGATATCATCGTTGTAGGTACCGGTCTTGGCGGTGCATCTGCAGCTGCTTCACTTGGTGAACTTGGTTACAACGTAAAGATCTTCTGCATCTCTGACTCTCCACGCCGTGCACACTCTATCGCAGCACAGGGTGGTATCAACGCTGCTAAGAACTATCAGAACGATAACGACTCTGTATATCGTCTATTCTACGATACAATCAAGGGTGGTGACTACCGCGCACGCGAGGCAAATGTATATCGTCTTGCTGAGGTCTCTAACCTTATCATCGACCAGTGCGTAGCTCAGGGTGTACCTTTTGCTCGTGAGTATGGTGGTTTGTTGGCTAACCGTTCATTCGGTGGCGCTCAGGTATCTCGTACCTTCTATGCTCGTGGTCAGACCGGTCAGCAGCTTTTGCTCGGTGCATACGCTGCCTTGAACAAGGAGATTGCTGCAGGCTCTGTTAAGTCATACCCACGCCACGAGATGTTGGATATTGTAATCGAGAATGGCGAGGCTTGTGGTATCATCGCTCGTAACCTTGTTACAGGCGAGATTGAGCGTCATGGCGCACATGCTGTTGTTATCGCTACAGGTGGTTATGGTAATGTATTCTTCCTCTCTACCAACGCGATGGCATCTAACGGCTCGGCTGCGTTCCAGTGCTACCGCAAGGGTGCTGGCTTTGCTAACCCATGTTTCACACAGATTCACCCTACATGTATCCCTGTACACGGCACACAGCAGTCTAAGTTGACTCTTATGTCAGAGTCATTGCGTAACGATGGTCGTATCTGGGTTCCTAAGAAGATGGAGGATGTTGAGGCTATCCGCAAGGGTACTAAGCTTCCATCAGATATCGCTGAGGAGGATCGTGACTACTACTTGGAGCGTCGTTATCCAGCATTCGGTAACTTGGTACCACGCGACGTTGCATCGCGTGCCGCTAAGGAGCGTTGCGATGCAGGTTATGGTGTAAATGAGACAGGTCTTGCAGTATTCCTTGACTTTAAGACAGCTATCGAGCGTCTTGGTAAGGAGGTTATCGAGAAGAGATATGGTAACTTGTTCGATATGTATAAGGAGATTACCGATGTTAACCCATACGAGCAGCCAATGCAGATTTATCCTGCTGTTCACTACACTATGGGAGGTATCTGGGTTGACTACAACCTGATGACAACAATCCCTGGTCTCTATGCTATCGGTGAGGCTAACTTCTCAGATCACGGAGCAAACCGTCTTGGTGCTTCTGCTCTTATGCAGGGTCTTGCAGATGGTTACTTTGTTCTTCCTTATACTATTGGCGACTATCTTGCAAAGAAGATTCAGGCTCCAAAGGTATCAACAGATACTCCTGCATTTGCTCAGGCAGAGAAGGAGGTTAAGGAGAAGATTGCAAAACTGCTCTCAATCAATGGTTCACGCTCTGTTGATGATATTCACAAGCAACTCGGCCATATTATGTGGGACAATGTTGGTATGGCTCGTATAAAGGAGTCTTTGGAGAAGGCAATTGTTGAGATTGCTGCACTTCGTAAGGAGTTCTGGAAGGATGTCAAGGTTGTTGGTACAGCAGACTCTTTCAATGTAGAGCTTGAGAAGGCATTGCGTCTTGCAGATTACCTTGAGCTTGGTGAACTTATGGCACGCGACGCCCTTAATCGTGAGGAGTCTTGTGGTGGCCACTTCCGCTCTGAGCACCAGACTGAGGAGGGTGAGGCACTTCGTCATGATGACAAGTTTGCTTACGCAGCAGTTTGGGAGTACAAGGGTATGGATGTAGAGCCAGAGCTTACAAAGGAGGATCTGACTTACGAGTTCACACACCGCGCACAGCGTAACTATAAGGATTAAATTTTTGGCGTTAAACTTTTAATAAACAGGAAATTATGAATTTCACATTAAAAATATGGCGTCAGAAAGACGCTCACTCCAAGGGCTGTTTTAAGGAGTATAAGGTTTCGGATATCTCTTCCGACACTTCCTTCCTTGAGATGCTTGACATCTTGAATAACGACTTGGTACACAAAGGCGAGGAGCCTGTTGCATTTGACCACGACTGCCGTGAGGGTATCTGCGGTATGTGTTCATTGCACATTGACGGTCATGCACACGGTCCATCACAGGCTGTTACAACATGCCAGATTTATATGCGTCAGTTCAAAGATGGTGCAACAATCACTGTTGAGCCATGGCGTTCTGCTGCTTTCCCTGTAATCAAGGACCTTGTTGTAAACCGTGGTGCTTATGATGAGATTCTTCAGGCTGGAGGTTATGTTTCAGTTCGCACAAACTCTGTACCTGATGGCAACGCTATTCCAAGTCCACAGGCAGATGCTGAGGAGAGTATGGATGCTGCTGCATGCGTAGGTTGTGGTGCATGTGCTGCAACATGTAAGAACGGTTCTGCAATGCTTTTTGTTGCAGCTCGCGTATCTTCACTTGCAAAACTTCCTCAGGGCCGTGTTGAGGGCGCACGCCGTGCTAAGGCTATGGTTGCAAAGATGGATGAGCTTGGCTTTGGTAACTGTACAAATACAG
>JAFXBB010000079.1 GCA_017521945.1 Alistipes sp. | reverse complement strand
GCTCTTACAGCTGTAAATAGCATTAATTTTATAACTCCTGAGGTTAAAAAGCTCGATTGTACATTTGATATCGTTGTAGGTGACAACATCACTGCTAACTCATTTTCGGTAACTATCGTTCCTTCGGATGATACCGTAGGTTATTTCTATGACATATTCCCTGCTTGGATGTACGAGGAGTATTGCTTGAGCGACGCGGAGAATATCCCTGCGTTTATCGCAGAGTATATCCCTGCTTTGGCCGAGGAGAATAATTATAGCATTCCTGCTACCGTTGGTGCAATCTCATGCTATGGTGCTTTGGCTGACGACTTTACTTTGGAGGATGGTATTCAGCCTTCAAACACCTACTTCGTGTTCGCTATCGGTATTGGTGCCGATGGTACTGCAACTACTGACGCAGCAGTTGTGTCGGTAACTACTGCTCGTCCCCCTATGAATACATTTGAGGTTATGGAGAGTTCTATCGAGGATGACCGCGCTACATTCTATGTCGCTCCAGCACAGCAGGAGTCGTATGTAGCACTCTATGAGTTGCAGGAGTATATGTACGACGCTGAGGGCAACCCTCTTAGCGATGAGGAGATTATCGATGCTATTCTCACTGCACAGGGCGAGAAGATTGGAAACCACATATACTCTGGTACTACATCGGTATTCGAGTGCCCAATGATTCCTAACAAGGATTACTACTGCTTGGTATTCGGTTACTTTGGAGGCGAGGTTACAACACCTCTCACAAAGGTGGCATTCAAGACTAAGGAGGCTGATGCGAACGATACAGAGTTTATCGTATCTGTAGCAGAGGTTACTGCTAACACTGCATCTGTATCATTCCAGCCATACATTGAGCCTACTCCTCACATGTTCAACATTATGCCTTACTCACAGTACAAGGAGCATGGTGCCAACGATGATGCTATCAAGCGTTTCAACGATGAGCTTATCGATTCGTTGTGGGATCCTACGCAGATGAGCCGCGAGGAGTGGTTGTCACGCGCTTTGGAGACTACCTACAACTCATGGAAGATTGACGGTCTTGAGGATAATACAAAGTATATCGTTTATGCCATAGGTCTTGTTCCTGATGGTACATATACCACTAAGGCATTTACCAAAGAGTTTACAACCAAGGAATTTAAGGAGGGTCCTCAGATTAAAAATATTCTCTTTACAAAGCAAGGCTCAGATCCTAAGTTCATCTCAGCGTGGTTCTATTTGGAAGTAGACTCGAATGTTGCTAAGTTTGTTATGAGCCACATTGTTGACGATAGCACGGTTTACGACATGAGTGATGCTGATTTGCTTGCATACCTTGAGCAGAAGAACGATACAACATTTGTGAATGAGGTGACTAACCAGACCTACTTCACCATTAATGATGCCAATGTTCCTGTAGGCTCTACTGTCTACTATGCAGGTGCTGTATACGACCCAGAGGGTAACTACACTATCGTTCGTACAACCTATACCGTTGAGTAATTATGAAGAAGATAGTTGTGCTGCTACTTGCGGCAGTGATGATTATGCCTTTGTCATGCACCGAGTCTAAACCAGACTCGGTGCCAACACCGCCTATCGACAATCCTGATGACGGCAGAGAGGATGAGCCAGAGGTGAAAACCTATAAGGTGGGTGATTACTACAAGGAGGGTCTTGCCGAGGGTGTTGTCGCTTTTGTTGACGAGAGTGGTCAACACGGTCTTATCATCTCGTTGGACGAGGGCTTTGAGCAGTGGTCTACGGAGTATAGAGGTCTAATCGACCAAGGTTATCCAATCTCACATGATAATGGTGCGTACAACTCAAGTGTTGTCAAGGAGCTTGAAAATTGGAAAGAGTTATATCCAGCCTTTGCTTGGTGCGATCGTAAGAATGCCCTTGGTCTCTCGTCGTGGTTCCTACCATCTATCTATGAGTTGGAGTGTGCATATATCGGTCTTGAGGCTATCAATACCACGCTTGCAGATATGGATAAGACTACACTTGCTACAGGTCCCAATGATCTTTATTGGACATCTGTAGAGGTTGGTGTGCAGAGTGCCTATCCATTTAGCTTCTCGTATGGCGAGATCTCCTCATATGACACTGACAAAAAGGAAGAGCATCGTGTTCGCGCAATGAGAAAATTTTAAGACGGATTCTAATAAGCTATGAAAAAGTTCTCAATTCTAATGTTGGCACTACTTGGCTTGTGTTGGTCGTGTTCAAAGCCTAATGATGTGCCAGATACCCCCAATACGCCTGTAAATGACCCAACATCGCTTGTTATCAACGAAAATCTTGTGACGGTAAAGGCTGTGGGTGAGGAGTGTGCCTTTACATACACGATGGAGGGTGGCTCTACAGAAAATCTTGTGGTAAAGAGTGAGGATGAGTGGATTCACGATTTCGATATTTCGACTGCAGGCGTAGTACGCTTCATAGTAGATGCCAACCCTTTGACAACAACACGCCTCTCGAAGATTACCATCTCATGTGGTAAGCTAAAGGATGATGTAGTAGTCTCTCAGAGTGGTATTACACAAGAGGATTTCAAGGTTGCATTTGATGTTACCTATGATATTGATGGCCCGTATGTTACTATGTCCGTAGTGCCAGATCCTGAGCAAATTCGTTACTATGCTTGGTACTACTCTAAGAAGGGTATGGAGACAGCCCTCGAGCAGTCACCGGGTGTAACTATCGAAATGTACTTGAAGCGTGTTGTCGAGGTTGATATCTCGAATGCTATCTATTATGGCAGCTACGCAGGTTACACTGCAGAGGAGGCTGTTGCTGAACTTACATTCGTAGGCCCAGCATCGCAGGAGTTTGAACTTAATGCCGAAACCGACTTCTATGGCTTTGTATGTGCAGTGAGCGATGGTGGCACAATACTCTCGGATATCACCATTACGGAGTTCCGCACAGGTAGTGTAGCACCTTCAGATAACCAGCTTGATATCATTATCAACGATGTTAATACTGACCGTATCAGCTATAGTGTTACTACAACCAATAAAGATCAGTATGCAACGCTAATCTTTAGTGCCGAGGATATCGAGGGTCTGTCGGATGAGGAGATTGTTGCGAAATTCAATGAAACCGATGGCTATGTCAACTACTTGCACTTTGGCGATATCTCGGATACAATCATTGTCGATAGGGAGGATACTGACTACTATGTTGTGGCCTTTGGCTTCGAATATGGTATGGCTACTACCGAGATTGTTAAGGAGAAGGTACACACCCTTAAGTCAGACGGAAGCCCATTGTCAAATGTAAATATCACCCTCGACAAGGTTACTCACTATCGTATCAAGGCTACTGTTGAGGCAGAGCCAAAGACAAGCCTATACTATGTGGATTGGTGCTATACCGAGGAGAGTGCCGATGAGCTAAAGGAGTTGGTACGCGAGACTGCACAGTGGTATGTTGACGCAGGCTACTACTCTCATATCTCAGACTGCATGAGGGTTATCTGCTCAAAGGGTAAGACAAGTGTGGAGTTCGTTCAGCTATCTCCAAATACCGATTATCGTCTATTTGTAATTGGTGTGGATGAGCTAACGGGAGAGTTTAATACCGATGTTATCTTTACGGATATCATCACCACTCCTGCAATTAAGACCTCTGAGTCGTATATCGAAATTAAATATGATAAATATTTCGATGGCTATGATCTTATGGATGTTTATCCTGAGGAGTTCTCCGACGCTGATGGTTGGGCAGTCGTACCTTTGGAGGTAACCACTCATGGCGATGTGGTTGACTACTTCTACGACATCTATATTGGTGACCTCACAGCGGCTAATGGACCTACTGATAACGAGCTTATCCTCGACTTGTCACAGTATGGTCGAAAGAATGAGCCTATTGCAATGTCGTACTGCTACTTCTACGAGCCACTTACATTGGTTTACTTCTCTAAGGATGGTGACGACAACAATAGCCCTGTTGTACGCATACCTCTAACCTTAACGCCAGATGGATGCTCTCCAGTATCGGAGTTCGACTATATGGATGAGGTGATGGTAAAATCTATGTGTATCAGAAATTTTGGTGAGTAATGAAACACGGTTTTCATATTCTAATCTTGATGATGCTGATGTTGATGACATCATGTATCTCGGAGCCTGAGCTTTCTGGGGAGGAGTATTCTTCCCCAGAAGCTGTATTTATGGCAAAAGTCGTTGGAGATATCAGTGCTGAATATAAGCGCGGAGAGCTGTTAGTCGAGTTCGATGATGCAACTACTTGTCGTATTGCAAAAGATGGTGTGTCGTTTATCTTTGATGAGCTACCTGCCGATGTTAAACTTCTTGGGGTTGAGCCTGCAATACGCCATTTGCCTAAGAACGACAGAGTAGCAAAGCGACTTGGACTTGACAGATGGTATAGAGTATGTTTCGACGATAAAGAATCTGTTGACAGGATTGCTAAAAGCGTTGCTCAACTCTCAGAAGTGTGTCATATTCAGTTTAATTCCATTCCAAAACTCGCTGCCGATTACAGATGTGTCCCATATACTCCTGTTGCCACTCTAAGTGGTGCAGCAGAGAGTGTTATGCCTTTTAACGATCCGATTAACTCTTCGCAGTGGAACCTTATCAATACGGGGGATAAGAGCTTTGGCTCGACAGTGGTGGAAGGTGCGGATGTTGGCGTTAAGGATGCGTGGAAGCTCACTGCTGGTACGCCCGATGTTGTCGTTGCTGTGTGTGATGCTCCAATCAAGTACACTCATCCCGACCTTGCAGGCTCCATGTGGGTGAACGAGGCAGAGAAGAGTGGCGTAGAGGGCGTAGACGATGATGATAATGGCTTTGTTGATGATATTCACGGCTATAACTTTATCACAGAGGGCTACTCCTACGGGGCTATCAATTGGCAGGGAGATGAGGGACATGGTACTCATGTGGCTGGAATTATTGGCGCAGTAAATGGTAATGGTATAGGTGTTAGTTCCATAGCTGGAGGCTCTGGTAATGGCGATGGCGTGCGTTTGATGAGTTGCCAAATCTTCGAGGGTGAAGTGGTTGGTGGTGATAGAGAGTGTGCCGAGGCCCTTATCTATGCTGCCGACAACGGTGCATGTATAGCTCAATGCTCCTATGGCTACAATTCAGATGCTTATAGTTGCGATAATGACTATATAAATGACTCTCCATTGGAGTATCGCGCTTTGAAGTACTTTATGGATCCTGAGAATGCCAACCACCCAGCTCTGGAGGCTAATATCGCAATATATGCGTCGGGTAATGAGGAGGCAAGTAACTCGAACTATCCGGGAGCATTGCCTATGTGTATCTCTGTAACGGCAATTGGTCCAGATTATCTTCCTGCGTGGTATACCAACTATGGTCGTGGTTGTAATATCGCTGCACCCGGAGGTGACCACACCTTGACTACAAACGATAGAAGTATGATTTTGTCTACTTGCATTAGCGAGACATCATCTGATTATGCCTATATGCAGGGTACCTCGATGGCTTGCCCTCATGTTTCGGGCGTAGCAGCTTTGGGAGTGTCATACGCAGGTAAGCTCGGTAAGAGATTTTCTAAAGAGGAGTTTACATCGTTGCTACTGACATCTGTCAATGATATTAATCAATATCTTGCGAGCGGAACAAAGAACGATGTGGAACTTAAGCAGTACAACAAGCGTATGGGTACAGGTGCTATAGATGCATGGAGACTACTTATGCAGATTGAAGGTACTCCATCCGTTATGGTGCGTGTGGGTACACCATGCTCTGTAAATCTTTCGGAGTACTTCGGTGAGTCGGCTAATGATATCACCTACCTTAAGGTCGATGTGTCGGACGAGGCTAAGAGTATATTGGGACTAACCAGCACGCCAAATGTTAAGAATGGTGTGATGAATATCACTGCAACAAAGAATGGATCGGCAAAAATTACCGTGTCGGCAATTGCTGGTGGTGGTCAGCTTGGTGGTGGTAATAATATGGGTGGCACGGAGATATCTCGCGAGGTATCTATTATCTCTCGAGGCGTATGTTCAGATAATGGTGGCTGGTTCTAATAGTAAAACTACAAAACGATGAAGAGAGTATTATCAGTATTAACCGCTCTACTACTTGTTGTTGCAACAAGTTGCCAGAAGGAGCCTGTGACAGAACCAGTGACAGAGAAGATAGTTGGTCAGTGGCACTGTACGCCGGCGGAGATGGATGTGGATATCTATGTAGAGTTTTGTATCGATGGTAGTTTTAACCTCTATCAAAAGGTGGGCGAAGGTCGCCATCGCCACTATACAGGTACATGGAACGCTATGAGTGATATCCTCTCTGGTATCTATCGAGATGGTTCTAAGTGGGGTAGCAGCTATAAGGTGTCGTTTTCAGAGCCAGACACAATGATACTTGTGTCACAAAATGGCTCAAACGAGACTATGACCTATACTCGTGAAACTATCCCGTCTGATGTTAAGGATGGAAGTATTGTTGTTCGCTCGATTTTCAAATCGGATATTCTACCTGTTTTGTAGCCGCTTGTGTGACACAACACTGTTGTAGAGCCTCAATTAGAGACCTATTTTGTTGTTGTGCTTCTTACTCTCAAGATGCTCATTTACACACAGAAGCTACGCTTTTTTGGGCTTTATAGCCTTGAAACAAATTCTTTTTCTTTATCTAATACTAAACGAGCCTGCCTAACTTTTTGCATTGTTAGACAGGCTTTTCGTTTCACACCTTTCCCTTGGGCGTTTCTCTACACCCGTGGTTTCGACAAGGAAGGCGATGAAGATTATTGGCTTCAAACGCTCAAAGCGTTATGCGATTTGCACTATATATCCTCACACCATACTCATGTTAATGCAAGCGTCGCAATGTGGTTAATCCGTTTTGCCTGCCAATGGAGTATATTTTAAGTGCGTTTTCGGGTGTGCCGGCTTGGTGGAGATCAGTCAAAACAACCTTCTCTCCAAGTGCAAACTGCAAGCAAGAAAAAGTGTCGCCCCTTTGCATCTTCGAGTTTTCGCATCGCTCCGCTACAAAGCGATTATTCCCCAAGTAGCGAACTTCGCACAAACGGTCGGGTAACCAACCGATTTGCAGGCGGTCACCCACAGAAAGGTCGCTCGAAGAGATGTGTTCCACATCGAAAAGTTCTGATTCGCACTCCGATTCAGCGTGCAACAGACGACAAAAATCGTCCCAATAGCGCCCCGTAGCATACTGTGCCAGCACATCAAGCGTATGAAGTGAAATGGTATCATAGCCTCGTGTTGAATAGCCCCACACACGCTCCAAAGTACTTTCGGAAATGTGTTGTCGTTGTTCCATTTCAATTACGGCAACTAATGCCAAAAAGTCGGCGTGAACGCTCAACTTCTTGCCAAAACGACTCTCTACTCGCTCTCGGAGTACGATAATTTGCGGAATATCTCTTTGTATGCTCATCGTTACAAAAATAATCATTATCTTTGACAATCAAAAATGTTTCGATGGTAGAGGAGAGTAATATATTTGGAGGAACGCCCGAAATGGGTGATACCACGCAGGGCTTTCACGACTTTAAGTTGTTGAAAACCAATGCAAATACCTCGTTGTATCTTGCTTTCAAGGCTGGTAAACGCTTTTTGATAAAGACTACAAAAGACAACTCAGAGCGACAGAATAAAATGCTACGCCGAGAGTATGAACTCTCCATCGGTTGCGACCACCCGCATCTTGTCCACATCTACACGATAGAAGATTTGCCATTCGGAACAGGTTTGGTAATGGAGTATATCGAGGGGCGGACACTCGATAAATATCTCGCCGAGAACCCCTCAAAAAAGGAGCGTAACCGCATCTTCTCCGAACTCCTCTCGGCTGTCGGCTATCTCCACAAACGAGGGGTAATTCACAACGACCTCAAACCTGAAAATATACTCGTTACCCATGCCGATAACACTCTGAAACTTATAGATTTCGGCTTGGCGGACAGCGATGCCGAGTATGCTATGCGTACCCTTGGTTGCACGCCTTGCTACGCCTCGCCCGAATTGCAGGCGCAGAGCCGAGAGATTGATGCTCGTAGCGATATCTATTCGATAGGTGTGTTGATGCGTGAGATATTTGGCAGACAACACCACCGTATTGCCGAGCGATGCTGTTGTGCAAACGCCGAGGAGCGATACGAAAATATATCGGGACTGCAACGGGCTTGGCGCAATCGCAATCTTCCGCAGAAGGTGTTGCTTGGCATCGTTGCAGCCACGATTTTTGCTCTGCCTTTTATCTTTTTGGGGCAAACGAAACTCACCGAACGCAACGAGCGTATGGAGCGAGAGCAGTTGTTCCTCCAAATTGAGCGTGATGTAGAGCGAGCCTATATGGTTACAACCGACTCTATCTCTCGGGAGGTTTATCACGAATTTGCGAGTAGTCATCTTCTCGTTTTTTTCGAAGAACTTGCGAAGTATCAGAGTGAGCATATTACCCCTATTGTAGATATGGAGTTGAATACGCTTGCCGGCAATGTCTATATCCATGCGCTCAATAAGTATCACGCCCGTTTGTTGGAGCAGATAGACTCTTTGCCCAAGATATACAAGAGCAATTTGCCTACGGAGGAGCTGATATTTTATAATTCTCTACTCAAAGAGCGCAAGCCTTATCGCCCATATCAGGCCAAATAGTCAAAAGACAACAAAAGACAACGGCGGAAATCGTTATCGTATCTCATTTATTCATACCTTTGTCGTAAGCAACAGCCCTGCAAAAAAAATGGCAGGTTTGGGTGTTTTTATTGTTTTTTTTACTACATTTGTGAAAATAAACGATAAACACGCAAGTGTTTGTCCATCTCGCTGATGAACCTAGGAAATTCATTTACGGTAAGAGAGGACGAACCATGCTGCGGGTCTATATATCCTGTGGATATATAGCCATAGCGTGGGCTGTTGCTTTTTTCTTCTTACCACAGGTTTTCCTAGGACCTATCAGCGGAGATTAAGCAATTAGTCTGCGCTTCTTTTTTGTACCCCGAAACGCAGCATAGTATTAACCCGAACTTATGTTCAACTGAAAGATAGACAAATTATGGCAAGCAAAGTAAGAGTTTATGGTAAGGCACAGAACCGTACCGCATTGGGTATTGCACACGCCTATATGGTGATGTACCCACAGGCAACATTGGAAGATTTGCGCAAGGCTTTTCCAAATGAGTTAAACCCTGATAGTGGTGTGAAGGAGAACTTCGTTTATGCCGAGGATAAGGGTACAACTGCCGATTGGGACGGCTACTTCAAGGCAGAGGACGAGTTGCTTTTGATGGGCGATGGCAAGAGGGTGTCGGTTGTTAAGATGTGGACCAAGCCAAGTTTTGAGCGTATGGTTTCGCACGCAAAGTTGTACGATATCGAGATTGCAAAGTTCGAAGCCGCTGACAAGGGCGGTAAAAAGGGTGGTTTCCGCTTGGAGTACCTCAACGGTTATGTACCACCGGTACCTGCAAAGAAGAAGTCGTTGTGGTGGGTATGGTTGCTCCTGCTCTTTTTGGTGGGTGGTATAGCAGCATTCTTCGCATTGCGCAAGCCACAAGTTGTAGAGGTTGAGAAGGTCGTAGAGGTTGAGAAGATTGTCTATGTTGATCGCATTGAGGAGATCGAGAAGAACTTCAACGCAGCGCAGTTCGTTCAGGGCAAGGCAGAGTTGTCGGAGGAGGCAAAGTTTGTGTTGCACGACCTTGCGAAGGAGATGCAGAAACACCCAGAGGTAAAGTTGCAGATTGTGGGTCACACCTCGGCAGAGGGCGATCCAGTATTTAACCAGAAGTTGTCGGAGGCTCGTGCACAGGCAGCTGTGGATTTCTTGGTAGGCCACGGTGGAGTTGCGGTAGAGCGTTTGGAGGCTGTCGGCAAGGGCTCAAGCGAGCCACTCGACGAGAACAACCCCGAGGTTAATCGTCGCACCGAGTTTATCATTGTTGAGTAATAAACTTTTAATACATATAATATATTATGGGACTTTTAAACAATTTGATGGATAAATTCAAGAATGCTGAATTTACCGTTGCTCCAAACAAGAAATTGAAGACTTTGTCGGCTGACTTTAAGAAGGCTTTTAACCTCTCGCTCGTATTCTATAAGGGCGCACAGATTGCCGATGGCGAACTGACTTTGGCGGCACTCAATAAGAAGACTACCAAAGATGTAAAAGCTACTGCCGACGGCTTGAAGATTAAGGCGAGTATGAAGGTTGGCGATGCCGAGAAACTCTTCGACAAGAACTTCGGCGTAACCGTTCAGATTAAGGATGCTGCCGGCACCAAACTCGTTCCGAACTCCATTACCCTTGGTCAGGCCGCACGCGGCGAGTATTAAACTATGGCTACTCTGATTGATTTAGTTCGCAATGATGTATGCGCTTTTTTGGAGAGTAACGATGAGTTACTCTTCAATGAGCGCGATTTTCAGATGCATCTTGCCACTTGGCTACGCAACTCCACCGACAGCTACGATGATGTAGATGTGGAGTACTATGTGCCATGGCAGGAGTTGCAGAAAGTAGGTAAATATGTTTGGGAGAGCGAACTTCGCCTCGATATTGTTGTGAAAAAAGATGGCGAGTACTGCCCCGTAGAGTTGAAGTACAAGACCAAAAAGGTGGAGCGCAAAATCTCTCGTTTTGATGAAGATTTAACAGCGGATGTTGTCGTGATGAAGAATCAAGGCGCACAAGATTTAGGTATGTACGACTTCTGGAAAGATGTTCGCCGTGTGGAGTTGGTACGCAACCGATTTGAGCGAGTGAAGGGCGGTTTGGCTGTATTTGTTACCAATGATGGATTTTATACAAAAGGCAGTAAAGAGTCCTCAAACAACTACCTCTTCGGTATGGCTGGTGAGGCTGCTCGCTCAACAAAGAAGCATTGGGCAAACCCCGAAAGCACTTGTGCCAAAACACACCCGAACTTTGAAGTTGAGAGGGAGTACAGCATTGAGTGGCGTACGAGAGAGATTGACAAAGTAGAATTTTATTACTGCATAGTAACAATTTAATAATTATTAATCATTAAAAACTAAAAGATTATGGCAGATTTTAAGTTGGATGGCCGTATGAAGGTTAAGACCTTAAAGGCTAATTTTAAGAAGGAGTTTGGTGCATCGTTGCGCGTTTACACAACTGTCGCTTGCAAGACTCCGGCTGATGACGAGAAGACATTGGCTGCTTTGCGTGCAGATGGTTATAAGGGTGGTGAGCTCGTTGTTGGTGGTAACCTCCGCGTAGGCAACTTCGAGAAGAAGATTGCCGAGATGTACGGTATCGGTGTTCAGGTTGCTAACGCTGACGATACTAAGTTGGCTGACAACAGCGCAACCTTGGTTGGCGCAGGCAAATAATTGCCGACACTATTCGGGTATGTGGGGTTTGATCGCCCCACATACCACTACGACATAAACAACTACAACTATGGCAAAAACAACTACCACCAAGAAGGCTACTTCGGCAGCGAAAAAGACTACTTCGGTAGCGAAGAAGACTACTAGCACAAAGGCTACTGCTGCGAAGAAGACTACAACGGCTAAACCTGCTGCAAAGAAGACTACAACGGCTAAACCTGCTGCAAAGAAGGTTGCTGTGCCAAAGGCAGTTGAGCTCTCTGTAACAGGAAACAAGAAGATAGAGACTCTGTGTAAGGAGTTCAACAAGAAGTTCCCTTGTTTGCAACTCTGCATATTCTACAGCTATGCTCGTGATCAGGTAAAGAAGGGCGAGTCAATAACTCCGATTGACAGAAGCAAGACTTTGGCATCGGTACGCCGTGCTAATTCGGGCGGAGATATCTCTATCTCGGGCAACAAGAAAATTAAGTCGTTGGAGAAGGAGTTTGATACAGTATTCGGACTCTACGCTCAGGTTTGCTACTATACTCCGGAGGGTAGAGGTGTCTATACCTCGGGAAGCTCCGATGATATGACACTATCCTCGTTCAATGAGTACTGCGAAAAGCGTGGTTGCCCCCAAAATAAGTGGAAGTAAAATATACGTTTATGGCTCGCAAGAAGAAAGATTGCAGGATGCCTATCGGTACAAAGATAGCCATTGTGTTGGTGTTTGTAGCTACTATACTGACGCTTGCTCAGCTTGTATTCGATAAGTGCTTCGACATAGACCTCGGTCTTACATTCTTCGGACAAGAGATGTTCTAATATCAAGGTCGTAAATTGCGAATAAAACCGAAGATATATGTTACTCACGCTAATTATAATTATCGCCTGTTGCATTATGTTCGCTGCGCCGATTGAGGTATCGTTGATAATTGTCGGACTAATATTTTGGGCAGGCGCGGGCTACGATGTAAAATGGGGTTGCTTGGGGCGTATAATTGATATTATACTGCTCTTGATAGGTACGGTGCTTATTGTAATAGGTTTTTGTATAGGATAGTGTGGTTATGAAGATTCCGGGATTATCGTTTTCGCTCAAACGAGCAGTGGGCATTAGCGGATTGAAGACCAAGATTGCCCGTAAAGTTGGTGTTCCAACCACCAAGCAAGGCTTGGAGCGTAAGATTGGTGGCGCAATACTCAAAGGGTTGTTCGGCGGTAAAAAGAAAAAATAGATTTTATGAGTTATGAGAGTTATAGTTATTATTTTGACCATGTTGGTCGCTATGGGTTGCGGCGGGGGTGCAAGTAAGGCAGAGTTCTGTCGTGCACTCGATGCAGGCAATATCAGTGAGGCTAAATCGCTGTTATACGACATTGAGGGCGACGAGTTGTATCGCTGTGCCGAGATGCTAATAGAGGAGTATATAAAGGTGGGCGAGATAGATGCAGCCATAAATGTTTACGAGCGCAACACTCCCGACCATTGCTCGACATACCAGATGCAATATCATTATAACCACAATGGATATGAGAATCGTGTAACCAAGCTATTGTACGATGCTCTTATTGAGGCTGATGACTTTGAGACAGCGTGGAAGTATCATCACTTGGAGTACGACGATCCCAACTATGCCGGAAATGGTGGCTGTTACTTCGGATATGTTTCCGATGTGCTTATTCACCTATGTCAGCAGGGGCGCACACTCGAGGCACAGCAATTCCTCGATAAGCATAGCCTATGGTTTTTGAAGAATGTCGATAACGGCGAGTGGGGCGAGGATTATCCATCGTACTACTACTCGAATATGGTGCGCGAGTTACAATCGATAATTAATCAAAGGTACTAATGATGAATTGCAAGTTGAGTATTGCTGTCGTCGTTGCGATAGCGCTGGTGTCGTGTGGCGGAGAGAGTCGTACGAAGAGTGAGGATGTTGAGGTGGCGGATGAGGTTAATGTAGGCGACACTGTCATAAGCCTCTCGGAGCGCGAAATGCTACTATACGAGAGTACCGCTGTGAAGGTTGCCGATGCGGAGGCTACATTGGAGGCTATCGAGGCGGGCGAGACAACAAACGCCGCAAAGGTATTTAGTGACATCCGTAAGTTGCAGTACCACTACAACGACGCCTCGATGAACAGCGCCACGCGCGAGCACTGCGAGGCTCTTGCCGAGCGTATCGCGGCACTCAAGGAGCGCGCCAAGATGCTGAGTGTTAATGCAGGGAGCAATCCTACGGGAATAAAGACCGTATCAAGACTGTCATCGGGCAAGGCGCAACTTATATCGGAGTGTGAGCGTCAGCCTTTGTATCTCGAAGCCGGAGATATGCTCTTCTACACGATAGAGTCGGATGAGAGCATCGCGGTAAACATATACAATGCCGATAAGCAGACACGCTTGAAGCACTACGCCTCAACGAGTGTGAACGACTCACTGAAGATAGACTACTCGGCGATATATCTTGTAGAGGTTATACCCCAGGGCAAGGCTTATGTCAAGTCCAACATCAGTTTCCGCAATGGCGTGGGCGCCTCAACATATCGCTCGAAGGTGATGACCGAGCAGGTGGCGTGCAAAAAAGGTGATTTTGGTGCTATGGGTGTCGAGGCTATTAAGATGTCGAATATCTTCGAGGAGCCTCGCAAGTTTACACTTCGTGGTCAGATTAAGGCCGCATTTTCGGGTGCAGCACGCGCCATTGTGGCTATCCCCGTTCCTGCGGGAGCATCCAATATTCTCTACTCGTTGCGTATCTCGACCAGCGAGCAACCTATCAACTCCGATGGCGAGTTTTACGAGAACCTCGGCCACTCCTATCGCCGTATAGACGTCTTATCCCTGCCCGTATATGAGAGCACGCGTCGTTCGGGACTTATAGATATGCTTCTCGACGACAACCGCCCAATACGCGAGGAGGACGCATACTGCAACCTCTACGTCTTTCGCAACCAGAGCGAGGCAAAGAGCTTTCAGGATGGTGACGTAGCCATATCCAACCTCAATTACGATGTCACATACTCGACCCTCGGCACACAGTCGTGCAACGGCTCGATACCGACAAATGGCTCGAAGACCATATACTTGGGCTTCGAGAATGAGCGCATGCGTTATGCTAACTACCTATGGGTTGAGGCTGTGGGAGTAGTTACAACGACAGAGTATTACACAACAAAGTATAGCATACAATAATCGTGTGCAAGATCTTAATTACGGGTTTTGAACCATTCGGTGATTATGCAGAAAACTCATCGTGGGAGGCGGTTAAAAAGGTTGCCTCCTTTGGTGTGTTTAATGCGGATATTGCCACCGAGTGCTTACCTGTGAGCTTTGTGCGCGCGCCAATGACCCTACGCGAGGCGATAGATAGACATACGCCCGATGTTGTGATTATGTTGGGGCAGTCGGCCACAGCAGATTGTATAAAGTTGGAGCGTGTCGCACTGAATATGATGGACTCGGCAATGGGTGACAACGATGGCGCAAAACCCGATGAAGAGCCTATAGACGAAGATGGTGCAACAGCACTGTTTACCTCGTTACCAATCAAAATACTACGCTCGGCTATCGAGGCAAAGGGTATAAATGTGAAGATATCGAACTCGGCAGGGTTGTATGTCTGCAACCGTGCCTACTACGAGGCGTTGCGAATGTGTAAAGAGCGAGGAGCGATGCAGGCGATATTTGTCCATTTGCCACTATACGAGGGGCAAACGTCGCCCCATAGAGATAAAAAAAATATGCCACTGGGCGATATGTGCCGTGCGATACAAACTATAATTGAAGAGATAATATGACTAAAACGGAACGATTTAGAAAGCAGTTAGCAAGAGTTTTCGACAACGACCTACGCACCAAGCAGTGGGAGAATATCCCCGACTACATCATCATTGGACTGATTGTGTTGAGTACGCTTTCGGTCTTTATCTCGACATTCAATGTGTCGCCCGTGTGCCAGCGCATATTGCACATTATCGACATTGTAACGGTCGCTATTTTTACGGTTGAGGTATCCTTGCGCATTTGGGTAGCCGATGCGATAAGTCTAAAATATAAGGGCTTTTTGGGGCGCGTGCGCTACTGCTTAACCTTTTACGGGTTGATAGATATCTTATCGACCTACTCGTTCTATGTTGCGTTTTTTATCCCACTACCTTATGCAATGCTAAAAGTGCTGCGTGTAGCTCGTCTGTTGCGCGTCTTCCGCTATATGCGCTCATTCCGCTTGTTGCAGAGTGCGATTAGCTCCAAGTCAAAGGAGATGTTTATTTCGTTGCAGTTCCTTGTGATTGTAACGCTGATTCTCTCGTTTGTACTCTTCTTCTACGAACACGCTGCACAACCAGAAGTCTATGACAATGGCATAACCTCGGTTGTTTGGGCATTTGCGCAATATATCGGTGACCCTGGAGGCTTTGCTGACACTCCGCCCGTAACATTAGTTGGTCGCATTATCGCCTGTATTATTGGTCTGTTGGGTATCGCCTTGTTTGCCGTTCCTGCAGGTCTTATCGGTGTAGGATTCTCGGAGGCGATGGGTGCGGAGTTGCACAAGGAGATAACCGACAAGAATATCAAAAAACTCCACAAAGCCTTTGAACGCAAACTCGACCGCCCTTCGGGATTTCAGATTGTGCCACCCGTGTTGTCGCTTATCGACATTCAAGCCCGTATGGGTATGAAGGTCGATGATATTATCGATGCCGTAGAACACTCTGACCGCTTCCGTTTGGCAAATACAGCTGTTATGCAGACCGTTGATGAACACCCGCAAGATAGGCTTGTTGTGGAGCATTTTGCGGTTAATCGCCCCTATGGTTGCTGTATAGATAGAGGCTCGAAGGTAACCATCGTGTCACCAAGCAATATCGTAGATCCCGTAATAGGTCACTTCGGCTACTATTTGGCAAAAATCGGAGGCTTCAACTATATTAGCCGAGAGCTTGGCGAAACTCGCCCTTATCGCTCATTCTACAAGTTTGACGACGAGAATGCCGTGGAGGGACTTGCAGAGTATATGGAAGACCTCAACCTCCTAACTTCGCACGAAGATTCGTGGGTTATAACGATGCTTGCAGCCTGTGGCGGAAACGAGCCTTCGTACCCTGCAAAGATTGAATTTACAGCGGGCGGCGAAAAGGGTAAAGAGTCGCTTGAACAAGAGGGCTTGACCGTTAAAGACACGGCTCGCTTTAAGACTCTTATAGAAGATACGGAGGTGTACTTAAAGAGTGAATTTGACTTAGAGAGCGCCTTTCAACATTATCACGGTATAGGTATCAACGCTCATAAACTATATACCCACAAACTTGTAAATGCTGCAAATATCAACAGCTTCGCCTTACTTGTTGCGTGGAGCGTAAGCATGTGGGACCCTCGCCGCACAGCCGTTGCCAAGTGCCTT
>JAFXBB010000078.1 GCA_017521945.1 Alistipes sp. | reverse complement strand
GTCATCACAATTGGTTGGTGAGTTGCGGACGGAACACATTACTTGCCTAACAAAGATGGAATGGTTAACAAGTAAGTAAATTCGAATTTAATGAACGGTATGTAGAACATAGCGGAACAAGGCAACAAGTACTTGACAACTAATCTCATACCCGTATTTTTCTTCCAACGAGAAAAAATGATTACCTTTGTCAGTGCAATGATAGAAAAAAACAAGCGTTCTTTGTGGCTGTTGTAGGGTATGTGCAAGAGATTAAAGATGCTGTTTTCACCAACTTTCCCTTCCATAAAAAGGCAACGGATAGGTAGCATTTCTTTCTCTAATACCCACCATATACGGCTCCTTCTGCCGAAATTAACAATATGGTGAGGTAACACAAAAATGGTATATGTACCAACCACCTATCAAATTTCACCCTTATCCTGCCATTATTACGCAAGTTCTTGTTATATTTGTATCAATAAAATTTTTCATTATGAAACGATTATTTATTGCTCTGCTTGCAGTGTTGACCTTGTCATCATGCGAAAAGATATTTGATACGACAGTTGTCCAGCAGGATTTGGTTGGTACATGGGATTTTTATATCCCCCAACCATTCATGGCGGGTGATATCACTATCACCAAAACGGGAGAATGTTCGGTTCGTTACGATGATTTTGTGGGTGCTGGTCACACATTTACAGAGAGCGGAACATTCAATATTACAGGAGGTAAGGTGACTTTGAATATCCCATCATGGCCATCAGGAACATTCAAAATCGAGGAGTCTAAAAAGGTTAAAAATCGTTATCTTATAGCTCCACATGATGGTTTGGCAAAGGTGGTAATTCAACATGACATGATACTTGAAGATTTGATTTCTGGTCCTGCGCCATGGTAGACCAAAGGCTTTCATAGAGATTGAATTAGTAGTCTATTTTGCCGTTCTTGCTGTTGAATGGTATCAACCTTTCCACCTTCATCTGTACTCTGTTCTCTATAACGCAAAGGAGATGACCCAAGACAAGGTCATCCCCTTTTAGTAGGTTATACGCAAGTATATCCGCCATCTACGGCGATGTTTTGACCATTGACATAGGTGCTTGCTGGTGATGCAAGGAAGAGTGCGCAGGTGTCAAGTTCGCCCGCCTTGCCATAGCGTGCCATAGGTATAGAGCGCTTTGCAATATCTTGGAAGTAGTCGCTATCGAGTGTCTCTGTTGTTAGGTCGGTGTAGAAGTATCCCGGGCAGATGCTATTCACGGTGATGCCATGCTTTCCCCACTCTGCCGCCAAGGCGCGGGTGAGGTTTACAACACCGCCCTTTGCTGCATGGTATGGCGAGCTACCCACGATAAGGTTACCCACAAGACCATACATCGATGCGATGTTGATGATACGACCATAGCCAGCCTCAATCATCCTTTTGCCAAACTCCCTTGCGCATATAAAGGTGCCAAAGAGGTCGATATCCATCTCATGCTTAAACTGCTCATCGGTAATCTCCTCAGCAGGAGCCACAGCTCCTGTTCCAGCGTTGTTCATCAGGATATCTACCCTGCCGAAACGCTCCATAGTTTTGCTTACAGCCTCTATGACCTGTTCGGTCTTGGTGATGTCGCACTCTATTGGCAATACCTCAACACCAAACTCTGCACTTATATCCTTGGCATTCTGCTCTAAAAGCGTCTTGCGACGAGCCAACAACACAAGGTTTGCACCCTGACTTGCAAAGGCGCGCGCCATCTGAAGACCCAAGCCTGCCGATGCGCCTGTTACCACTGCCACCTGTCCTGTAAGATCAAAATAGTTTTTCATATATCTTTAGTTTTTTATTATTCTTAATTATTCTGTTCACGATGCAAAAATAGTGATTTTTCTATAAACCGTAGCAATTTTCTTATACTGTTTTCTGATAAGTGTATAAGTGTGGCTTATAAATATTTTGTTTGCCCCCTAATAATTATTATATGAATGGATTAATTAATCGATAGAATTTGTTAACTTTGCCTTCCTAACCACTAAATTTTATTGATGATGTACAGAGTCAGAGTTATCAGTTCCTTGCTGTTGTTGTTTATGCTTGTTGGATGTAAGGGTGATCCACTCTTCGAAGCGAGTGTAGATTATAAGATTGTGGATGGTGTCGTTATCCTCGATGAGCCTGAGCGTGTGGCTGGGCAGCAGAGTGTCTTAGAGCTGCGCTGTGCGCCTATGGATACGGTGAGGGTTGGCTTTGTAGGTCTTGGTATGCGAGGTCTGGGTGCTGTGGAGCGATTTACATATATCGAGGGTGTCAAGATCAACGCTCTATGCGATAAGTATCAGGAGCGTGCCGAGGCGTGTCAGCGTTACCTTGAAGATGCAGGTATGCCTAAGGCGAGAGTATATAGCGGTGACGAGGGGTATAAGGAGCTATGCGAGAGTGAGGATATAGACCTTGTGTATATAGCCACGCCGTGGCAGCTACATGTGGCTGTTGCGGTGTATGCCATGGAGCATGGCAAGCATGTGGCCATAGAGGTTCCTTCGGCAAATACCATTGAGGAGTGCTGGCAGTTGGTGGATGCTGCCGAGCGCAACCGTGTACACTGCACTATATTGGAGAACTGCTGCTATGACCACTTCGAGCTTACAACGCTCAACATGGCACAGCAGGGGCTATTCGGCGAGATTATCCACGCCGAGGGTGCATATATCCACAACCTTGAACCATATTGGCGACACTATGCCGATAATTGGCGCTTGGAGTATAATCAGGCGCATAATGGCGATATCTATGCAACGCATGGCATCGGTCCTAACTGTCAGGCGTTGAATATACACCGTGGCGATAGACTCGACTATCTTGTGGCTATGTCGACACGCTCTATCAACGGCACAAAGCTTGTTAAGGAGCTTATGGATATGGATACATGTCGTCAGGGTGATCAGATTAACACCCTTATCCGCACAGTGAATGGTGCCACTATAGATATGCAGCACAATGTGATGACACCCCGACCCTATAGCCGTATGTACCAGCTTGTAGGCACCGAGGGTTTTGCCAATAAGTACCCTACCGCGGGCTTTACCTTTAAGCTCGAACAAGTGCGTAGTGTTGATAGTGATGCAATGCCCGATATCGAGGCTTTGGATCACCATAACTTTGCTCCTCGCGAGGTGGCTGCAGATATGATGATGAAATATCGCCACCCTGTGCAGTTGCAGCTTGTTGAGGGTGTGCCTCTTCAGGAGTACTCGCTCCAAATTGGTGGTCATGGTGGCATGGACTTTATTATGGACTACCGCTTGGTCTACTGCCTACGCCATGGTCTGCCTCTTGATATGGATGTCTACGATGCTGCGGAGTGGAGTAGCATGGGCGAGCTAACACGCATATCTATCGAGAATGGCAGTAAGCCTGTCAAGGTGCCAGATTTTACACGCGGCGAGTGGAATAAGCTCGATGGTCTAAAACACTATTTTGCAGAGTAGCATATTATGGATAAGAATAATATCAAAGAGATAGCTCAGCAATTTGCTTTCGAGGGGACAATTCTTGATATTACGCCACTGGGCGAGGGTTTTATAAACGATACCTATACAGTCACTACTGAGGGGGATGCTCCAAACTACATCCTTCAGCGCAAGAACCACCATGTATTCCCAGATGTCCCTGCGATGATGGATAATATCGCCCGCGTCACAGCACATCTTAGGCGTAAGGTCGAGGCACAGGGTGGCGACCCGAAGAGGGAGGTTATAACACTTATATATACGCACGATGATAGGCTCTACCACTACGATGGTGAGAACTATTGGGCGGCTATGCTCCTTATCGAGGATGCTGTGACTCATGCTGTTGCCGATACCCCGCATCTGGCATATATGGGAGGTCGTGGCATAGGTCGCTTTCAGACTATGTTAGCTGACTTTGATGAGCCTTTGGTGGAGGTAATCAAGGGCTTTCATAATATACGCTGGCGATTTGAGCAGTGGGATAAGGCACTTGGTGAGGATAAGGCAGGGCGCAAGGCTCAGCTCTCTAAGGAGATTGCTTGGATAGAGTCACGCAGGGCTAAGATGCTCGACTTCTGGATGATGGTCGAGGATGGTCGCCTGCCAAGGCGTGTTACGCATAACGATACGAAGCTAAGCAATATCCTCTTCGATAGGCGCGGTGAGGTGCTGTGCGTTATAGACCTCGATACGGTGATGCTCAGCACATCTCTTAACGACTTTGGTGACGCAATACGCTCCTATACAAATACAGGTGCTGAGGATGATAAGAACCTCGATAATGTATCGATGAGCATGGAACTATTTTGCAGCTATGCCGAGGGCTACCTCGCAGAGCGCGGTGCATCACTCACCCCTACGGAGCGCGAATGGCTCGCCTTCTCGGCACTCTATATCACCTACGAACAAACACTGCGCTTTCTTATGGACTATATAGATGGTGATAGCTACTATAAAATTGCTTACCCCGACCATAACCTTGTCCGTACTCATGCACAATATCGCCTTCTCCAAAGTATGGAGGATCAGTATGAGGCGATGAAAGCAGTGTGTATTGAGGCCAATAAGTAATAAAGAGGATATATAATAATTATTATGAACTTTACAGGTATTATAGTCGGTCTTGCGACTTTTCTTATCATAGGAGTATTTCATCCCATAGTTATTAAAGCTGAATACTACCTCGGCACGAAGTGTTGGTGGATGTTCCTTGTGGCAGGCATTCTCTTCTGCGCATTGTCACTATGGGTCAATAGCTTTGTCATCTCTACTACCCTCGGCGTGACAGCCTTCTCGTCGTTCTGGAGTATCTTGGAGCTTTTTGAGCAGAAGAAGCGTGTCCAGAGGGGCTGGTTTCCTGAGGGCCCGGGGCATAAGTCGTTGAGATAACAGAGTACAGAGAAAAGATGAAAGAGCAAAGAGTAGGGAGTTTAGAGAGAGTAGGGAGTTTAGAGAGAGTAGTGAGTTTAGGGAATTCTAAGGTTTCTCCAAATAATTTTTAGAAAAAAATAAATAATTTTAAGTTGCGTTTACGCAACTAATTTAACAAAAGGTATTTGCCGGCGCACTACTGCGAAGCAGCGGGCAATGAGCTTAAAGCGCACGGCATTT
>JAFXBB010000077.1 GCA_017521945.1 Alistipes sp. | reverse complement strand
TGAAGAAGGGTATGTTCTCATACATGAACTATCTTCTTCCTTTGAAGGGCATCGCATCAATGCACTGCTCTGCAAATACTAACAAGGATGGCGAGACAGCAATCTTCTTTGGTCTCTCTGGTACAGGTAAGACTACCCTTTCAACAGACCCTAAGCGCGAGCTTATCGGTGATGACGAGCATGGTTGGGATGATGATGGTATCTTCAACTTCGAGGGTGGTTGCTACGCTAAGGTTATCAACCTTTCAAAGGAGAATGAGCCAGATATTTGGAACGCTATCCGCCGCGATGCACTTTTGGAGAATGTTACTGTTGATGAGAATGGCAAGATCGACTTCGCTGATAAGTCAGTAACCGAGAACACTCGTGTATCTTACCCTATCTACCACATCAACAACATCGTAAAGCCTGTATCTAAGGCTCCAGCAGCTAAGAAGGTTATCTTCCTCTCAGCTGACGCATTCGGTGTTTTGCCTCCAGTATCTATCCTTACTCCAGAGCAGACTAAGTACTACTTCCTCTCTGGCTTTACAGCAAAGTTGGCAGGTACAGAGCGCGGTATCACCGAGCCTACTCCTACATTCTCAGCTTGCTTCGGTGCTGCATTCTTGTCATTGCACCCAACAAAGTATGGTGAGGAGCTTGTAAAGCGTATGCAGGCATCAGGTGCTACAGCATACCTTGTAAACACTGGTTGGAACGGTACAGGTAAGCGTATCTCTATCAAGGATACTCGTGGTATCATCGACGCTATCCTCGATGGCTCTATCGACAAGGCAGAGACTAAGCAGATTCCAATCTTCGATTTCAAGGTGCCAACAGCTCTTCCGGGCGTAGACCCAGCTATCCTCGACCCACGCGACACTTATGCTGACGCTGCAGAGTGGAACAAGCGTGCTGAGGACCTTGCAGGTCGCTTCGTTAAGAACTTCGCTAAGTTCACAACTAACGAGGAGGGTAAGGCTCTTGTGGCAGCAGGTCCACAGCTTTAATATATAGCGTGATAAGGGGCTGACTAAAAAGTAACTTAGCCAGCCCCAACCCTAAGAGAGTGAATAAAAAGATGTAGTTTTAGGCTTGCGAAGCCCGAAAAAGCGGAGTTTACTGAGCGTAAATGAGCATTTTGAGGGCAAGCGTAACGACAAAATACACTTTTTATTCACTCTCTTATATATTTATACAACATTAGAATGATGTAAACACACTCCAAGAGTTGTTTGTCTCAGCCGAGGTTGCTACCGAAGTTGGGAGGTTAGCAAAGAAATCGAAACCCGTCCATGCCTCAATCTCATCAACCGATACGGCATAACTTGTATAGCTGCCGCTATAGGTCTTATGCTCAAACCAAAAACCTATGGTCGAGGCATCTGTTACCTTGCCACTGCTATCTGTCACTACCTTAAGTGCAACCTTATAGAAGTAGTTTGGTACAGGAATACTCTTCGAGTCATCCTTTGCCGAGGTATACTTTATGGTCTTCGTTTCACCCGCCTTGGCAAATGCTACACCTGTGACGATATAGAGTGTCTCGCTCTTTGCCTCACTCTGCAAGGCTGCCTCAAGCTGCTGCCAGATACCCCCGTTGAAGTTATCCTGAATCTGTGGCACAGAGTTAGTCACATAGAAGGTCTGCAACTGCATGGTCCTAATACCGTTGCGCGAGGCGTTAGGTATAAGGTGACCACGCGAGTAGTTGTCGTTATAGCTATGCGAGCATAGGTTAACCTGCGCAGATGTCGACAAATTAGGGTTATAGCTCCATGAATCGGGGCGGCTCAATGAGCCCATGTGCTTAGACTCAAGCGGATAAGCCACCCACAGCGAAGTGTAGCTATCGGCATCGTAGAAGTGGGTATAGTTACGCTCACCACTTGCCAATATTTTCACCTCCTGAGCATGGGGATAAGCCCCATCCGTACGCACTGCAGGCAACTCCAACCAACTCTCCGACGCTGTTCCCGTGGTAGGGTCTGTGGCGGGAGGCGTCTCACCACCTCCCGTTCCACCACCCGAAGTTCATTCAGCGTAGCCTGTCCACTCGATGTCCCAAATAGAGACACGATCCTTATTAGATGTACTATTTGATGGAGAATTGTTTGTAATCTCGATTACGAAATCTCCAGCAATATTAACATCCTGCTCCCATGTATAAGCCTTCTTCTGAGTAATTGAGTTAACATCAACTCTATAAGTATTAACCGCTGTACCGTTCTGCTTAATTGTTATAGTGAAGTCAACACCATTACTCTCAGAGAATGCATGACCATACTTCAAGGATAGCTTACCACAACCTGTAGTAAGTGTAGGTGAGGTAATCACACCCTTAGCACTTGTCTTACCATTGATAGTAAAGGCGCGTATAGCACTTGTAGAGCCAATAAATGTGAAAGTAGGATTGTTATCAGATGAGCCACCCTGCATTACTGCACAGTTCGTACCCTTCCAGCCATTAGTTGTGGTACGAGTACCATAACTGGAGTTTGCTGACACAGTGCTAAAGTCGTCACGACCACCTACAACATCGCCCTCAACCGGCTTTGGCTCCTGAGAGAGAGCCACAACGGCTGAAAGTTCGCCTGCAGTGAATGTAAGGTTGGCATAGATAGTCTCCTCAGTCTCATTTGCAGGAGCAGTAACTGTGTAGGTTGTACCTGACTTCAACGCAACGGTGAAGTGTGAGTTATCAACGCTTACAGAGATTGCATCTGCTGCATTTACCAATGTAGCGGTAATATCCATTGAGCCACCCTGAGCGGTAAACTTAAGTGACTCGTTGTCCACATTAATACTCTTATGTGAAACATACACAGCATTCTTAATCTGTGGACTATCTTTATATACACTATACTTACCCCTAATGGTTATGGTATCACCCTCCTTTAGACCTGCGGCAGCCCATTGTCTCTGTTCTTGGCCATCTGGAGTAAGCAAACCATATACATATATAGTACCTGTAGCATCTGTTAGGTCAAAGTTACCGTAAGTTGTATTAGCTACATTGGTAATCTTACCTGTAAGGGTGTACTCAGTTTCAGTATCCTTCTCCTCCAAGAACTTTGCAATGGTCATAGTTTCATCCTCATCAGCACCCGGAGCAGCATCCTGTGCTACGGTAATCTTAACGCTTGGGTAGCCCTCAGCAGAGAAGGTGATAACAGCCTCACGGGCTGCACCGTCGTTTGGAGCACCCGTAGCGTAGATATAAGGCGCCTCATACTCAAACGAAATCCACTCGGCATCGGTAGTAGCGGTAACCTCAGCATTGAAATCATTGTGAGAAACAACCTCAAACTCAATAACATCACCATCATAGGTGTAGCTCATTACATCCTGCTCGATAGTGAAGTATGGCAGAGTATTCTCAACGATAGGAACAAGCAGAAGTGATCCCAACTGATCTGATGTATAGAATGCAAAGTACTTATATTTTGTAACATCCCCGTTACGCTGAAGCTTACGCGCAGCATTCTCCTTAGACACTACAAAGTAACGACCTAAGTTTTTCTCATCCTCAACAATATCAAGATAGTATGGATCAGTCTGTGTCTTAGCGTAGTTACCGTTATCATACCATGCAATATAACCATTGTTTGCACCCTTAAAGGTGTAGCCATTATCTGTTTTATTGACAGTCCAACGCATATTTGCAGTATCCTCCGTAAGAGTTATAGTTCCAGAGCCATCATACTCATAATCATCCAAAGAACTCAAGCGCGAGCCATTCGCATCGCAAAGAAGAGCATAGTACTTGTTGTCTGCAACAGCCAAAACGGCATAATCACCATCTGCAAATACGAAATTCGCCTCCTTGTCGGCTGTGGTCATATCTACAGAGAATGTAGCCAAGTTACCCTCGGTGAATGTCAATGAGCGACCCTCAGGGATAGATACCTCACGGGTATAGGTAGCATCATTGCAAACAACCTTTACTGTAAACACCTCGCCAGCCTCCATGGTAAATGGATTGCTAATGAAGTAGATATCGCGCGATGAAATAACCTCAGCGTAGTTTAATGTGATGGTGTTTGTCTTGCCATAGTAGCCATACTCTGACACCTTGCCAGTAGTTGCGTTTACATAGTTACGACCCGCCAAAACATCGCTTGCACCAGCAGTAAATACCACCTGCGAAATAGTAGCATCCGTAGGTAGACCCTTCAAGGTCATCTTACCCATAGCCACCAAACGCTTAAACTGCATATTAAGCTCTGTGGGCTGTGCTTCTGCAACAACCTGATTTGCCACCAAGATATCAGCCTGTGGGTCGAAAGATGTAGCGGTAGGCTTCTGTGCCTCCATGACAACAACCTTAACCTTAGCAGGGTTAATCTTCTCTGCATCATCCTCAACAACAGCCATAGCAGGGAATAGTGCATTGTAGGTAAACTCTGATGCTGAAGTGTTAGCTGGGAAAGCTACGGTAAACTTAGCCTTACCATCCTCGATGGTGGTCTTTGTAGTAGTGCGATAAGTGGCAGAGTTCTCTATAACCTTCAACTGATCGCCCTCGCTCCACTGAACGCAACTGTTAGCCTCGTCGATATAGGTACGAGTCTCATCCATATCGGCGTTAATGGTCATTACAACCTCATTTGGATTAATCGGAGCATAGTTCTCCTCAATGTTCTCTTGGCATGCGATACCCATTGCAGCTACTGCAACAAGCATCAAACTCTTAAAGATGTTCTTCATAGCTACAAAAAATTAAAAATCACCATTGTCGTCGATGTCATAACCATCGCCAGCCTCACCGAAGTCGCCGTAGCTTGCCTCGAAGCCACGCTCTACAACAGTCAAGACAACATCGAAATTAGGAGCCTCATAACCCTTATTCTCTGTCATAATGTTTGTTTTCATGTAAAAAATAGATGTTTATGTGATAAATTGTTAAAATAAACTCTCCACAAACTCCGCAAGGTAGCAGCGCCAATTGCGCCATGTATGACCACCCTCACTCTCAAAGTATTCATACTCGTAGCCTCCCTCATCAAGCATCCTACGGAACGCAACATTCTCCTCGAAGAGGAAGTCATCCCTACCTATTCCAATCCAATAGAGCGATACGCCACGACTAAACTGCTCGGCAATGCCCTCCGCCAAGTTCTCATAGATTGCTACCCCCTCCTCGCCACGATAGATAGCCGCCGAGAAGAGACCCACATAGTCAAACATATCGGGGTAGCTACGAGATATCTGCATAGCGTGAAAACCTCCCATCGAGAGTCCCGCAATTGCACGCCTATCCTTTGATGTATAGGTGCGATAGTGGGCATCAACCCACGAAACTATAGAGGGGAAGTAGCGTTCAAAGCTACCATCCATCGAGCCACTCATATAGGGCTTATACTCTTCGGCTGAGTATGTTGGCGCAGCATCGTGACGCATACAGCCATTAGGCATAACAACAATCATTGGCTCCGCCCGACCCTCGGCAATAAGGTTATCCATAATCTCTGCCATGCGTCCTGTGGCAATCCACGCCTCCTCATCACCACCCATGCCATGCAACAAGTACAACACAGGATAGCTCCTATAGCCCGCCTCGTAGCCCGCAGGTGTATAGATTGTCATGCGGCGCGATAGATCTTCAGTGGTTGCCCATACACGACTCACTGTGCCATGTGCCACATTCTGCTGAGAGTATAAATTGCCCTTATCACCACCCACTATAAAGTAGTTCATCACACTCGCCACATCCCTCACGGTACGCACATTGGAGCTATCAAGAACACCCTTCATGCCATCAACAGCAAAGGTATAGGTATAGTAGTCCGAGGCCAAAGGCTCGGAACGAAACTCCCATACACCCTGCTCATTGCGACTCATTGGTAGAGGCTCCGAGGCAAAGTCACCCTCTACGACAACCCTCCGAGCATTAGGTGCATAGAGACGAAAGATAACACCTCCATCCTCGCATACCTCGGGTGACAACACACCCTCTTCGCGCCATAGATTTTGCTGAGCTACAGCCTGACCCTGACAAACAACCAAAGTTATTGTCACCAAAAGAGTTAATATATCTCGCATACTGAATTATAAATAACTTGCAAAGGTAGTAATTCTTTTATAAATACGGTCATTATTTACGATTTAACAGCTATATCACCGTAGAATTTCGTATATTTGCGTAATAATAGCAAGCAGAGCATGAAAATTGGTGTAATATCCGACACTCACGGAGTATTTGATGAGCCACTTATGGAGTTCCTCGCACCCTGCGACCAGATATGGCATGCAGGCGATTTTGGTTCTGTGGAGGTGGCTGATAAGATTGCAGCGTTCAAACCCCTAAAGGCTGTCTATGGCAACATCGATGGGGGTGTTATGAGGCGTATGTTCTCGGAGTTTAACCTCTTTGAGGCTGAGGGCGTTAAGGTACTTATGACACATATCGGAGGCTACCCTCGCCATTATGCTCCCAAGGCACTACAACACATCCATGTGTCGCAACCCAAGATATTCGTTGCGGGACACTCACACATACTCAAGGTTATATACGACCCGATATATAATCTTCTGCACATAAACCCCGGTGCCGCAGGCATCTATGGAGTACACAAGCTGCGCACAGCTATACGCTTCGATATCGAGGCTGAAGAGATAAAAAATATGGAGATTGGCGAATGGCCAAGATAACTATGAAACGACTCTTTATAATCGTTGCACTACTATTTACCGTAGGCGCAACATCGGCACAGGAGGTGGTGCGCACAACCCACCACTATGCAACACATGACGGCATAGAACTTATGCTCGATAGGTACGACATAACCCCCGAGAGCGACTATGATCGCCCCTGTATGATATTTGCCTTTGGCGGCGGCTTCTTCCGCGGCGAGAGGGATAACCAGATGTATACCACATACTTCGAGCGTCTTGCCCGCGAGGGTATCGTTGCGGTATCTATAGACTACCGCTTAGGTCTGAGACTCGCCCCTACGGCTACAGGCTTAACATCCATGGTCAAGAACTTGATATGGGCTGTAGATATTGCCGTAGAGGATCTATATGCTGCAACTAACTATGTGATTACCAATGCCGAGGAGTGGAGTATCGACCCTAAGCTTATTATGATTAGCGGCTCGAGCGCAGGAGCTATAACCGCACTACAGGCCGAATGGCTCAGATGCAATGGCGACGCTAAGGCAGAGGTGCTGCCTAAGGATTTCCGCTACGCTGGTGTTGTGGCATGTGCAGGTGCTTTGTTCTCAACTAAAGGCAAACCGAAGTTTAAGGCTGAGGCCGCCCCTATGTTACTATTCCATGGCACTTCGGACAGCAATGTGCCATACCATAAATCATCGATTTTGGGCATAGGCTTCTACGGCTCAAAGTATATCACTAAGCAGTTAGATAAGATTAAGTCGCCATACTACTTCTACTCTGCGGAGTATGTCACTCACACCCTTGCTGCCACGCCACTTATCGACCAGCAAGAGCTTATCCTACAGTTTATTAACGATTATGTTATGCGTGGTCGCAGGCTATATATCGAGGCAGATATTTACGATCCGACAATTCCACAACGCCCCACACGCTTCACCCCACGCGACTACCTCAACACAAACTACGGCAAAGGAAAGTAGTGAGTAGATAGGTTGGATAGATTGGAATTAGGGAGATTAAAGAATTTAGAGAATATAAGGAGCATAAGGTGTTTACTAAAAACACCTAACCTCACTAACCTTACTAATTTCTCTAATTTCTCTAATTTCTCTAAATTTACTATAAAATCTCCTTAGATTAGCACCACGACCCAATTTAGCGTCAGAGTGATGCTAATTTGGTGCCGATAAAGAGAAAGAGCGGATGGGACATACTTTGATGTATTTCCCATTCGCTCTTTGGATTGAGGTGCCGAAGTAGCACCACTATCACGCTAAACTACTTGTTGTAAGCCTTCATAATAGAGATAAGGTCAAGAACCTTGTTAGAGTAACCCCACTCGTTGTCGTACCAAGATACAACCTTCATGAAGGTCTCGTTGATAGCGATACCTGCAGTTGCATCGAAGATAGATGTGCGAGCATCACCAAGGAAGTCTGAAGATACAACAGCCTCATCAGTGTAGCCAAGGATACCCTTGAACTCACCCTCAGAAGCGCGCTTCATAGCAGCACATACCTCCTCATATGTAGCAGGCTTCTCGAGGTTTACAGTAAGGTCTACAACTGATACATCCAAAGTAGGAACACGCATTGACATACCTGTAAGCTTACCCTTAAGAGCTGGGATAACCTTACCTACAGCCTTAGCAGCACCTGTAGATGATGGGATGATGTTGCCGCAAGCAGCACGACCACCGCGCCAGTCCTTGAGTGATGGACCGTCAACAGTCTTCTGAGTAGCAGTCACTGAGTGAACAGTTGTCATAAGACCATTTACAAGACCGAAGTTATCGTTCAAGACCTTAGCGATAGGAGCCAAGCAGTTTGTAGTACAAGATGCGTTAGATACGATCTGCTGACCAGCGTACTCAGATGTGTTAACACCGCATACAAACATTGGAGTATCATCCTTAGAAGGAGCTGACATAACAACATACTTAGCACCTGCAACGATGTGTGCCTGTGCCTTCTCTGCTGTAAGGAACAAACCTGTTGACTCAACAACATACTCAGCCTCAACCTCGTTCCACTTCAAGTTTGCAGGATCCTTCTCTGCAGTTACGCGGATGTTGTTACCGTTAACGATAAGAAGGTTCTTCTCCTCGCAGTAGTCAACAGTGCCATCAAACTTACCGTGCATAGTGTCATACTTGAGCATATATGCCAAGTAATCTACTGGGCAAAGGTCGTTGATACCTACAATCTGATACTTCTCAGGCTGTGAGCAAGCTGCACGGAATACCATACGGCCGATACGACCGAAACCGTTAATACCAATCTTAATCTGTGCCATAATTTTCTGTTTTTATATTTGTTGATAAATTCTGATCTCTCTTTTCGACCCACAAATTTATTGTTTTTTGCTTGATAAAACAAATAAAAACTAAAATTTTTTAATAATTTCTACCTCTTAACACTCTTTGCCCTCTGCGCCATGGCTGAGGCAAAGACAAAATCGTTGAGTTCTTTATTCTCTGCATTGAGGATATCATCCATCGTACCCTCCCACCATTTGCGACCTTCGTGGATATATACAATCTTCTCGCCAAGCTCCATCACGGAGTTCATATCGTGGGTGTTAATTATCGTAGTGATGTTATATTCGCGGGTGATATCCCTAATAAGCTCATCAATGACCACCGAGGTCTGAGGATCAAGTCCAGAGTTAGGCTCGTCACAGAAGAGGTAGCGAGGATTTAGCACTATGGCGCGGGCTATAGCAACACGCTTAACCATACCGCCACTAAGCTCCGAGGGGTAAAGCCTATCAGCGCCCTGTAACCTTACGCGCTCCAAGCAGAAATCTACCCTATCGCGTTTCTCACCCTCTGTCATCTTTGTAAAGAGGTCGAGAGGCAGACGCACATTCTCCCTCACTGTCGAGGAGTCGAGCAATGCACCACCCTGAAATATCATGCCTATCTGCTTGCGTAACTCTTTGCGATGCTCAAAATCAAGCTCCGTATAGCAAACATCATCAAAGTAGATGCTTCCACTATCTACGCCATGCAGACCCACCATAGCCTTAAGTAGCACTGTCTTACCCGATCCACTACGACCTATGATAAGATTTGTTTTTCCTGTTTCGAACTCTACGCTCACATCTTCAAGTACGGTGCGAGAGTCGAACGATTTATATATATGCTCTACTCGTATCATGCTCGCATTATTTGAGTTAGCACAAGGTCAAATACCATTATCGCCACCGAGCTTGCCACCACAGCGTGAGTCGAGGCACGCCCCACCTCCAAGGAGTTACCCTTGGCATAGTAGCCCCAATAGGCGGATATTGTCGTTATAAGAAAGGCGAATACTGCGCCCTTAACCATAGCATATACTATGGAGTCTGGCTCGAAGCAGTAGAAGAGACCCTCAATATAGTCGCCGGGAAGAATGATACCCGTTAGATACGCAATGGCAAAGCCGCCTACGACTCCTACGATAATGGAGAATAGGGTTAGTAGCGGGAAGAAGAGTACCGTAGCAACAACCTTGGGAAGTATAAGATACGAGGCTGAGTTTACGCCCATAATCTCAAGGGCATCAATCTGTTCGGTGATACGCATTGTACCTATCTCCGAGGCGATGTTCGAGCCAACCTTACCCGCAAGGATTAGAGCTACCACCGTAGATGAGAACTCCAAGACCATCACCTCACGCGCCGAGTAGCCAATCATAAAGTCGGGGATAAAGGCCGACTCCAAGGTTATAGCCATCTGCAAGACCACCACAGCACCTATAAAGGCTGAGATTATGGCGGTTAGAGCTATGGAGTTAAAGCCCAACGCCTCCATCTCAAATATCGTGCGACGACTATAGACACACAACCGCTCAGGGTGAGAGAAGACCTTACCCATAAGCATGAAATAGCGCCCTATATCCTCGAAGAATTTCTTTATCATGGCTATTGCACGAAACTATTTAACCTCCTCATAATCCACATAATCCGATGAGTCGACACTACTTTTTGTCTGTGTCGAGCCACCCTGCTTAGGCTGCTGCTGCACCTTGCGAGCATCTGCCTGAGCCTGCATCTGGCGCACAAACTCCTCGAGGCTCATGCCATTATTTGAGAAACCGCCCATATTCTGGAAACCACCCATATTCTGGAAACCGCCACCTGTCTGACGCATCTGATCCTCCATCTGCTTCTGCATTCGCTTAAATCGCAAGAGAGCGAAGCCAATAGCGAGCAACGCCACACCGAGGATGATGAGCAGTAGCCAACCAACCCATTTGAATACAAAAGGAGCAAATACAGCTATCAACACAAGTAGCAGCGTAAACTTAGGGTTACGCTCAATAAAGGCCAATAAGCCGTAGAATATAATCTTTAGATATCCCATACTCTCTCAAGTTTATACCTTATGTATAAATATAACGCGCAAAGGTAAGAATTATTTTTCAATTAGAAATTAGTAGGGAGTAATTAGTAATGGCTAAAAGGCGTTGGCTTTTTTTATTAAGGAGGTTAGGAAGATTAAGGAATTCTAAGGTTTCTCCAAATAATTTTTAGAAAAAAATAAATAATTTTAAGTTGCGTTTACGCAACTAATTTAACAAAAGGTATTTGCCGGCGCACTACTGCGAAGCAGCGGGCAATGAGCTTAAAGCGCACGGCATTT
>JAFXBB010000076.1 GCA_017521945.1 Alistipes sp. | reverse complement strand
TGAAACATTGGGAGATTGAGCTACCACTTTTATTAGTCCTCAATGACTACAATTCTAACCAGCTTTGTCTCCGGAAGGAAGTTGTGCAGTCTATTTCCCTTAATAGCTATACAGGGCTAGAGTTTAAGATAGTTCACTGCATGCTTCCTTTTCCAAAGTTAATCACTTTCTTTCAAGGTGCAAAGCTAAAAGAGTTTAAGGAGTTTAGGGAATTAAACACTAATTTCTCTAAATTCTCTTTGGAGTCAAAAGCGACAAAGACTTCTCCTTTATGAAATGACCCCAAAAGTTATTTATCAAACTTTTGGGGTCATTTCATAAATCTCGTGTTACACAATTACAAATTTGCAGAACTTATATTAAAATTATTCAATCAATATCTGAGAACCAGCCAGTGTTACCTTAATTTTTTTATTTGAGTCTACTCTCACTTCTGCATTTCCTTGTTGCTTGCCGACAAGAACCCCATACAACAAGCCATCCCATTTCCAAGATAATTTTATAGTAGTACCAACAGGAACAGTATATGTCCCTATACAATTATACTCTTTATCATCAAAAATAATTTTTAGATCACTATATTCCTTGACAAACATAGAATAACCATCTCCCTGAGGGTAACTATAATCTATCGTCACCTTTGAATAATTCATAAACTCCTCAACCTTTTCACAGCCAGTCAATCCAAATCCCAACAATGAGACAAACATAGAAATAAATAAAAATCTTTTCATAATAATAAAAGTTTGTGTACCGTAGCATCTCCTATGCGGTGATTATAAAATAAAGAAAGTGTGGAGATGTTCGTTTATCTATAGATAGGCATTTGGCGTGGCCCCAACGAAAATAAACAATACTCCACACCTGTACAGTATGTGGAGTAGGCACAGATTGTGCCGACATAACATACCAATACAAGTGATGTAAGCATTCGTTATCCTTTCGTTGTAAAATCGCCAAATTTTATCTATAAGGATTAGCGAAACACTTTCACTAATAAATATGTCTGCAATCCGAGGATTGCACTACAAAGTTAGAAAATTATTTTTGATTGAGCAAGAGAAATAGAGAGTTTAATGAATTTAAGGAGTTTAAGGAGTTTAGGGAATTAAACACTAATCTCCCTAAATTCACTAATTTCTCTAAATACTCTAATCTCCCTAAATTCTCTTTGGAGTCAACAGCAACCTCTCTAATAGCGACAACGAAAACAAGTCCCCCTTTGTCAAAGGGGGATTTAGAGGGATTGTAAATATAAAAGGTGGTGTCCCACACCACCACTACATCAAAAGCAACAAAGGCTTCCCGAAGGAAGCCTTTGTGTTACATGAAGTAATCTGATTACTTCATATAACTTTTGATGTAATGGTGGTGGCTACCGTAGCGGTTGAACGCTGCCTCATCGAGTGCCTCCTGAGCAGATGGGTGGGCTACAGAGATGATAAGGCGAGCACGCTCCTGAAGGCTCTTGCCGTAGAGGTCTACAGCGCCATTCTCAGTTACAAACCAGTGGATATGGTTACGAGTTGTAACAACACCAGCACCCTCGGTAAGGACATCCGAAATCTTTGATACGCCCTTGTTGGTGATAGATGGCATAGCGATAATTGCCTTACCACCCTTCGAAAGTGATGCACCATAAATGAAGTCGATCTGACCACCTACGCCAGAGTAGAACTTACGACCGAGTGAGTCGGCACATACCTGACCTGTGAGGTCTACCTGAAGGGCAGAGTTGATAGCTGTCACCTTATCGTTCTTAGCAATTACGAATGGGTCATTGGTATAGCCTACATCCATCATAAGAACGCCTGGGTTGTCATTGATAAAGTCATAAACCTTCTGCGAACCCATAAGGAATGTAGAGACCATCTTACCCTTATCGATATTCTTCAATGCACCGTTGATAACACCCTTCTCAACAAGTGGAAGTACGCCATCGGCGAACATCTCAGTGTGAACACCAAGGTTCTTGTGGTTGCCAAGCTGAGCAAGTACAGCGTTAGGAATAGCACCGATACCCATCTGAAGTGTTGCACCATCCTCGATAAGACCTGCACAGAGGTTACCAATCTTTGTCTCCACCTCGTTAGGAGCAGTGAAGTGAGCCTCCTCAAGTGGCTGGTCATCCTCAACAAAGAAGTTAATGCGTGAGCTATGAATCATAGCGTCACCGAATGAACGAGGAACATACTTATTAACAACAGCGATAACGAAGTCTGCACACTCTACAGCTGCCAATGTAGCATCTACAGATGTACCAAGAGATACATAGCCGTGCTTGTCAGGACGAGATACCTGAATCATTGCCACATTACATGGTACTGCACCTGAGCGGTATAGCTTCTGTGTCTCTGAGAGGAAGATTGGAATATAATCTGCGAAACCACTCTGTGTCACCTTACGAACATTGCCACCCACGAAGAATGAGTCGAGCTGGAATATGCCCTCAAACTCTGGATCGGCATAAGGTGCAGGACCCTCAGTGTGAAGATGGTGGATGTGTACATCCTTAAGCTCACCTGAACGACCACGCTCGCACATAGCCTTGATAAGGCACTGAGGCGCTGATGCTACTGAACTAAGGTGAATATGATCACCCGACTTAATACACTTTACAGCCTCTTCGGCAGTAGTAAACTTAATGTTGCTCATTGCTTTAAGTTTTTATTTAGGTTTTAGAAATTGTTTGTCTATTGTGTTTGTCGCTTGCTTAAGAGAGTCATTGTGTTGAGGTTATTTTGAAGCTGCTCGCAGAATGGAAAACCGCAGCATACTTGGGCGTATGTGAGGATTTTCCATTCAAGGCAGATACCAAAAATACCAAACAACCATAACCTTTCAGGTTGTAATGTTTTGCGTTGTATTGTTAGGCTATTTTGAAGCTGGTCGCAGAGTTTGAAAGCGGAGTTTACTCAGCGTAAATGAGCATTTCAAACTCAAGGCAGATGCCAAAATAGCCAACAAGACAATGCAAAACTACTTGCGTTTTACTTCTACCTGCTCGTAACCCTCGATAATATCACCAACCTTAATATCGTTGTACGACTCGATGTTAAGACCGCAATCCTGACCTACGGTAACCTCCTTCACATCATCCTTGAAGCGGCGTAGTGAGCCGAGCTTACCTGTGTAGATTACAATACCATCACGGATTACGCGAATAGCGGTATTACGCTGCATCTTACCCTCACGAACGATACATCCAGCAACGGTACCAACCTTAGATATCTTGAAGGTCTCCATAACCTCTGTAGAGCATACAATCTCCTCCTTCATCACAGGCTCAAGCATACCCTCGATTGCATCCTTAATCTCGTTGATTGCATCGTAGATGATTGAGTAGAGGCGGATATCAATCTGCTCCTTCTCGGCAGCCTTACGCGCAGCTGCTGATGGGCGCACCTGGAAACCTACGATAATGGCGTTAGATGCTGCAGCAAGAAGTACATCTGACTCCGAAATCTGACCTACTGCCGAGTGGATAACATTCACCTGTACAGTCTCCTTCGAGAGCTTGATAAGTGAGCCAGACATAGCCTCTACAGAGCCATCCACATCACCCTTGACGATGATATTAAGCTCCTTGAACGAGCCGATAGCGATACGGCGACCAATCTCATCAAGAGTAACATGCTTCTGTGTCATGATACCCTGCATGCGCTGTAGCTGCTCGCGCTTGTTGGCAATCTCGCGTGCCGAGCGGTCATCATCCATAACATTGAATGTATCACCCGCCTGTGGCGCACCATTAAGACCAAGTACCTGAACAGGTGTTGATGGACCTGCCTCAGTCACCTTGCGACCATTCTCATCAAACATAGCCTTCACACGACCTGTGTATGTACCTGAGAGCAATACATCACCTACGCGCAAAGTACCATTCTGCACCATGATTGTAGCCACATAACCACGACCCTTATCCAACATTGACTCGATGACAGCACCTGTAGCCTTGCGGTTAGGGTTAGCCTTAAGCTCCAATACTTCTGCCTCCAAAAGCACCTTCTCAAGGAGCTTATCAAGATTTAGACCCTGCTTTGCAGAGACCTCCTGACACTGATACTTACCGCCCCAATCCTCAACAAGGATATTCATCTGTGAGAGCTGCTCGCGGATGCGGTCAGCATTGGCCTGTGGTTTATCCATCTTATTGATTGCAAATACCATAGGTACACCTGCTGCTGAGGCGTGGTTGATAGCCTCCACAGTTTGTGGCATGACGCTATCGTCGGCTGCCACGATGATGATAGCCACATCGGTCATCTTAGCACCACGCGCACGCATAGCTGTAAATGCCTCGTGACCCGGAGTATCAAGGAAGGTTATCTTCTCGCCGTTAAGCTCTACGGAGTATGCACCGATATGCTGTGTGATACCACCCGCCTCGCCTGCAGTTACATTTGTCTTACGGATGTTATCCAAAAGCGAAGTCTTACCGTGGTCAACATGACCCATTACGGTTACGATAGGTGGGCGTGCCACAAGCTCATCCTCGCTATCGACATCGCTCTCGATAGCCTCCTGAATCTCTACGGATACGAACTCTACGGTAAAGCCAAACTCCTCAGCCACAACAACCAAGGCCTCAGCATCGAGACGCTGGTTGATAGATACCATAAGACCGAGGTTCATACAAGCCGAGATTACCTCCATAGGAGATACATTCATCATGGTAGCAAGCTCACTTACGGTTACGAACTCTGTAACCTTAAGTACGCTACGCTCCATCTCCTCGCGCTCGATCTCCTCGTTCATGCGCTCACGAACCTCCTCACGCTTCTCCTTACGATATTTAGCGCCCTTAGACTTTGTACCCTTGGCTGTGAGGCGTGCCAGAGTATCCTTAATCTGCTTTGATACCTCCTCATCAGATACCTCTGGGCGTACTACAGGCTTTGGCTGCTGCTTCTGCTTCTTACTCTTCTTGCCACCACCCTGCTGTGCCTGCTGGCTCTGCTGGTTATTCTGCTGTGGACGCTGACCGTTGTTGTTACTGCCCTTATTTGCGCCCTTCTCCTGCTTACCTACGCTCTTGCCCTCCTTGGCTACATTCACCTTTTCCTTGTCAAGACGCTTGCGCTTGTGCTTACCTCCAGGCACCATGTTAGATACATCCATAGTACCCAAAATCTTCGGGCCATCGAGCTGCTCCACCTCTGTACGATATAGAGAGTTGCGCTTAGGCTCCTCAGCTACAGGCTCTGGCTTAACCTCAACCTTTGGCTCGGGCTTTGGCTCTGGTTTTGGCTCGGGTTTCACTTCTGGCTTAGGTTCACTCTTAGGTTTTGGATTAAGGTCAATCTTACCCAAAATCTTTGGGCCACGCACCTCATCCTTAATATTGATTACATTGGACTTAACCACTACGGTCTCCTCCTGCTCCTCTTTAGTATTGCTAATCGTTACAGAGCCCTTCTGCTGAATACGCTCACGCACAGCGTTACGCTCGTTACCCGACTGACGGTTACGACCAAACTCCTTCTCAAGGGCAGCATATACCTCGTCGCTCACAGGTGATGAAGGCGAGCAGTCACTCTGCAAGCCCTTGCGCTGGAGAAAGTCAGCAAGCGTATTAAAGCCCACCTTAAACTCCTTTGCAACCTGTATAAGCCTTAATTTCCTATTGTTATCCATTCAAAATTCCCTTTCATTAATCGTTATCACTACTCAAACTCTGCCTTGAGGACATTCATTACCTGCTCAGCCTGCTCAATCTCAAGGTCTGCACGCTGTGCCACCTCTTCAACCGATAGCTCCAACACGCTCTTTGCTGTGTCGCAACCAGCACTCTTAAGAGCCTCGATAATCCAGCCCTCAATCTCGTCTGCAAACTCAACAAGTGCAACATCCTCCTCCTCAATCTCACGATATACATCGATATCATAGCCTGTGAGCATCTTCGAAAGACGGATGTTAAGACCACCCTTACCGATAGCCAACGACACCTCCTCAGGCTTAAGGTATACAGATGCTGTCATCTTCTCCTCGTCAACATTGATTGTCGATATCTTCGCAGGGTTCAACGAACGCTGAATCATAAGCGATGTGTTGGCTGTATAGTTCACAACATCGATATTCTCGTTGCGAAGCTCTTTGACGATGGTGTAGATACGCGAGCCCTTCATACCCACGCAAGCACCTACAGGGTCGATGCGGTCGTCATACGACTCCACAGCCACCTTAGCACGCTCACCGGGGATGCGGGCAATCTTCTTGATGGTGATAAGACCGTCATAAATCTCAGGTACCTCCTGCTCGAATAGGCGCTCCAAGAACTGGTTGTCGGTACGAGAGAGGATGATGCGTGGCTGGTTGTTGTTCATCTCAACGCTCTTAACTACAGCCTTGATAGTGTCACCCTTGCGGTAGAAGTCGTTAAGGTATCTGCTCACCCTTTGGCAAAACAAGGTCGTTACCCTCATCATCGCGCACCAAAACCTCCTTCTTCCACACTTGGTAAACCTCACCAGAGATAATCTCACCCACCTTCTCAGAGTACTTCTCAAACAGAGCTGCCTTCTCCAAGTCGAGGATGCGTGATGCAAGGTTCTGACGCAATGACAACACAGCACGGCGACCAAACTTTGTCATATCAATCTGATCTACATACTCGTCACCCAACTCGTATGATGGGTCGATAGCCTTAACCTCAGATAGAGCAATCTCGGTGTTCTCGTTCTCAAGCATCTCGTCCTCAACAACGGTGCGGTTACGCCAAATCTCCAAGTCACCCTTCTCTGGGTTGATGATAACATCGAAATTCTCGTCACTCTCAAACTGCTTCTGCAATGCATGACGGAAAACATCCTCCAACACTCCAATAAGCGTAGCGTTGTCGATGCTCTTAAGCTCATTAAACTCAGCAAAGTTGCTGATAAGATTAATGTACTTCATTTTTCGTTTATATATTTTTTGTTTTATTTGTTTTCCTTTCCTTTTTAGGGGTTGTTAAGGGTTATTAAAGGTTGTTAAAGGTTATTAAGGGTAATTAAGGGTTTTGTGGGTTTCTATGAGTTGAACTCATCGTAACCCATATTAACTCAAACCCAAGGCAGACGCCCATCACACCCCGTAATTTTTGCGTTGGATTGTTGAGCTATTTTGAGGCTGCTCGCAGAGTTTGAAAGCGGAGTTTACTATCTGTAAATGAGCATTTCAAACTCAAGGCAGACGCCGCAGATGACCTCTTATCTCAACAAAGAACCCAATTTCTTGTCAGAAGGGGTTAGCTGTGAAGCTGGTCGCAGGCTGAAAAAGCGGAGTTTACTTAAAGTAAATGAGCATTTTTCAGACAAGCCAGATGCCGCAGATAACCCCTTATCACAAGAAATTACTTGAAATCGAGGTACTCCTTAGTATACTTAACCTCCTCCCACTTATAACTCTTAGTCACCTCAACAGTCACCTTGCGCTTCTTACCCTCGACAAGCTGTTTCTCCTCGTATGAGAGGGTTATGCCGCTCTCATCTGCAGCATCGAGCTTTGCAAGAATCTTCACACCATCCTTAAGAAGCACCTCAACAGATGAGCCGATAATCTTATGATATTGGCGTAGCTGCTTAAGTTCCGAGCCAATACCTGCTGAAGCAACCATAAGAGAGTAGTCCTCAATCTCGCGGTCAAGTTCCGCCTCAATGGCACGATTTAGTGCTGCACAATCCTCCAACTTAACTGCTGTGTCGCTATCTATGAGCAGCTCGATATCACCCATTGGTGACACTTTGCACTCAACGACAAACATATCGCCACCTGCAAGATGTCGCTCAGCAATCTCTATAACACTCTTAGCATCAATCATATATATATCCTAAACTCTTAAAATTCTCAATTTTTTAGCCAACCAATCAACTGATAGTTGGCATATCTACACGAAATAAGGGGACTCCCCGTCCCCTTATCTTCCTCTCAATTACACCGCAAAGATATGTATTTTTTTGCTGTTTTACAAATCTTTAGGCAACTTTTTACTTATTAATCTTCGCCCAAGTATCCTTCAAGGTTACTGTACGGTTGAATATTAGGTGTTCAGGTGTCGAGTCCTTATCTACATTGAAGTAGCCTATACGCTGGAACTGCAGATAGTCATAAGGCTTTGCCTCGGCAAGATACTTCTCCACATAGCACTCTCTAAGCACCTTCAAAGAGTCCTCATTTATCATCTCCTTCATCGCCTCAAGAGCCTCACAACCGCGCTCCTTGCGTATTGCAGCCATCTCGTCGCGAGGGTTCTCTACCTTCCACAAGCGGTCATATAGGCGCACCTCGGCCTTGATGCAGTGGTTGCAGCTTACCCAATGTAGCGTACCCTTAACCTTACGGTTGCTACCGGGTAGACCTGTCTTTGTTTCTGGGTCATACTCAGCATATACGGTTGTCACATTGCCATTCTCATCCTTATGGCAACCTGTACACTTCACAATGTAGGCATTCTTTAGGCGCACCTCCTGACCCGGGGTCATACGGAAGTACTTCTTTGGAGCATCCTCCATGAAGTCCTCGCGCTCCATCCATAGCTCGCGGCTGAACTCAATGGTGTGAGTACCCGACTCCGAATCCTCAGGGTTGTTTATAGCCTCGAACTCCTCGACCTGACCCTCTGGGTAGTTTGTAATAATGAGCTTCACAGGGTCTATAACAGCACTTACGCGTGTTGCACGCTTATTTAAGTCATCGCGCACAGCACTCTCAAGCAGTGCCATATCGTTAAGCGCATCGTATGTGGTGTAGCCAATCTTATCTACAAAGTTACGAATAGACTCTGGTGAGTAGCCACGACGGCGGAAGCCACACAATGTTGGCATACGAGGGTCATCCCAGCCATTCACCAAACCCTCCTTAACAAGGATAAGCAGGTTACGCTTGCTCATAAGCGTATAGTTAAGGTTGAGCTTGTTGAACTCATACTGACGAGGACGCTCATCCGATGGGTCAACACCCTCCTTAACCCAATCTACGAACAGGTCATACAGAGGGCGGTGAGGCACAAACTCAAGGGTACACAACGAGTGTGTTACACCCTCGAAGTAGTCACTCTGACCATGCGCGAAGTCATACATAGGGTATACCTTCCACTTATCACCCGTACGGTGATGTGGGTGATTTACAACGCGATAGATAATCGGGTCACGGAAGTGCATATTCGAGCTTGCCATATCAATCTTAGCACGAAGCACCATTCTTCCCTCCTCAATCTCACCGCGTGTCATCTTCATAAAGAGGTCGAGGTTTTCCTCTATAGGGCGGTTACGATATGGACTCTCGATACCCGCTTGTGTAGGTGTACCCTTCTGCTCGGCAATCTGCTCCGAAGTCTGCTCATCGACATACGCCTTGCCCTGCTTGATAAGACGGATGGCAAAGTCCCAGAGCTGCTGGAAGTAGTCCGAAGCGTAGTACTCCTCGCCCCACTCGAAGCCGAGCCACTTGATATCCTCCTTAATTGCCTCTACATACTCCACATCCTCCTTGGTAGGATTTGTATCGTCGAAACGAAGATTACACACTCCACCGTAGCGCTTTGCCACGCCGAAGTCCATACAGATAGCCTTAGCATGACCAATGTGAAGATAACCGTTAGGCTCTGGCGGAAAGCGTGTCTGCACACGCGTTTTACCCTTGGCGATCGCCTCCTCGATAATCTCCTCTACAAAGTTCAAAGACCTCTCCTTAACTTCAGTTGTTTCAATTGTCATAATCAATATATTTGTTAAATTATCGTCCTAAGTTATCCAATGCGACCGATACGCACAGCCATTGTCGTGTTCCCATCCCCTTACTATCGCTCTCAAGCGTAAAGCCCAGATCTAAGAACACAGTATTTCCAGCAAACCCCTCTCGGTATGAGAGCGTTAGAGCATTGTATGGATGTGTTGTATGGGGGGGGGACATATGTTGAATGCCATGGTATAAATCCTTGCCATAGCGACCATAGTATGTGTAAATCCCCTCTCCGAGATATGTTCTATTCTCCACTTTAAGACCCCTATATTGCAGTGCAACATAACCCTCAATGCCATGTGGCGCCACCCACTCATTCTCCATAACACGGTCACGCTGCAACGACTGAACATACTTTACTCCAAAGTCCGCCACCAACTCATCCATCTTCACAACACCTCCAATATATGGTGTAACGATAATATTGTCCACAACACCATCGTGCGTCGCATCGTTGTAGTCCTTAGCATAATGTCCCAACATCAGGTCGTAACCGAAATATAGCGGCAACTCCGCATAACGCGCCGATGACATTATGGCGAATGTCTCGCGCGTGGCAAAGGTGCGCTTACCATTGTAATCCATGGCAAACTCCACAAACGATGCACCACTTTGAGACTCCTTGCGTGCCAAGACTCCGCTTATGCGGTTATTGAAAAAACGATACGACCTATCGAAGAAAATATCACTCCTTAGACCTCGCATCTGCTCTCTTGGGAAGATACCCGCCATGAAACGCACCTGCTTAGTATGGTAGCTATAATAGAGCTGTACCTCCTCGCTACTCAACATATTGGCATTATCACCAAAATCTTTGGTAAGGTTCACAGCCACAACAAGCTCATTTCCACCGTTCCAATCAAGAGCTACCTTTGGAGTTAAACGCGCACTAAATATAGTCTCGGACCACTGCTGCTCCATAGGCACATACTCCGTATTGTCGAAGAGGGTAACGAAATCCACACCATACTTAAATTCCTGTGCAGACAAAGTTCCCAATCCTGCTAACAAGGTGATGGCTATATGTATAAATCTGCGTCTTAGCATACCATAGGAAAACATTTCAGCGCAAATTTACCAAAAATATTTTATATTTTATTACTTTTGCGCTGGAATAATTAAAAAAACTTAAAAAAGCACCGTAATATATGCGTAAACTACTTAACGAAGAGCTTGGTCGCCCAACACTTGAGGAGTATGCACAGAGCGCAAAACTACCTGTCACGGTAGTGCTTGACAATGTACGCTCTGCACAGAATGTAGGGTCATTCTTTCGTACTGCCGATGCCTTTGGTATCGAGCATATCGCACTGTGTGGCATAAGTTCAACACCCCCAAACCGCGAGATACATAAGACGGCACTTGGCTCGGAGCTAAGCGTGGCATGGAGCTACTACCCCACAACCATGGAGTGCGTTGAGAAGTTGCGCACGGAGGGGTACCGTATCATTGCCATCGAGCAGATAGAGGGTGCTACGATGCTTGACAAGTTCATCATGGAGCCTAAGACAAAATACGCCTTAGTATTTGGCAATGAGGTAGATGGCGTAGACCAGACCATTGCAGATATCGTCGATGGAGCTATTGAGATTCCTCAGGTTGGCATTAAGCATTCACTCAATGTGTCGGTCTCAGCCGGCATATTGATGTGGGAGATGTTTCGTCAAAGCTAAGACGAAAGATTATGCGGGCGCCCAATAACTATTTTTGACGCTTCTATTTTTAAGAAGTTGCAAAAAATTATTTTACTTAAATGTTTTGCATATTAGAAAATAAGTAGTATATTTGCACCGCTCTTTTATAAAAAAGATGGTTTAAGGAGGGTTGGGTGAGTGGCTTAAACCAGCAGTTTGCTAAACTGCCGATATCGTAAGGTATCCGCTGGTTCGAATCCAGTGCCCTCC
>JAFXBB010000010.1 GCA_017521945.1 Alistipes sp. | reverse complement strand
CCACCGCGTGCAGTCAAGATACCAGCTGCGTCCAACATACCCTTCAAATCCTCGGGTGATGTCTCGATACGAACCAAGATAGCCTTCTGACCTGTCTGGTTGAGTACCTTCTCAGCGTCATCAGCGAAGAATACTACAGGACCTGTAGCTGCACCCGGAGATGCTGGAAGACCCTTAACGATAACTTTAGCGTTCTTGATAGCCTTCTTGTCGAATACAGGGTGGAGCAACTCGTCAAGCTTCTCAGGCTCGCAACGCAAAACAGCAGTCTTCTCGTCGATAAGACCCTCGCGAAGCATATCCATAGCAATCTTAACCATCGCTGCACCTGTACGCTTACCGTTACGGCACTGCAACATCCAAAGCTTTCCATCCTGAATAGTGAACTCGATATCCTGCATATCTGTGAAGTACTCCTCAAGGTGGTGCTGAATGCCGTTAAGCTCAGCATAAACCTCAGGCATAACCTCCTCAAGTGATGGGTACTTAGATGCGCGCTCCTCCTCAGAGATATTCTGAGCAGCTGCCCAACGCTTAGAACCCTCGATAGTGATCTGCTGTGGTGTGCGGATACCTGCTACAACATCCTCGCCCTGTGCGTTGATGAGGTACTCACCGTTGAAGATATTCTCACCTGTTGCAGCATCACGAGAGAATGCTACACCAGTTGCTGAGTTCTCACCCATGTTACCGAATACCATTGCCTGAACAGATACTGCTGTACCCCACTCCTCAGGGATGTTGTTGAGCTTACGGTAAAGGATAGCACGCTCGTTCATCCATGAGCCAAATACTGCGCATATAGCACCCCAAAGCTGCTCCCATGCGCTTGTTGGGAACTCCTTACCTGTTTGCTTCTTAACTGCAGCCTTGAACTGAGCTACAAGCTCCTTAAGATCCTCGGTTGTAAGGTCTGTATCAGCCTTAACACCGCGCTTCTCCTTCTGTGCCTCGATGATAACCTCAAATGGATCGTGATCCTCCTTTGATGCTGGCTTCATCTCAAGAACTACATCACCGTACATCTGTACGAAACGACGATATGAATCCCATGCAAAGCGTGGGTTGCCTGAGAGCTTAGCTACTGCCTCAACAGCCTCATCGTTCATACCAAGGTTGAGGATAGTATCCATCATACCTGGCATTGAAGCACGAGCGCCAGAACGAACTGATACCAAGAGTGGAAGCTGTGTATCACCAAACTTGCGACCTGTAAGGTTCTCGATGTTCTTGATAGCAGCCTCAACCTCAGGACGAAGCAACTCAATTACACGCTCCTTACCCTCCTTATAGTACTCAGAACATACATCTGTTGTGATGGTAAAACCTGGAGGTACAGGAATACCAATCAAATTCATCTCAGCGAGGTTGGCACCCTTACCGCCGAGCAACTCTCTCATCTTGCCATTACCCTCAGCCTCTTTGTTGCCGAAGGTGTAGACACGCTTTACATCTGCCATAATTGTCTATTTTATAATTAGTTAATGTATTAAAAAATCTAAAGTAATTGTGCTATTAATGCTATTTACTTACTAATAGCCTACAAAATTAAATAAAATTTTTTGAAAAAGCAATATTTTGTACAGATAAAAGTGGGGCGGGGTGGAGGTTATTTTGTGGAGTAAGAGTCAATTAGGGGTGTTGCGCAAAGTAGTAACAAGCGATTTGGGGTTGTGTTTTGAGTCTGATTGATAGCTATGCTCACTACCAAGCATATTGATATCTATGATACCTTTGGTTGTATTTCGAGTCCAATTGAGAGCTATGCTCGCTATGTGAGAAAATCCCGATGATTCTAAATCGCCACCGATGTTCAAGAATATAGCTATTGACAGTGGTAAGTTCGCTCGTCTTATCCGTAGCAAGAACTTGGAGTATGAGGTGGTATTTCAGAGGTATTTATCCACTCTGTAAATGTGTGAGTTGCCTTGCGAAACCGCAGCACATCGGATAGACTATGAGGTATAGTTTCGTGAGTACTCGGCTTGGAAATACCGTGATTGGGTAAAACAATAACCTGTTATGCCGCCATTTAAGCCCCCAACTATTCAAAAACTCTACCTCTCAATAACGCCACTACCTACAACTACATCACCATCATACCAAGCTGCAAACTGACCTGCTGCTATGCCTCGTTGTGGCTCGTCAAATAGGATATACAGATGCTCCTCCTCCATTACAAGTGTAGCCTTTTGTAGCGGCTGGCGGTAGCGGATACGCACATCATATCTTCGGCGGTCACCAACACTCATGCAATCTTCGTTATCCATCCAATGTATCTCCTCCTTGCGTATGCGCAGTGCCTTGCGATATAATCCCGGATGACTATCTCCCTCGCCAACATAGATGATATTCTCCCTCACATCTGTGCCGATGATAAAGAGTGACTCCTTGCGTCCTCCAATCCCTAAACCTTTACGCTGACCTATCGTATAGAAGTGTGCGCCTTGATGTGTGCCAATCTTCTTGCCATCGCGTACCGTCATGCGATATGGCACTTCGAGGGCTAAATGGTCATCCTCGGCGGCATCGCGAATAAAACGAGGCGAGTGGGGTAGTATCTCGTGAATATTACCCTCCTTAGCCTTAAGTTGCTGCTGAAGAAATACAGGTAAATCGACCTTGCCCACAAAGCATATACCTTGAGAGTCTTTACGCTTTGCTGTGGCGAGCCTCTGCTCCTCGGCAATGCGTCTAACTTCAGGTTTTAGTAGTTCTCCAATAGGAAACATGGCGTAACTGAGTTGTTCCTGAGTCAGTTGGCAAAGGAAATAACTCTGATCTTTGTTTGGGTCGGTGCCTGCAAGTAGTTGGTAGTGGGTAACACCCTCGTTATCAGTCCACTCAGCCCTTCTGCAGTAGTGACCTGTGGCCACCCTCTCTGCACCTAACTTTAACGCCTCCTTAAGGAAGGCATCGAACTTAATCTCTCGGTTGCAGAGTACATCTGGATTAGGCGTTCTGCCAGCCTCGTACTCCGAGAACATATAATCTACAACACGCTTGCGATATTCGTTCGATAGGTCAACAAGGTGAAATTCTATATCGAGTCGTTTGGCAACAAGCTCGGCAAAAACTACATCGTCGTGCCAAGGACAATCACCCTCCAATGTGCCTGTTGTATCTACCCAATTGCGCATAAAGAGTCCGATGACCTCATGACCTTGCTGCTTAAGCAGGTATGCTGCCACCGATGAATCTACGCCTCCAGATAGACCAACAACAACCTTCATACTACTTGATTAGTTGCATAAACTCATCGCGCGTGCGTGGATCTGAGAGGAAGCAACCCGTAAATGCTGATGTTGTAGTAACCGAGCGCTGCTTCTCCACACCGCGCATCTGCATACAAGTATGGCTTGCCTCAATGACAACGGCAACGCCAAGTGGATTAAGTGCCTGCTGGATGCTATCTCTAATCTGTACGGTAAGTCGCTCCTGTACCTGAAGACGGCGTGCGAAGCACTCCACAACGCGTGCAATCTTCGAGAGACCTGTGATGTGACCATTAGGAATATATGCGACATGTGCCTTGCCGATAAATGGGAGCATGTGATGCTCACACACCGAGAATAGCTCTATATCCTTTACTAAGACCATCTGCTGATACTCCTCCTTGAACATTGCAGAGCGTAGAATGGCAATGGGATCTTGAGCATACCCCTTGGTGATGAATGACATAGCCTTAGCTACGCGTTCAGGGGTCTTGATAAGTCCCTCGCGCTCGGGGTCTTCACCCAAAAGTCGCAAAATCTCGCGATAGTGACCCATAAGCTCCTCGATGCGCTTCTGGTCGTATATATCCTCTCTCTTATAGTTTGAAACCAACTCTTCCATTTCGTATTATAAATAATTTGCCAACAAAAGTAGTTAAATTAGATTAATTCTGCAAATTGCTATCTAATGGTTGGGCGTTTGCAGGTAGTGTAAGGAGTATGATACTCTCCTCCTCAAGGCGTATTTTGAGCCAACTCTCCAACTTGTTTTGTGTGTCACTATCAATACTTTCGCTTGTGTATAGGACTACAATTGTGGAGTGCTTACTACTCTCTATACTATCTATTGCTACTCCCTCGCCACGAGCAATATGTACCTCTCGGACCGTAGGGTAGTTGCTTGCAATCTCGCGCGAAAGCTGTGTGTATGGGATAGCTGTTGACTCATATTTCTTAAGCTCTGCACGAAGTCGGGCTATCTCAACCTCTCGTGAGCCAATCTCTTGATCCATGCGGTCATAGATATCCTTAACGAGTTCTATTTCATTAACACTATCTGTTGTGGTGTGGTCATTGATTATGAGTTGCTCTTTGTTTATGCCATATCGTGAGGCTGTGTTGTATATGTTGTTTTTTGTGCTATCATCCAGCGGCTCGCCTACAAACGATAACTCTATTGTTGAACCGTCATTATGGTCTATTTTGTAGTCGTATATGATGCTCTTGCCATAGTTTTTGGAGTGTTCTATGAATGCTATTGCGTTCTCCTCAAATCTATTCTGGTTGATGAGTATTACAGCCGACCAAATACTTGGCACTATAAAGAGGATTATAAGCATGGTTATAACGCGCTTTGTTTTGCGTCCGGTGCTAATATCGCTAAACTCAGTCTGTCTAAACTCAAAATACTTGACACTAATATATGTTGCAAGCATAATAAATAGGCAGTTGATAAAGAATAGGTACATAGCCCCAAAGAAGTAACCGAAGTTGCCACCTGCCAGACCGAAGCCTGCGGTACATAGTGGCGGCATAAGTGCTGTGGCAATAGCCACACCTGCGAATACCGTACCCTTCTCCTTGCGGCACTGCTCAAAAATACCAGCAAAACCACCAAACAGTGCGATAAGGACATCATATATCGTTGGGTTGGTGCGCGCTAATAGTTCTGTTGGGTTGCTAAGGCTGAGGGGCGTAATTGCAAAGTATAGAAATGATGCGGTGATACTTATGGCCACCATGACAAGTAGGTTCTTTCCAGAGGATTTTACCAACTGTACATCGCTTATACCAAGACCTAACCCCAATCCAAATATTGGTCCCATAAGTGGCGATATAAGCATCGCACCAATTACTACAGGTATAGAGTTTACATTTAGACCCACTGAGGCTATGATTATGGCGATAGCCAAGATCCAAGCATTAGGGCCTCTAAAGTATATGTTGTTTCGTATTGAGCGCTCGGCAGCCTCGGTGTCGATATGCCCCTCAAGATTTACAGAGGAGCGAAATAATGTTCCAATATTTTTAAGTATTCCCATAGTCTATTTTCTATTTGACTCACAAATATAGGAAAATAGTACATATAATACAAAAAAAAGGATGACTAATAGTAATTTAGCCAACCTCTATAGTTCAAGTAACCCTTCGGGGAGAACGAACTTGATTTTTCGCTTTTCAAAGTCTATGTGAGCGATAAACTTCTCCTGAGCTGGGATAAGATGCTCCTTGCCATCAAGCGTAATCTCAAAGAGCGGATTTGCCTCGCTGTCATAATAGTCGCTCACCTCGCCATGGCTCTTGCCAACAATCGCTGAGAAGCCAATCAAATCCTCCATGTAGAACTCGTCATCCTCCTGCTCCTCGCCCTCATTCATAAATATCTCTCGACCCACGAGAAACTCCTCGGCGCGGCGCTCGGTGTCTATGTCGTCAAAGTTGACAACAGCGCCTGACTGACCACGATGCTCGAAAGATGAACAAAAAATAGGAACCGCGAGCTTGTCAATGATGACAAACAGCGGTTCCTTGGTTTGGAAATTGTCGGGGAAGTTGGCGTAGAGAGTAATCATCACTCCGCCATCGGTGCCGAATAGTCGGCCTATGCGTCCCACGGCAATCATGCACCAGTAAGGATTAAGCCTCAGCAGTCTCCTCAGCAGCAGCCTCCTCTGTAGCCTCCTCAGCTGCAGCAGCAGCGGCCTCAGCAGCAGCCTGAGCCTTCTTCTCAGCGATAGCAGCAGCACGATCCTCCTTGATTTTTGTCTCAGCAGCGAGCTGTGCCTTCTTTGCAGAGTTAGCATCAGATGCGAGCTTATTGCTCTTTGCATCGATCTTAGCCTGCTTGTCAGCTGCCCACTTGTTGAAACGAGCCTCTGCCTCTGCCTCGGTGAATGCGCCCTTAGCAACACCACCCATGAGGTGCTTCATATACATTACGCCCTTGTACGAGAGAATTGCTCGACAAGTATCCGTAGGTTGTGCGCCCTTAAGTAACCAATCCAAAGCTCGGTCGAACTTCAAATCGATTGTAGCAGGATTCGTGTTAGGGTTGTATGTACCCAACTTCTCGATGAACTTACCATCACGTGGCGCTCTGCTATCTGCGGCAACGATGTGGTAGAAAGCATAACCCTTCTTACCGTGACGTGCCAAACGAATTTTAACAGCCATTTGCTATAAAATTTTATTGGTTAAAAAATAAATACGCATAACCCATTGGGGTTTTTTAGCGCGCAAATGTACGCATATTTTTTTATCCAGCAAAATATTCGCAACAAAATTTACTAAAAATGCCCTTGTGGAATGGGTTTTGTAACGAATGTGATAGGTTTTAACCTTTTAATATTTAATATTATGATGCCAGTAAAAAAGATGAATCGATTGCCACAGATGTTTGGCGACCTCTTCTACGACCAGTGGCCAGAGGTCTACTTCAAGCGCGGTACAACGCCACAGATTAATGTCATTGAGACAGACAAGAAGTTCAAGATTGAGATTGCCGCTCCAGGTATGACCAAGGATGACTTCAAGATTGAGCTAAATGGTGATAACCAGCTTGTTGTCTGCTTGGAGAAAGAGGTTGAGAAGGATGCCAATGGTAAGGAGTGCTGCGGCGATGAGGATTGCTCAAAGGATGAGAAGCACCACTACCTCCGTAGGGAGTTCTCCTACACCTCATTCCGACAGATTTTCAATCTTCCAGAGAATGTCGATCGCGACAAAATCACGGCAAAGATGAAGCACGGCGTATTGCGCATCAGACTCCCTAAAAAGGAGGGCGACTCGAAGCAGTCTGAGATGAAGATGATTGCTATTGAGTAGTCAAACATCAGAGGTTGTCCTAATTTTGAATGTGACAACCTCTGTTTTGTTTTGTCTCCATTTTGCTCTCTTATGGCAGGCTATAATTAGTATGGTATGCCTATTGTATAGTGTGAAGAAAAGTCGGATTATGAAGGTTAATACAGGAAAGGGAAGTATTCCGCTGGTGGCATTGGTGGCGATATTATCCATATCGGCAATTGTGTCGTTGCCGGGGTTGGCGATATCGCCTATATTAGACGATTTAGAGCAGATATTTCCCCATGCAAGTGAATTAGAGGTGGAGATGTTGGAGTCGCTGCCGTCGCTGATGATAATTCCGTTTATGTTGCTTGCTGGTCGGTGGTCGGTTCGTGGAAATAAGATTCGCTTATTGGTGCTTGGTACATCGATATTCCTGCTTAGTGGCGTAGGGTCACTAATGTCGCGCAGCTTGACAGAACTGATTATATTGGGTGCGGTAATGGGTGTCGGTGCAGGCATTATCATTCCTTTATCTACGGGTCTGATTGTCGATTACTTCGTGGGAGAGTATCGCGTTAGGCAGCTGGGTATCAGTTCGGCGGTAAATAATCTTACGCTTGTTCTTGCTACATTGCTTACGGGCTATCTTGCAGGTATAAAGTGGTACTATGCCTTTGCGGTTTATCTTCTTCCTGCTGTGACACTCGTTCTGATACCTGCACTTAGTCATACATCTCCAACTACACAAAGCGAGGATAATAGTGATAATGGCTCAGCAACACTGAATACCAGGCGAATCGCGTCGTTAATGTTGTTCTACTTCGCCATAACATATTGCTCGTTGGTGGTTACATTCAATACCTCCTATCTAACCACCTCGGCAAGTATGGATAGTTCCAAGGCTGGTGTTATAATATCGCTATTCTTTCTTGCTATAATGTTGCCGGGATTGCTGCTTAATGGTATTAAGCGAATGTTTGGTAGCATGACCTACTTTTGGTCGTTGGTTATTATGGGTGCGGGGCTTATTGTGATGTCGTTACCACATCCAAAACTCTATACACTAATCATAGGTGCGGTATTATCAGGTGTGGGATATGGAGTTATGCAACCTCTTATATATGATAAGGCTGCATCATGCTCGCCGCCACGACTTGCAACCTTAGCGTTGTCGTTGGTTATGGCAGTGAACTATCTCGCTATCCTCGTAGCTCCATTTATTATAGATGTTGTAGATTGGGTATTTCATACATCGCAACACTCATTTGCATTCCTTTGCAATGGAGTCGTCGCTCTTGTGTTGGCAGTACTAAGTATTAGATGGCGAAACGATTTATATGCTCAATTATAGCTTCGATATCGGTTGGTGCAAACCATACAAACTCCTTATCGCGACTAAACCATGTCATCTGACGCTTGGCGTATCGGCGTGAGTTGCGCTTGACGAGTTCAATAGCCTCCTCCATTGAGCATTTACCATCGAAATGGTCGAAAAACTCTCTATAGCCTACTGTCTGCAGGGCATTTAGTTCTCGCTTGGGATATAGGTGTTTAACCTCATCGATAAGACCATTCTCAACCATCTGATCCACGCGTTTGTTTATGCGCTCGTATAAAATGTCACGCGGCATATCGGTTGCAATCTTAATTATGTTGAATGGTCGTTTGGCAACGCTGCCACTGCGTTGCTCGGAGTATGGTCTACCTGTTGTAAGGCAAACCTCCAAGGCTCGCATGACGCGGGCATGGTTGCATAAGTCGACCTCTTCGGCATACTTAGGGTCTAATCTTCTAAGCTCATCAGCCAAAGAGCTAAGCCCTTCACTCTCTAAGCGTTGTTTAAGTTCTGCTCTTAGGCTTTCGTTGGCTTCGGGAAGTGCGTCCATGCCGCTACAAAGTGCCTGAATATATAGCCCTGAGCCTCCCACAGCTACAACATACCGATTGCTCTTGAAGAGTCTGTCAAGAAGTGCTAATGCTTCAACCTCATAACGCCCGCAATTAAAGCTATCTTCAACTTCGCGGTCGGCGATGAAGTAGTGTTGTACTGCCTCCTGCTCCTCTTTAGTGGGTTGTGCAGTGCCTATTGCCATGCCTCGATAGACTTGACGCGAGTCGGTAGAGATGATTGGCGCACAAAAGTGCTTGGCAAGTTCTACTGCCAAGGCACTCTTTCCCGAGCCTGTAGGACCACCGATGACTATGAGTGTGCCGCGCTTAGAACTCATCATCATAGTTGTCATCACCATCAAACTCGTTGTAGTCGCTCATCATCTCATCGAAGATAGAGCCAGACTGAACGGTAGCCTCTGGGTCGTATTGATCTGGAACGGGGGCATGCTCAAAGGCTACACGAGGGTAGCTTAAACCTGCTTGTGGGCGTTGCATATCTACAAGCTCTAAGTAGTACGAGCGGTCATTAATCATGTCAAATGTGTAGATGAGGCGGTCATGGAAATCTCTGTTGACCTCCATAAGACGCACCTTATCCATGCAACGAGGAGCATCGGGTATGTCATCCCCCATATCTATTTCGGAGAACTCCTCGACTAAGCGCCATTCGGCATCAGATTTGAATATAGAGACCATGCAATCGTCATAGCCTAATGCGCGGAGTATAAAGCGATGGAACTCCGTTAGTGTCATATCTGGATAGACCTCAAAGTCACGAACGAAGTTGTCACTTTCGTCGCTAAGCATACGATATTTGAATATAATATTCATATTGTTCATAAGAGTGTTAGTTATTTAGATACAAAGGTAATACTTTATATCGTTATATGGAATAGAGATAGAAAAAATATTTATTATTGACAGAAATATTTGTAAAAAAACAAAAAACATCGTATATTTGCCAAGAATAAGTCTATCTATTCACTTGTGTCGATGCTGTAAGGTGTCGGCATGGATTGAAAATCAATATTTAATATATGCATGATTTAGAGACATTGGAGGGTAAAACCATTGTGGAGTTGCGTGAGATTGCAAAGGGCCTTGGTATAACACCCTCTACTATGAAAAAACAGGAGCTCTTTGAGAAGATTGTGGAGTTCGCAATGGGTGCAGCCACTGATAATTCATCTTTAGAAGAGACGCAAAGCAGCGATGTGCAGAAGTCGGAACAGCCCCCTGTTCGTCGTGGTCGCAGACCTCGTATGAATAGCGTGAAAGTTGGCAGTAATCCTCAAGTTAAGGAGAACGGTGATGATGTTCAGATTGTGGCTGTAAATCAAGAGGCTAAAATTGAGAGCAAGTCAGAGGGTGAACAAGAGAGCAGTGATGAGACCCGAGAGAGTGTCTTGGCTCCCGCAAAGCGTCGTGGTCGTAAACCTAAGTGGTTGCTCGAAAAAGAGGCAGCGGAGAGAGAGATGCAGGTATCTCAACCTGAAGTGGAGCCTTCGTTAAACGAGGATGATGCCGAACAGATTAGTGCTGATGTGGATGTTGAGACAGAAGCAGAAGCAGAGGTGGAGTTTGAGGAGTCGTATGACGATGCCGATTTTGAGGATAATGATATAGAGGGCATTGAAGATGATTTTGCTAATGGTGAGGTTACAAAGGATGATTTTACTGCAGTAATCGAGGGTGAAGGTGTTTTGGAGATTATGGCTGATGGCTATGGTTTCCTACGCTCGGCAGACTACAACTACCTTACCTCTCCAGATGATATCTATGTATCACCATCGCAAGTTAAGCTCTTTGGTCTAAAGTCGGGCGATACGGTTAGCGGTACCATCCGCCCACCAAAGGAGGGAGAAAAGTATTTCCCATTGGTTCATGTTGATCTTATCAATGGTCTTAAACCCGATATCATTCGCGATCGTCAGCAGTTCGAGTATTTAACCCCACTCTTCCCAAGCGAGAAGTTCAACCTTACGGGTAACGGTAATAACTCAAAATCCAATCGTATAGTAGATCTCTTTGCCCCTATTGGTAAGGGTCAGCGCGCACTTATCGTGGCACAGCCAAAGACGGGTAAGACCATGTTGTTGCAGTCTATAGCCAACGCTATTGCTGATAACCATCCTGAGGTATATATGATTGTGTTGCTTATCGACGAGCGCCCTGAGGAGGTTACCGAGATGGCACGCCATGTCAAGGCGGAGGTTGTTGCTTCGACCTTTGACGAGCAGGCTACACGCCATGTTAAGGTTGCCGAGATGGTCTTGGAGAAGGCTAAGCGCATGGTTGAGTGCGGTCACGATGTGGTTATCTTCCTCGACTCTATCACACGCCTTGCTCGTGCCTATAACTCCGTGCAGCCAGCTTCGGGTAAGGTGCTTTCGGGAGGTGTCGATGCCAATGCACTCCATAAGCCTAAGCGTTTCTTCGGTGCGGCGCGTAACACCGAGGAGAAGGGTTCACTTACAATTATTGCTACTGCCCTTATCGACACTGGCTCGAAGATGGATGAGGTGATTTTCGAGGAGTTCAAGGGTACGGGTAATATGGAACTTCAGCTCGATAGAAAGCTTGCAAATAAGCGTATCTTCCCTGCAGTGGATGTTGTGGCTTCTGGTACACGCCGCGAGGATTTGCTTCTAAGTCAGAGTGTTATGCAGCGCACATGGATATTGCGTAAGCATCTTGCGGATATGACACCTGTCGAGGCTATGGAGTTCCTACAGAAGCAGATGAACCTCACACGCGATAATGATGAGTTCCTTGCAACAATGAATCAGTAGCCTCTATGAAGAAGTTTTTACTACTCCTAAGCGTTGTGGTGTTCTCCTCAGCGCCACTTATGGCGTGGGGCCCTAAGGGGCATGATGTTGTTGCATATATTGCCGAACAACACCTATCCAAGCGTGCAAAGCGCAATGTTGAGGCAGCGCTTGGTGGCTACTCAATGGTCTATGTTGCTAATTGGATGGATAATGCCAGCCATACGGAGGAGTATGAACACACCAAGACATGGCACTATGTGAATGTCGACCATGAGGAGGGTAGTTATCTTCGTTCAAAGAAGGAATCCAAAGGTGATGTGGTGACTGCTGTAAACGATATTATTAAAAACTTGAAGTGTGGCGACCTAAACCCTGAGCAGGAGCGTGTGCAGCTTATGATGCTTATCCATCTTGTTGGCGATATGCACTGCCCTATGCACGCAGGTCATAAGAGCGATAGGGGAGGCAATGGTACCAAGGTTAAGTATTTCGGCCAGAAGCAAAAGCTACACTCTGTGTGGGATAGCCAGATTGTCGAGTCAGCCCACCGCTGGAGTTATACCGAGTGGCAGAGAGAGATAGACCGAGTGGATAGGAAGACCGAGAAGCGTATTATGCAGGGTACCCCAAACAATTGGATTGAGGAGTGTGTACTGCTTGCTGATGATGTATATACGCGCTCAACCAAAGGCGATAACCTCTCGTATGACTATGTCGCCCACTACACACCCATCATCGAGCAGCAACTCCTAAAGGGTGGTATCCGTCTCGCAAAGATTTTGGAGGAGATATACTAATTTTGTGATGTTATACAACTATAACAACTCGCATTCAGCATTTATGCTGAATACATACTCTAAAAACAAAGGCTGACACAAGCCCTAAAGGACTTTGCAGTCAGCCTCTATTGGTACTCGGAACCGGGGTCGAACGATTGTACAATCGTAGCCGTGGTATTTTGCACACAAGTTGTGCAAAAACACGGCAACCGTCTTTTAGAAGCTGTTTTGAATTTTATTTCGAGAGTATTTGAGAGCTATTATAGGACTAATTTTATATTGTAAAATGCAGGTAATAGCGGGCTATTTCCAAATTTTGCAATTATAAAGAAGTCTATAAGAGCCTCAAAGACTCCGAAACTCTTCTGGCAGCAATGATTTAACTCATTTAATAAAATTCAAAACAGCTTCTTAAGGTGAGTATCGCGGTTTCGTGTTCCTTATAAGAGTATGTTTGGCAAAGCCAAAGAGTTGTTATTTAATGATATGAGCTTGTTCATTTATCATTATAATAACAACTCGCATTCAGCATTTATGCTGAATACATACTCTAAAAAGATAGGCTGACTTCAAGCCCTAACGGACTATGCAGTCAGCCTCTATTGGTACTCGGAACCGGGGTCGAACCGGTACGGGCATTTCTGCCCACAGGATTTTAAGTCCGGCGTGTCTACCTATTCCACCATCCGAGCCACTCAGTCTTTGAAAAGACGACGCAAATGTACAATTTTTATTTTATTCTACCAAACTTTTTGGCTACAACAAATACAACAAATATAAGGGAGGTCCTATAAACTACCCTTGGCTCTCCCTCTCCCTTAGCATCCTTGATATCTCGGCTAAGGTGCGTAGTGTTGCCCAACTTATCATTGTTATGGCAAATATCACCACAGCACCACATATCGCCCAGATTATTGGTGCTTCGAGGGGTACCTCTATAATCATGGGTGCTATCAACGCCCCAAAGGTGCAGAAGAGTCCAAGCACCAATGTAATATCTGCCGCATTTACCAATACGCTCTCGCGGAATAGATATTTGGCTTTAGGGCGAGTTTCGGCATTTGTGTAGTTCTCTCGCCTAACAACACTCTCAATACCCTCTGGAATAGGCTCTGTCGTACTCTCCTCTGGGCGCTCTGCATGGCATGTTGGGCAGTGGTTCAACTCGTTGTCCACAAGAGAGTTGCAATTTCTGCAAAGCCAGCTATCTCTATCGAAAGATTGCTCCATAGTCACTCTATTTATTATGGTCGATATCACAACCTGCACAGTTGCCCGAACAGATGGTGTCCGAGTCACAATCGTTCAGTCCCATATCCTCACGAGTCTCCTGCACGGCACACTTAATACCCATCTTCTGCATATTGGGATTGGTCGATATTTCAGACTCAATATGGTGTCCCTTGAATATGTATGTGAGCGACATGGAGAGGGCAAAGAATGCCACAACTACTATCGCTGCAATTACTGTAACTAAAATTGTTGACATAATTTTCAAGCTCAAATTATTGTAATTCTCGGTGCAAATTTATATATTTGCAAAGTAATTTGCAAATGCTATAGTTTGTCGTGAGGTGACAGCTGTATATAATTGTTTTATATTCACTTATTTAGTGTATGAAGATAGTAATCGCTGGTGCAGGAGATATGGGTACACACCTTGCTAAGATGCTTAGTGGCAATGGCCATGATCTTACGGTAGTGGATGTTGAGCCTAAAGCATTGGTTGAGGTGGGTAACCTTGTGGATGTAGTCACTGTCGAGGGTGATACCACACAATTTTCGGTGTTGCGTAAGGCGGGTGTTCGTAAGTGTGATCTCTTTATTGCTGTGCGCTCGGTGGAGAATGACAATATCCTCTCTGCGGTTATGGCAAAACAGCTTGGTGCTAAGAAGGCTATTGCTCGTGTCGATAGCAATGAATATCTGGAGCCAAACAGCAAGGAGATATTTATTGATATGGGTATTGATTACCTCTTCTATCCTGAGCAGATTGCAGCGCGAGAGGTGATAAACCTCCTTGGTCACACATCTTCGACGGAGTATATCGATTTTGCTGCGGGTAAGCTGTCAATGGTGGCATTCCGTCTTGAACTTTCATCACCTCTTCTTGGAAAGTCTGTTATTGACGAGGGGTGTGATGATGAAGATTTGGAGTATCGCGTGGTTGCTATAGTTCGTGGCTCAAAGACAATTATACCAACAGTCGACGACCGTTTCGAGGAGGAGGATATGGTCTATGTTATAGCGCGTCATAGTGCGACAAGCCGTGTGGTAGAGCTATCTGGTCAGCATCAGGTAGATGTTCGGAATATGATGATTCTCGGTGGCTCGCGCATAGGTGTGCGTATAGCAAATGAGTTGCAGAATAGTGTAGATATCAAGTTGGTCGACTACAATGCTGATAAGGCGTTCCGCCTTGCAGAGATGCTTGATAAGACGCTTATTATAAATGAGGATGGTCGTGATACGGAGGCTATGATGGAGGAGGATATTTCCGGCATGGATGCCTTTGTTGCTGTTACAGGTCGTAGTGAAACAAATATTCTGGCGGCGATGTTGGCAAAACGCATGGGTGTGAAGAAGGTTATTGCCGAGGTGGAGAATATCAACTATATATCTCTTGCCGAGAGTGTGGGTGTTGATACAATTATCAACAAGAAACTTATTACAGCCTCAAATATCTTCCGCTTTACAATGTCATCGGATGTGCAGGCCATCAAGTGCCTTACAGGTAGTCAGGCTGAGGTGCTTGAGTTTATTGTAAAGCCAAACTCACCAGCGACCAAGGAGCCTATACGCGACCTTGGACTTCCCGAAGACTCAATTGTCGGTGGTGTAGTGCGTGGTGATAGGGTATTTATTGCTGTGGGCGATACACAGATAAATGCCTATGATAGGGTTGTGGTCTTTGCCATGCCAGAGAGTGTAATGCGAGTGGCTGAATTTTTCAACTAATTTATTGTGATAAGGGGTCATCTTCAGCGCTTCGCTTGTCTGAAAAATGCTCATTTACCTCAAGTAAACTCCGCTTTTTCAGCCTGCGACAAATCGCCAAATCTGACGCCCTTCTGACAATAAATTCGGGATAAGGGGTTATCTTTAGCGCTTTGCTTGTCTGAAAAATGCTCATTTACCTCAGCGCTTTGCTTGCCTGAAAAATGCTCATTTGTCCTCTCCGTTAAAATAAGTAGTGAGGGCTAAGTGAAAAGAAAAAATGAAAAAACTTGTATAATAGAAAATATTAACTACAAACTATATATAAAATGTATATTGCAATTGCGGGTAATATCGGAAGTGGGAAGACAACACTTACCGAGATACTTACAGAGCGTTTCAAGTCTAAGGCCTATTATGAGGATATTGCCAACCCATACATTAGCGACTTCTATGATGATATGGGGCGCTGGTCGTTTCATCTTCAGTTGTGGTTTCTTGGAAGTCGTATTCAGCAGACCCTAACCATGTTATCGGATGGGTCGGACAATATCGTGCAGGATAGAACAATATATGAGGATGCTCATATCTTTGCAGATAACCTCCACGCTATGGGTCTTATGGCCACACGCGACTTCGAGACCTATATGAAGATGTTTAATATCGAGCAGGCATTGTTGCCAAAGCCAGATGTGCTTATCTACCTCAAGGCGAGTGTTCCCACACTTATCTCGCAGATAAAGATGCGCGGTAGGGAGTATGAACAGAATATCGATGAGGAGTACCTAAGTCGCCTAAATGATAAGTATAACCACTGGATTGAGAATATATATGAGGGTCGTGTGTTGGTTGTAGATAAGGATGTAGATGACTTCGTTGCGGATCCTTCGATTATTGACCGCATCTGCGCCTCGGTTGAGGAGATGTGCGTGGGTAAGCGACAGCTATAAAACAAGATAATATGTCACAGCCGCTACCAAAAGAGTTTGTTGCCTCAATGCGTGAGATGTTGGGTGATGATGCCGAGAAGCTTTTTGCTGCTCTCGACACAGATCCTGCTACATCTATACGACTAAACCCTATGAAGCCTGCCAAAGTCTTTGATGGCGAGACTATAGGGTGGTCTAAGTGGGGCAGGTATCTCGCTGAGCGACCCCAGTTTACGCTTGACCCCTTGATGCATGGTGGTGCATACTATGTACAGGAGGCATCATCACAATTTGTAGGCTATCTGCTTGGTGGCGATGATATGTCTGGTAAGCGCGTATTGGATATGTGTGCTGCGCCGGGTGGTAAGACTACTATTTATTCGACACTTGTTGGTCGGGAGGGTTTGGTTGTGGCTAATGATATCAATCGCAGTCGTACACTCGCTCTTGCGGATAATGTGCAGCGATGGGGTATGGGTAATGTTGTGGTTACATGCAACGAGCCAGCTCACATAGGCGCCTTTGAGCATTGGTTTGATGTTGTGGCGGTGGATGCCCCATGTTCAGGTGAGGGTATGTTTCGTAAGATGGATGAGGCGCGCTCGGAGTGGTCGCCATCGTCGGTTGATGTGTGTGTGGCTCGTCAAAAGGAGATTTTATCTGAAGCGTGGCGCACTCTAAAGCCCGGAGGTAGGCTAATCTACAGTACATGCACATTCAACAATCGTGAGGATGAGGGTATTGTTGAGTGGCTTATGGAGGAGTATGGCGATGAGTTGGAGAGCGCAGAGCGTGTTGACATTGCTGATGAGTGGGGTGTTATGCGTAGTGATATAGGAGTATTCCAGTGTTTTCACTTCTATCCACATAAGGCGCGCGGTGAGGGCTTTTTTGCAGCTATTGCTTGTAAAAAGAGTGGCGCAACAAGGCGTGTAGTGCCAAAGTCTCGCCGCAAGGTCTTTGCACAGATACAAAACAGGGATTTGGCTGAAGTGTCGCGTTGGGTGGACGATGCAATGAATATGAGCTTTAGACTGATAGGCGATACCGTATATGGCTATAATCGTGGCGTTGTGGATGATGTGGTAAGTATCAGCGAGTCGCTATCTGTTGTCTACTCAGGTGTGGCTATGGGACAAATATTTAAGGGTAGGCTAAAACCAGAACATCCGTTGTCTCTTTTTATTGGTTGTAGCCGTAACATAGTGCCACGCGTGGAACTCTCCAAGGAGGATGCCCTAAATTACTTACGCCGTCAGGATATCCCTGCAGGTCAGTTTGATGAAGGAATAAACATTGTGGAGTACGGTGGTGTAGCAATAGGCTTTATAAAGCGTATTGGCGCGCGTTGTAACAATATGTATCCTAAGGATTTGAGAATAATTAAACTATAATAATATATGGCAAAGCTATTGTATACGATGGGTGAAGTGACGGAGATGTTTGATGTTAACGCATCACTTATCCGCTATTGGGAGTCAAAGTTTGACTCTATTAAGCCTCATAAAAATAAGAAGGGTAATCGTATGTTTACACCTTCGGATATTGAAACTCTGAAGCTTATCTACCACCTTGTCAAGGAGAAGGGTATGACTTTGG
>JAFXBB010000075.1 GCA_017521945.1 Alistipes sp. | reverse complement strand
TGGCACCATCATTTATGTCTGCTAACTTTGTTTTAGCGAGTGCAAAGATAAGGACTTTTTTTTATTCTGCAAACTTTTCTAAATAAAAATTACACTTATTTTGCAAGAATTTTTCGTCCATACCACTAATCTATTTATAATCAGTGTATTATACTGCATCATTTTTTACACATTTACACAGAAAAGTGAGGCTCGCTTTTCAGGTCCATTAGTGCTTTAAGTCAGACTTACTGACAAGATTATTATGCCCGCAGTAGTAGAAAATCTCACTTAACAGCAAAGAACGACACAATACGATTTTAATTCAGTCTCGTATTAACAGCTACACCACGGCATCTTTTACTCTCTCACGCAGCGCACAGGCATTGCATTAGCACGCTGCATTGAACGAGATGGATCAATACTATTCTCTGTGCGGGTTGCGGTATTAAGATCGAAATACAAAGCCTTTGCATCTGTTCCATCGGTGGTTACGGTCCAGTAGTATCCCGACCATGGCACAGGCAGCGTTTCATCATCATTAAAGATATCAAGGCGGCAATCCAAATAGTTACGGCGACCCTGGGCAGTGAAGAAATACTCCCTCTCTATCTCCGTATTCACAACAAGATTAAAGCCATATTGCTTCTGCGCCTCACTCCACGCTAAATCATCATCTGAAGCCGCAATTGTCAGGTTTGCGAACAAAGAGCTATCTGGCATACGCCAGCCCGCTGGGCAAGGGTCATACTTGCTCTTCTGCGATGCACTCCAAAGCTCTGTATTATGCTCATCATAGAGCCAATCGTAGCCGTTATCCTTATAGCCCTTGATAAGCGCCATAGGATGAGCCGTAGCCCACTCAACGGTACCCTGCTCGGTTGTAGAGTCAACATACTCAAGAGGTATGCGGTAGCCATCTGAATTATAGATATTATCATCATCATTCGAGGGGAAGTTATACGCCAAAGGTCCAACGAAAGGGTCTTTGCGTCCCCACTGATAGTACATACCATACGAACAGTATATATCATCGCCATTGGTAGAGCCATTGCTATTATGTTCCCCACCAAGGTTTACATTCATCATAATCTGGTCATTAAGCTCCACAGCACTTTTTGAAGGGTCATTATTAGTTACCCATATATGCCAGCTCCAAATAATCTCTCCTGCGCTATTAAATGCACCTATCAGAGCGTTTCCTGCAACTACCCTACCTTCGTTCTGCTCATCCTCATCAATAAAGAAAGATGCCTCCATCGCTCCATTCTCATTTTCGCGCATATCGATATACTCTACAAGATCCGTAGAAGTCTGCCATAGGAGTTTAATCTCAGCTGTAGCAAGCTCAACATCACCATTACCACCAACCATAGGGTTAAAGGCATAGCGTTTCTGCGGAGTGGTAGCCACATAACAGTTCGCAGCATCGTTAAATGGTATGGTCTCGGCGATAGCAAGGAAGATACTCACACCGCGTGTTTTACCTATTGGTGTATAACCCTTAAGATGAAGAAAGCCTCTACGCACCTCCTCATTATCAAAAGAGACAGGTGCAGTAACCGTGATTGTACCCTTGTACATATCGATATTATCAACCGTCCAGCCATTAGGAATGGAGGTGGGGGTAAGAGAGGTTATATTACGGCTATCGAAGGTTGTAGTACCCTGCACACCTGCATTAGGGACAATAATACTCTCTGATGGCACCTCCAGCAGATTACTCTCATCCTTACTACAAGCGACAAGAGCTACACATAGGCCAACAACCAAAACAATTGAACATATTACTCTTCTCATATCTATTATACTTTTATCTCTACTGTATATTTAACTCCACAATTGACACCTTTATTTTAGGGTGGTTCTCCGAGATTGCTGTTTTAAGGCTCTCAGCATCACCTCTACTGGTAAATGTTCCGATAGCAAAACCTGCTCCACGGCGCGATATTCGCTTCTCGGGAGCTGTCATTGATATAGTATTACGCATAGACTCACTAATCTCGCCACACTCCAACAATACTATATATCGTTGACCTGTTGGCTGGAGAGTTGCAACCTCCGCCTCGTTCTCCTCAGATAGACTGATATTTGTCATCTTACCATCACGCCAGCAACAAATCTGTGGCTCCTTAAATCCCTTGGCAAGAAGCTCCTCAACAGCGGCAGAGGCCATATCCTCCGTCTCAAAGCCTCCCACATAGTAACTATAGCCACTATCATCCTTAGTTATATATAGAGGTCTTGCCCCCTTCATTACACTCATTGGTTGCTTATTGCGAAATACTCCCAATAATACTCTGTATATCACTCCGCGCTCATAGACCTTTACCTGTGGGATAGGATTTGAGTCATTATAGTAGTTAGTACCACCAAACGACAATGATTCATACTCTACGAACAATCTACGCTCAAGGGTCACTGGCTGAATACGATACTCTGGAGCCATAATCTCCTCATAGACACTCTGCAACGAGTCTGCCGCAAGATTAAGTCCCATCTCGCGAGCAAAATCGCGTTCAAATGCAACAAGCGTAGGACGACCAATTGCATAGTGTGCCAAAGCATCCAAAGCATAACGACCATCCTCATTTGCACAACGCTGTTGCATAGCACTAAAGTCGGCAGAGGAGTTATCTAAAAGGTCATAGAGACCATAATGCTCCAAGATGTAGCCATAGGCGTAATACTTTGTATTGAGGATATTATTCCAATACTTATCGATGAGACCTCCCAACGAGTCTGCTCTATCACGCAAGTCAAGGTAGTTTCCATAAATCTCCTCGCCCTCTCGCTCCTCTGTCGCTATGTTATAAGCCCTGACAGTTCGGGTTAATCGTGCATAAGTAGCGATATAGTCATCAACAACTCTTGACATCAACTCATCCTCACGCTGTGCCCTCTTTAGGTCGGCATAACTACCCGAACTCAGTGAGCGGGCAATTACACTGTTTAGTATAAGTTGACCGTGTTCGGTCTTATCACCCTTAACACTTCGATAATCATCTTCATAAACACTCTCACCGCCCCCCTTAATATCACGCACGAGGTATTGTTGTTCCAATACAGATATGTCATCAACCACCCTACGGCGATTTGTTCTCACCTTAAAAATCTCTTTTTCAAGGTTTAATATCTGTGTTGCATAACCCTCGACCTCCTCAGTTGCGTTCACCTCACCCTTGCTATGGAGATAGTTATCACGCGCCTCAGCAATCATAACACGAAAGGAGTCCTCGCTCTCCAAAAGAGAACTATGCTCCTCACAGAGCGCTATATAACGAGGGTCATTCTCTATGCTATCATACATAACCACCTCAACCCTTGTAGAGTCAATCAAAGTGGAGTCAACCTGCGCAAAGGTCAATGTAGATACAAATAGCAGAAGTAGTGTGGTTATATATCTTTTCATACTATTTCCAAGAGCGAATAAACAACAACTGTATAAATCCAAATATCTCCAAACGACCTATAAGCATAAGGAGTGTCGAGTTAAGCTTCAAGACTACTGGGAGATCTGCAAAATTTGACATTGAGCCTATCTCACCAAAGCCTGGGCCAACATTACTTAGGCACGCTACAGAGGCTGTAAAGCTTGTAATAAGGTCACAACCAAACATTGCATATATTACCGTACCAATAATTGTCAACATGATGTAGGACACTATAAAGGTCATCACAAGGTTCTGCGTATTCTCCTCCTGCACCATACCATCAACCTTTGTACGGATAATAGCGTTGGGGTGAAGTTGAATCTTCATACGGTTGCGTATAACCTTCGAAGCAATAAGCAGACGGTCAACTTTCATACCTCCAGATGAAGAGCCTGCACAACCGCATATCACCGAGCAGAATATTAACAATACAATAGCAAGAGGTGTCCAAGTGTTTGTATCTGCAGTGGCGAAACCCGTTGTAGTTGAAAGACTTACAACCTGGAATGATGCATGGCGCATCGCCTCACCGAAGGTTGAATATAAACCCGATGTTACAAGGTTTACAGCAATAACCAAGGATATCACCACCATCATAATAATGAATGTTCGCACAACCTCCGAGCGGAAGATGTTATTGTGCTTACCAGTGAATGTCGCATATAATACGCCAAAGTGTATCGCTGACAGCGTCATTGCAGCCATTATAATCCCCTCGATAAGGGGGCTATCCCAAAACGCAACAGAACTATTCTTGGTGCTAAAACCACAAGTACTACATGAACTCATGGCATGATTTATAGCATCAAACCATGTCATACCACTATACTTTAATGCTAAAGTTGTGGTGATAGTAAGACCCAGATATATAGTGATAAGAATACGGAAGATAACCTTCGAACGGTAGTGGAAATTATCCTTGGCAATGGTACTCATCTCAACATTTGAGAGCATGTGGCGGCTCTTACCCATAGATGGAAGGATGACAAGGGCAAACATCACAACGCCAATACCTCCAATCCATGCTGATGATGAACGCCAGAAGAGCAGACCGCGTGGCAGGAACTCAATATCGTTGAGAATGGATGCACCTGTCGTTGTAAAGCCCGAAACGCTCTCAAACCACGCGTTAATAAGGGTAAACTCACCACCCCAAATAAGGTATGGGAACATACCCACAATACACGCCACAAGCCACGAACCAACAACAATGGCATAACCCTCCTTGGTCTTTATCTCACCATCCTTTTCAACAAAGAATAGCGGGAAAGCACCAAGTAGAGCTGTGATAAACGAGGAGAGCAGAAGTGGATAGTAAGCCGAGTCGTAGCCATTAAGCATAGAGACACCAGCCGATGCCAACATAAATGCGGCAACAAACTGCATCACCATGCCAATGTATCGCAATACTATAGGGACTCTCATACCTTCACTTGTCTATCTATTTAAGTTTAGCAATTAGGAGAGCTATACGATCGCGCAAGGACTTAATATCATCTCTACAAGATATCTCCTTGTCGAATGGCGATCTGTAGCGCAGATAATCGCCCAACGAATTATTAATCTTGATAATCGGTTTAATAAGGTAGTAACCAAGGAAATAGTGCAACATAAGCACAACAACAACCATAACAACAAGCGATATAAATACTGGTGTTACAGCGCGTCGTGCCGTATGACTAAGGCGATTGACATCAGGACCGAGAGTACTCTCTGAGCCTGTCATAAATTTTGTAATCTGCCTTGACACATTCACATACTCAGGCTTATAGTACTCAACATACCATGAGTGTGGGGTTGAAAGCATGAGCGTATCTTGTGCTATGGTGCGGTGTACATCACCATTGATATAGCTATTTGCAAGGTCATTAATCTTTGCCGTATAATAGATGAGTGAGTCGGTGAGCGTAGGGCTATCAATCTCCACCATACGCTGCTGCGCCCGCTCAGTGGCGACATTCAAACGCTCAATAGACTCCACGCAACGATTATAGTGAGGGGTAATATCGACAAGATTACCACCGATGACCGCCATCTCGATAATAGCATCATTCTGCTCATTTAGAGCATTGACCATCTCATGGGCAAGATCTGTACTTTCCTTACTTGCTCGCAAAATCTCCTCCGTATCATGACTAACGCGCTCAAGCTCGAAGAGCGAGATTGCACCTGAGAAGACGAGCAACAAGATAATACTTGCAAACGCCATTCTGACACGGCTCCTTATGGAACTGAGAGTAAATATACTCTTCTCTTTGTTTAACATAATTCCGTCTAAGAAATAATTATCAGACAAAAGTAATACTTTTGTAGAAATTATCCAACTATTTCCGAGGCAATATTTCCCTCATCGTCCAAAGCCACTAAACGCACTTGACTAATCTTGCCAATAAGTTCTGTAGCGTAAGGTGCCGAAACCCTCAAATAGTTGTCCGTATAGCCATACATCATGCCACTATGGTCTGTACTCTCAAACAACACCTCTCGCACCTGACCTAAGAACTTCTCACTAAACGATTTATGCAATCTTCGACTAAGCTCTTCAAGGCGTTCAACACGCTCTGTTGAGATACGCGACTGCACCTTGTTTGGCATAGTCACAGCTGGCGTACCTGCACGCTCTGAAAATGGGAATATATGCAAGAAAGATGCTCCAACCTCCTCCAAGAGGTTGTATGTTTCCATAAACTCCTCTTCACCTTCACCTGGGAAACCAACAATGACATCAACACCAAGAAAGGCATCGGGCATAAGCTCTCTAATCTTTGCGATACGCTCACGATACTTGTCTGCCGTATAGCGGCGGCGCATCAAACCAAGGATGCGAGTCGAGCCACTCTGAAGTGGTATATGAAAATGAGGTACAAATTTAGGTGATGCAGCACAGAACTCTATAATTTCATCAGTTATAAGGTTAGGCTCGATGCTCGATATACGATAGCGGTCTATGCCCTCTACCCTATCTAAAGCCCTCAACAAGTCGATGAATTTCTCTCCTGTTGTTCGACCAAAATCGCCTGTATTCACTCCCGTAATTACAATCTCCCGCTGACCAAGCGCAGCTATCTCCTTAGCCTCTTCAACAATATCTACGATTGGAATATTGCGGCTTGCACCTCGTGCATAATGAATGGTACAATATGCACATTTATAGTCGCAACCATCCTGCACCTTAAGGAAGGAGCGAGTGCGGTCTGCAGATGAGTACGCAGGGAAGAAACGAGTCAAGTTCTCCACCGAGCAACTATAAACCTCTGCTTCACCCCTTGAAGATAGCTCCTCAACACGGCGAAATAGATCACCTTTATCATTATTGCTAAGCACCAAATCGACACCCTCAATTGCCGCGATATCGTTAGGTTTTAGTTGAGCGTAACAGCCTGTAACTGCGATTATTGCATTGGGATTTCTACGATGTATCTTACGAATAATATTTCTACACTTCTTATCGGCATGTTCCGTTACGGAGCAGCTATTTATAACTGCCACATCTGTTGCCTCGGAAGGCTCAACCCTGCGATAGCCACCTCGCTCAAACTCGCGTGCCAAGGTCGAAGATTCCGAGAAATTGAGCTTGCAGCCCAAGGTATGAAAACTTACTCTTTTTTGTTCCATCACAACAATTTGTTATCAATCTTTCGGTGCGAAGTTACAAAAAGTTATACGAAAGTGAAAAAAAGTTTTCATAGTATTACAAAAAAAAGTAAATTTGCGGGATATATGGATATTATTGCAAACATATTTGCGTACGATTTTCTTACGAACGCCTTTATTGCCTCGATACTATCGGGCATAACTTGTGGTATAGTAGGAAGTTACATCGTCACACGCCGAATAGTCTTTCTAAGTAGTGGCATCACCCACGCCTCCTTCGGAGGATTGGGCATTGCTCTATATGCGGGCATCAACCCTATTTTGGGAGCGCTATCGTTTGCGGCATTATCATCCGTAGGTATAGAGTTTGCCTCTCGCCGAGGTCACATACGCGAGGACTCTGTTGTGGGAATTATATGGTCATTGGGCATGGCAATAGGCGCATTGTTTATGTCGCTACGCCCGGGTTATGCCACTGACCTGACAAGCTACCTCTTTGGCAATATACTCCTTGTGACACCAACGGATAATCTCTGGCTCGGAATTATCACAGTAGCACTTATCGTAGGAGCCGTTATTTGGCTTAGAAAGCTGATGTACATTACCTTTGACGAGGAGTACGCCAAGAGTCAGGGCATCAATACAACTCTTGTGGCGTATATTATGACTGTGGTAATTGCTGTTGTTATTGTGCTATCTATCAAGATAATGGGCATCATCCTACTCCTATCACTGATAACCATACCAACAGTTATTGCCAACGATATAACCAAGGATTTTAGATTAATCACACCACTATCTGCAATTATAGCTGTGATAGGTAATATTGCGGGTTTCATACTCAGCTATGAGTATGATGTGCCTACGGGTAGTTGCATTATATTCATCCTTGTGGTGATGCTTATTGGAATAAAACTATTAACTTTGCGCAGAAGTAGAGTTTAGACTACATGAAAAAGATACATAAACTTGTTTTGAAGGCCTATGTAGGTCCCCTATTAGCCGTATTCTTCATCATTCAGTTTGTGCTGATGATGAACTTCGTATGGCGATATATCGACGAGCTTACGGGTAAGGGTTTGGCTGTTAGTACCATAGCCGAGTTGTTTATATGTGGCTCTATCAACATGGTTCCTCTTGGTCTACCCCTCGCCATGTTGCTTTCGGCAATTATGACCTTGGGAAATATCGGAGAGAACTTCGAGCTTCTTGCCATGAAGTCGGCAGGTCTGTCGCTTATGCGAATACTTAGTCCTATGCTCGTTGTTGTTGGATTAGTGGCGGTGGGTAGTTTCTTTATCTCAAACAACCTTGTCACCTACACCAACGAGCGCATGTATGATATTTTGTACGATGTCAGAGAGCAAAAACAGGAGCTAAAGTTCCAAGATGGAATGTTCTTCAACGGACTTCCCGATATGAGCATTCGTGTGGAGCATCAGGAGCCTGAGACTCAGTTGCTACACGATGTGCTTATCTACGACACCCGCGCGGATAATGGTGATATGACCACCACATTGGCGGACTCTGGATATATCTACATGTCGGATGACAAGGCATATCTCTATGTCACGCTCTTCAATGGTCAGACCTACGAGCATACCCGTAACTCGCAATGGTATGACAAGAACACCATGCGCGAACATAAGTTCCAGCGTCAGGATGGAACATTCCCGATGAACGAGGTTGCAGCGGGAGGCGGACAGAATACCAACTATACAGAATCTCAGACACGAAACATGGTTGAGCTTGAGCATCTTATGGACTCGTTACAAGTTACAATCGACAAGAGTTCGATGTTGGCGTATGTGCCTATGCTCAAGAACGATATATTCTCACGCGATACAACGATAATACCCAATGACTCTGTGCGCTTCGACCGCTCGGAGTATAAGGCATTCAACTTCTACGACTCGTTAAAGAGTGTACCTATGCGCCAGCATGCCAAGATATACTCCTCAGCGCTCAGTGCATCTCGCTCATCACAAGGCTCATACAGCTTTGATGAATACTCCTCAAAGGTTGCACTGACACGCCTCTATCGTGCCGAGGTGGAGTGGCATCGCAAGCTGACTATGCCCGCATTGGTTATCGTATTCTTCATCATCGGTGCGGCACTCGGTGCAATCATCAAGAAGGGAGGTTTGGGTACGCCTATCGTTATCTCGGTAATCTTCTTCGTTATCTACTATGTCATCAGCATACCGGGCGAGAAGATGGCCAAAGAGGGTACTATGGAGTCCGTCGTGGGCATGTGGTTCCCGTTGGCACTGCTAACGCCTATAGCCATATACCTGCTTAAGAAGGCCACAAACGATACATCGCTGCTCGATATGGATTGGTACGATGTGAAGCTACGCAAACTACGCAAGTCAATATCTAAGCGTCTGCCATCATGGCTAAAACGAAAGAAAAAAAAGAAGAACAATGGATAGTAAGAGGCTAAGAATCGTATTTATGGGTACTCCAGAGTTTGCTGCAACATCCTTGCGCCGACTTGTGGAGGAGGGTTATAATATCGTTGCCGTTGTCACCACACCCGACAAACCTGCAGGGCGTGGTCAGAAGATACACAAGAGCGATGTCAAGGTTATGGCTGAGGAGCTTGGACTACCAATACTACAACCCGAAAGGCTTCGTGACGAGGCTTTCCTCTCGAAGCTTAGGGCCTTGGAGCCAGACTTAGGCGTTGTCATCGCCTTTCGTATGCTCCCCGAGGTTGTGTGGTCAATGCCCAAACTCGGCACCTTCAACCTCCATGCCTCGCTACTACCTGAGTACCGCGGTGCAGCACCTATAAATTGGGCTATAATAAATGGAGATACCCGCACAGGTGTCACCACTTTCATGCTAAACCATGAGATAGACAAGGGAGCTATTATCGAGCAGCGCGAGGTCGATATCCTCGCGGAGGATAATATCGGTACGCTCTACGATAAACTTATGTATGTAGGCGCGGAGTTGGTGACACTTACAGTGGATAAAATAGCATCCAACGACTACACCACAACTGAGCAGATGCACATTGATGAGAATACCCTACGACCAGCACCAAAGATTTTCAAGGATGACTGCCGCATAGATTGGAACAACACAGCAGAGAGCATCCACAACCTTGTGCGCGGTCTTTCGCCATATCCTGCAGCATGGACACCACTATACAAGCAGAGCGAGGAGTGTGGCTCAATCAAGATTTTCAAGACCCGCTACGAACTCGGCACCACAAACGCCACACCAGGCACTATACGCACCGACTCAAAGAGCTATATCGCCATAGCATGCGCCGATGGCTGGCTCTATATTGACGATGTTCAACTTGCGGGCAAGAAACGACTTACAACCAAAGAGTTACTCCTTGGCTGGAGAGGTGTCACAATGCTTGGATGCTGCCCTACGCGCTAACGCAAGGTATATACAAGGTCATCCATACAGATATATAGTGGTGTGTTAGCACCCCACTCGCCTACATCTGTAGTCTCAATAGCTACTCGAATACGATAGGTAGCTGGAAGGTTAAGGTCGAACTTCTGCCAATTATCTGCCACGAAGCGCTTACCATCGCGATAATCGACAACATAACACTCAACACTCTGACCTGCAGGTTGGTCATCGAGGAAATATGGGGTAAATACGACCTTTAGATAATCCCCATCGGTGAATACTCTCGCAAAATCGTTAATCTCCTCATCTGTGATTGAGGCGTATGTGTATGTTGATAGGTTGAGCTTTACACTATGCACAGTAAGCAAGTGTTTGCACACAATATCACAAGGCTCATTATAGCTATCGTAATAGTATAATAGGAAGCTATCACCCGATGCAGCAGAGCTATTATAGGCACTATACTGGTTCTCATATCGACCATTCTTGGCATTGCTGTCCAGCATCTTAGAGTGCGCAAAGCCTCCCCAATATCCATACTCCTCGTTTAAGAAATACTCAAAGCTCATATCCTCGCTATCATACCCATAGCTGTAATTAGCCTCTATTGCCGTATCAAAGCCCTCAGTAACAGGCTCTCGCTTAACCGCATCATTATCCTTGTCACATGCAACAACGCTCATTATAAGCGCCACACAAAAAAATACTCTCTTCATATTCAAATTTGTAAATTGTTAGATTCCACAATTATAGGAATGATACCATATCATAGGTCGTGTAACGACTCTTATCCCACTTTGGCATTATAGATGAGCTTGCATCTGCCATAATAAGAGCTATTGCCACTTGCTCACCCTCATAGTCATACCTAATAGCATGAGGTGTAATATTTCCCTTGCCATCGTTAATGACACTTACATATATAGCCGTAATGCCAATATCCTCCTTAGGCTCAAGTTTCAATATTACTCCATTATGTATCTCCTCGAAGATGGATGATGTAAACTCATCGTCTAAGAACTCAAAGGCATTAGTAGGATTGGTCAGAAGGTCTATAGACTCCAAATCAACCCTATCCTCCGTTACCTCCTTACGCTCATTGTTCACCTCGTAGCGTAACTTGCCATTGCTATATACCTCCATAGTACCAAGTTGGATATAGTAGCTATCCTCCTCAACCATAAAGTAGCCCTGTATCTCCTCGCCGTAGGCATCGACCCTCATAAATAGCGCATACTTATCGCCAAGGCAATAGTTTAGGGCATCAATCCACTCGCGAGCTGTAATCTGCGCCGATGCGCTAAGGGTTGATAGCATCGCAACCATTAAAATTATATATCTTTTCATAAGCAAAGCTATATTAGAATATTCCAAGTTCCTGTAGGCGGGCCTCCAACGATGGAAGGTCGTAGTACTTTATCTCGCGCTGCTTAGAGCCAATCTGAGGACCTACGATACCAGCACGCTCAAGCTGTAGCATGATACGACCAGCACGGTTAAAGCCCACCTCGAAATTGCGCTGAATCATCGATGTTGAGATAACGCCAGAGGTCACAGCCTCACGGGCAATCTCGGCAAACTTAGGGTCATACTTCTGTGGAGCGCTACTCTCCTCACTACCATAACTCACACCCGCATCACTACCAGCATCAGGGGTGTAATCAGGGAGGCTATATGCAGAGGCGTAGCCCTGCTGGCTGCCTATATGGTCAACAATGCGCTCAACCTCTGGGGTATCGACAAAGGCACACTGAATACGGATAGGCTCGCCACCGCTGAGGAACAACATATCACCACGACCGATAAGCTGGTTAGCTCCCGGCTGGTCGATAATTGTTCGCGAGTCGGTCATCTGCATAACACGGAAAGCGATACGCGCAGGGAAATTGGCCTTGATACCACCTGTAATAACCTTTACATCAGGTCGCTGAGTAGCCACAATAAGGTGGATACCTACAGCACGCGCCTTCTGTGCCAAGCGCATAACAGGAGCCTCGACCTCCTTGGCTGTCATGATAAGATCGGCAAACTCATCTATGACAACCACGATATATGGCAAGAAACGATGTCCATTTTCGGGATTGAGCTGACGCCTTCTGAACTTATCGTTATACTCAACAATATTCTTGGCATTCGCCTTCTTGCACAACTCCAAGCGGTTAGCCATCTCGGTACAGAGGGCATTGAGTGTATATACAGCCTTCTTAGGGTCGGTAACGATAGACTCATCCTCCGACTCCATCTTCGCAAGAAAGTGTTTCTCCAGCTTATTGTAGAGCGAAAACTCAACCATCTTAGGGTCTATCAACACGAGCTTAAGCTCGGCAGGGTGCTTCTTATAGAGCAACGATGTGATGATAGCGTTCAAACCTACAGACTTACCCTGACCCGTAGCACCCGCAACAAGCAAGTGTGGGAGTTTTGCAAGGTCAAAGGTGTAGTTCTCATTCTGAATGGTGCGACCTATAACCACAGGAAGCTCAGCCTTGGAGTTCTGGAACTCCTCGGAGCATATCGAAGAGCGCATAGATACCGTCTGCTTGGTGTGGTTAGGCACCTCGATACCTACAGTACCCTTACCCGGCATTGGTGCAATGATACGCACACTCTGCGCCTTAAGGTTCTGCGCAAGGTCATCCTCCAAGCCCTGAATACGCGAAATTTTTACGCCGGGCTCCTGCACAATCTCATAGAGAGTAACCGTAGGACCTACCGTAGCGGTCATACTGATAATAGGGATATGGAAATGGAGCAGTGTCTCACGAATACGCTCCTTATTTCTAAAGATCTCATCCTCATCGATAGAGCTAACACTCTTATGGTCAACAAGAAGCTGGGCTGTAGGTGGCTCGTAGTGTGCCAAGTCGAGCATAGGGTCGTACAACTCCACCTCCATAGGTTGCTCCTCAGCATCCTTTGGCTTATACTCCTTAACGGTTATCACAAGAGCATCATCCCCGCTATCCTCTTTCTCCTCGGTCTGCTCCTCAGGCAAGCCAAGAATATCATCAACATCAACGGGGGATACAACATCTCCAATAGGGCTATGAGCATCATCCTCTCTCTGCTGCTCCTCTGTAAGTGGTTCCACGATGAAGATATCCTCGGGCGCAGGCTCCGTAGCAGGCAGAGGCTCCTGCTCATGTTCATTATATATCACAGGCTCTTCATTCTCCTCCTCCAATTCAACATTCTCCTCAGTCTGCTTATCATCCTTATGTCTACCTAAGCGGCTAAACGCCTTTTTGGTTACAGATGTGATACCTCCAGCCACCTGTTCACCAGCGCTATCAACAACATGCAAGAAGTTACGGTTGATAAGTAGTCCTGTCATTATCCATCCCAAAAGGATAAGAAGCAATGTACCTACACCACCCATCATACCCTTAAGCCAGATGCTCAATGCAATGCCATACTCGCCACCAAGACCTGAGCCAAATAGACTCCATGCCGTACCAAAGATATAGCCCATAGTAAGCGAGCCAAGCACCAATACCAAGGAGAATATCAACAAAAAGCGATAGAGCTTAAGTGGCTTATATCTAAATAGTCGCCAGCCTTGAATAAGGAATATCAACGATATAACAACGGCAAACACACCAAAGCCTCCACCTACCAAGCGATGTGCTACCTGCGCACCCCACTGACCGCAAATATTACTAAATTCAGGATCTGCCATAGGCACACCAATCTCAGCTATCGCACTCATATCCTCTGCCCAATAGAAGAGATAAGATACTATAGACGAGAAGAGGAATGCACCGATAAGCATCAGTACAAAACCTGCAATTAAACGGATATTATCCATCGTGGAGAGCTGCTCGTAATCCTGCTCCATATCTTTTGTAGTTCTTTTATCTACTGCCATAAACTATCTGTTTAACAATATCTCTTTAGCTCGACGCTCCAGATTTGCTCTATAACCCTCGTCGGCAAAGCTAATAAAACGATACTCCACCCTATTATCTTCGTCAGCTGCAATATTATACCTGCTAAGCAGCCACTTTACCCTGCGTGCCACAGCCTCACCAGAGTCGATAACATCTATACCATGTCCAGCCACAACACGCTCAATAAGCTCGCGGAGAAATGGGTAGTGTGTGCAGCCGAGTACTATCTTATCAACACCTCTGCTCAGCAGCGGCTCAACAACCCTACGCACAGCTTCATACGCCTTAGCACTATGCTCCTCACCCCGCTCCACAATATCAACAAAACCCTCACCTACGATCTTTATAACCTCAACACCCTCGGCATAGCGTGCCGTGGTGCTTAGAAACATATCACTCTGAAGGCTGTGTGCCGTAGCGAGTACCGCAATACGCCCTCTCTTGGTTGTAAGGCATGCAGGCTTAACAGCTGGCTCCAAACCTACAATAGGCATATCCTCCCAGCGACTGCGCAGAGCCTGTATAGCTGCCGTTGTAGCGGTATTACACCCAACAACAACCATCTTCACACCCTCCTCGACAAGACGCTCCATAGCCTCCATGGCGAAACTCGTAATCTGCTCACGCGAGCGACCACCGTATGGACAATTTTTGCCGTCACCAAGGTATATGATTGACTCATGTGGCAGCAATCTACACAGCTCGCGCCACACCGACAGACCTCCAAAGCCCGAATCATATACTCCTATAGGACGACTATCCATGTTACCTTTTCAAGCTATTAACTATATATTTAACGACCTCATCGTCACTCATAGTATTGCAATCTACAATCAACTTCGCCTTTGAGTAATACTGCTCTCTCTGTCCCAACTGCTCATGCATAAAGCTCAGAAGTTCCTCGTCGCTCTTGCCTCGAAACATCGGACGACGCTCCCTGCCATAGACCGATAGGCGCGAGAGTATCTGCTCAGGACTACGCTTCAGATATACCGTATATCCTACCTCATTCAAGCGCGACATATTATCACCCCATGTGGGAAGACCACCACCCGTAGCGACAATACCATCATATCCAGACAGGACAAGCTCCTCTATAACATCTCTCTCTGCACGGCGGAAATACTCCTCACCCTGATAGAAGAAGATATCGGCAATGGATGCCCCCTCGTGCTGCTCAACAAGCTTATCGGTATCAAGCTGAGTGACACCAAGTTCGCGCGACAGTCGCTTTGCCAAGGAACTCTTACCAGAGCCAGCATATCCCACCAAGAAGAGTATCATAGGCTAACTAAATAGATCCAACTGCGATGCCGAGAAACCTGCATCATCACCCTGCTCACGCAATGAGTAGTCTACATCGGGATCAGCCTTAACATCATCGCCAACCATATCGCCTATATCTACCATCTCATCCTCGGTAAGCTCCTCATCCATAGCCACATCCTCGTCATCTGTTAGCTCCTCCTCCGAGTACTCAGGCTCGATGAAGCGTAGAGTTGCAATATCGTAGTTCGAAAGGCGCTTACCCTTAGCTCTATGACTCTTAACAGCAATAAACTCATCTACATCTATAAGCTCCTGAGGGCGCTGAGCATGGTTACCTCCGAAAGTTACCTCCAAAGTTGTACCCTTAGCGTATGTGATAGCCACAAAGCGCATGGCGGCACCCTCATCAAGGAAGTATTGAATCTTATCGCTAAGCTCCAACTCGAAACGCTTCATGTAGTAGTACTTCAACTCTCCGTCGTAGTAGCACAACGAGTAGACCCTATGTGGCACAAAGCGCTCAACGCGGATAGTGTCATCGGGGAAGTGTTGCTGGATATCGAAGCCTGTGATGTAGTATTGATTTTTGGCTGTCCACACCACAATCTTATCCTCGCCCTTAAACTCACCAAGCAGCTTTCCTCTACCATCGGTATTCAAACGACGCACATCCTCATCGTACCATATATTCTGACCTCCGAGGGTCGATGTACCCTTCTCCTTGAGGACAATCTTATTGATGGAGTAGCGCGTAACGAGGTTACCCACACTCTGACGACCCTTGATAGCCAAAGTCGAGAGGTCAAGGTCGATGATGCACTTCTTCAACCTTGCCCTTGGGCGTAGGTATATCTTCAAAATTTCCGCCTCACCATTAGGGTTAACCGACAAGTAGAGCAACTCGCTCTTAGGCGTACCCTTCGTTAGGTCGTACTCCTTATCGCGTGTTACGGACTTTATGGCGCATCGCTTCATCATGATTGCACCACCACGACCATCGCGATAGAGCATATTATATATCGTGCGCTCATCGTTACGCTTATAAATACCTATGTAATATATGCCCTTGTCGAAGAACGCCTTCTCTGAAATCTTGGTAATCTTATAGCGACCATCCTTCAGAATGACAATCACATCGTCAAGGTTTGAACAGTCACATACAAACTCCGCATCCTTCATCGACTTGCCCATACCGAAGAAGCCCTCTGCCCTATCAACATAGAGCTTGGCATTAGATGATGCCACCTTCCACGCCTCGATAGTGTCAAACTCGCGTATCTCGGTGCGACGCTCCTTACCCTTGCCGTACTTCTCTTTGATACGCTCAAAGTAGGCAATAGCATATTCGGTGAGGTGGTCAAGATCATGCTTTGTCTGCTTGATATCTGCCTCAATCTGCTTAATCTCGTTATCCGCTTTCTCCGAGTCGTAGCGCGAGATACGAATGAATTTCAACTCTGTAAGACGCTGTACATCCTCCAATGTAACCTCTCTACGCAACCTCTTTTTGAATGGCTCAAGACCCTTATCCACAGCCTCGTAGGCAGCCTCACGGGTACGACAACCCTCGATAAGCTGATAGAGTTTGTTCTCGATAAAGATACGCTCCAACGACGCTGCATGCCATGCCTCGTTAAGTTCGTCAAGCTTGATTTGAAGCTCCTTGCCAAGAAGTGACTTTGTGTGGTCTGCAGAGTGGCGCAAGATGTCGCTAACACCCATAAACACAGGCTTGTTATCCACGATAACACAGGCGTTTGGCGAGATAGACACCTCACAATCTGTAAAGGCATACAAAGCATCGATAGTCTTATCCGATGACTCATCGGCAGCCACCTGAATGACAATCTCCACCTTCTCGGCAGTGTTGTCATCGACCTTCTTAATCTTTATCTTACCCTTATCGTTCGCCTTGATAATAGACTCCTTAATCGACTCTGAGGTTGTGGTGTATGGTATCTCTGTAATGGCCAATGTACGCTTATCAATCTTCGATATACGGGCGCGAACACGCACCGAGCCACCTCTTAAACCATCGTTATAGTTGCTGGCATCCATGATACCTCCCGTCTGGAAGTCTGGCACCAAGCTAAACTCCTCGCCACGCAAATAGGCAATAGAGGCGTTGATAAGCTCATTGAAGTTGTGAGGCAATATCTTCGACGCAAGACCTACGGCAATACCGTCAGCACCCTGAGCCAAGAGCAATGGGAACTTCACCGGAAGCGTCACAGGCTCCTCCTTTCGTCCATCGTACGCCAACATCCACTCCGTAGTCTTCTTGTTGTAAACAACATCCAAAGCAAACTTCGATAGGCGCGCCTCAATATAACGGGCAGCAGCAGCCTCGTCACCCGTAAGGATGTTACCCCAGTTACCCTGCATATCGATAAGAAGACCCTTCTGTCCAAGCTGCACAAGAGCATCCTTTATTGAAGCATCACCATGAGGGTGATACTGCATAGCTTGACCTACGACATTTGCCACCTTATTGTATCTGCCATCCTCAACACACTTCATGGCATGGAGGATACGGCGCTGCACAGGTTTTAGTCCATCAGCCAAGTGTGGCACAGCACGCTCAAGGATAACATACGAGGCGTAGTCCAAGAACCAATTCTTGTACATACCCGTCAAACGGCGCATAGAGTCATCCGCAGTGGTCAACGCTCCATACTTACCCTTGGGAACATCATCCTCCGTAGCCTCTTCCGTATCAACAATTTGAGGCATGTCAACCTCAACAATATCTTTGATATCCTCCATTAGTTAATCTGTTTCAGGTTTTCGATAATATCCTCCTCCACGCGTAGGTTGCCCACGATGAAGTCCTTACGGTCAGGGGTGTTCTTACCCATATAGAAATCAAGCAGGTCGTGTATTGGGTCATCCTTCGTCAGGCGCACCTTATCAAGGCGCATACCCTCGCCAATAAACTCCTTAAACTCGGCTGCCGAAATCTCACCAAGACCCTTGAAGCGTGTAATCTCCGCCTGAGCGCCACACCTCTTAACTGCCTCCTGACGCTCATCATCCGAGTAGCAGTAATGCGTCTCCTTCTTGTTGCGCACGCGGAACAGCGGTGTCTGCAAGATATACAAGTGACCAAGACGAATGACATCTGGGAAGAACTGCAAGAAGAACGAGGTCAACAACAAACGAATGTGCATGCCATCGACATCGGCATCCGTAGCGATGATAACCTTATTGTAGCGTAGGTTATCCATATCCTCCTCGATATTGAGTGCCGCCTGCAGGAGGTTGAACTCCTCATTCTCATACACTACGCGCTTTGTAAGACCATAGCAGTTAAGAGGCTTACCGCGCAGAGAGAACACAGCCTGAGTACGAGGGTCACGGCTTGAGGTGATAGAGCCTGAAGCGGAGTTACCCTCAGTGATAAATATCATTGTCTGCTCAGCCAACTCAGACTTATCGGTATAGTGTATCTTACAGTCACGCAACTTCTTATTGTTGAGCGACACCTTCTTTGCCACCTCGCGCGCCTTCTTCTGAACACCAGATATAGCCTTGCGCTCCTTCTCATTATCAACAATCTTCTTCTGAAGTATCTGTGCTGTCTCGGGGTGCTTATGGAGATAATTATCGAGGTTTGTAGCGAGGAAATCGCCCACAAACTGACGCATCGTAACACCCTCCTCCTTATCCTTAGAGCCGAGTTTTGTCTTGGTCTGTGACTCGAAGATTGGGTCGTTCACACGCACCGATATAGCGGCAATAATTGAAGTACGAATATCGGCAGGCTCATAATCCTTACGATAAAACTCCTTGATGGTCTTAGCCACAGCCTCACGGAATGCCGCCTGATGTGTACCACCCTGTGGGGTGTACTGACCGTTCACAAAGGAGTAGTATGCCTCGCCATAACCATTACCATGTGTTATCACAATCTCTATATCATCACCAGATATGTGGATAGGTGCATATAACGGCTCATTCGACATATTGTCGTTTACAAGGTCTAAAAGACCATTCTTCGAGGTATATGGCTTGCCATTGAGTACTACGGTAAGACCGAGGTTGAGATATGTGTAGTTCTTAACCAACTGCTCCACATACTCCATATTGTAAGAGTACTCTCCAAACACCTCTCTATCTACTACAAACTCCACATAGGTACCATTCTGCTCTGAAACACCACTCTCGGAACGGTCTGTAAGCTCCAAGCCCTGCGAGAAAGTTACGGTGCGTGCCTCACCTTGACGCACAGAGCGCGCAAGGAAGTGACTCGACAGCATATTTACAGCCTTGACACCCACGCCATTCAGACCCACGGTCTTTTTGAAGGCATCACCGCCATACTTACCACCTGTATTCATCTTGCTCACAGCATCCGACAACGCCTCCAAAGGGATACCACGACCATAGTCCCTAACAGAGACTCTATCGCCATCGACATTTATCTCTATGCGCTTACCTGCTCCCATGATAAACTCATCGATAGAGTTATCCACGACCTCCTTTAGAAGGACATATATACCATCATCCGCCTGCGTACCATCGCCCAACTTTCCGATGTACATACCAGGGCGTAGGCGTATATGTTCACGAGGCGATAGCGTAACTATCGCATCTTTACCATACTCCGCAACGGGGTTGCTCAAATTTAGTTCTGCCATATAAACCAAAAAGGGAATTAGCGAGTATCGATGGTTTTAGGGTTACACCCTAACAACCTCCCATCTCCCCAAACACCACCTAAATATCTCTCTGTTATCTGTTATCTGTACTATGTTATCTTATCTATTCTCTGCCCTCACCTCCGCCAAGGCACTAACCATATCCTCCTTAACCTGCGCCATCACATCCTTGATATCGCGATTTTGAACCTCCTCTGCCGATATTGGAGGCAACACACGAATTGTGATTTTATTGCGCCAGTTAATCATCCAACCTTTATGCACCAAACTATCTGTGCCATTCAAGACGATAGGAAGAATTGGTACACCTGCATCCTTAGCAAGGATAAAGGCTCCCGCCTTGAAGTTGTGTATCTGACCATCCTTAGAGCGTGTACCCTCAGGGAAGATAGCCACCGAAGCACCCTTCTCCAACCACTCCTTACCCTTGGAGTGTACTAGTTGCATAGCCTCCTTGGCACTTGCGCGGTTGATGACAATATCGCCATGCATAAGCAACAAACGACCCACCAAAGGGATGCGATAGACCTCCTTTTTCGACACCCACTTAAAGACCAAAGGGAGGTTATAGATACTCATGATATCGACCATAGATTGGTGGTTAAGCACCATAACATAAGCCTTTGTAGGGTCAATATTCTCCATACCCACTACATCACGACGCATACCCGGGGCAAATATAAAGGCTACATTTGTGAACCACTCTGAAATCTTATGCACCACAGCACGCTTTTTATCAAAAGGATAGCATACCACGAGTGCAATAAACGATACGACATACAGCACGAGCCAACATGTTGCAACCACGATGTAATAGATAATACTTAACATAATCAATCAGGTTAGAATTTCATATTTACTAATTTATAGAACATCCCTTTAATCGTGCAAAGGTACAAAAAAAACTGAAAAATAAAAAGCGAAAAGTAAAAAGTATGGCGTACTTCGCACAAGATTTAACATGCGTCGAAGACACCATACCTTTCTCTCTTCACCCTAAGAGCTACTCATCACCTATCTGAACTCTAACCTCAATCGAGAGCCCTATCAATGCAAGGCGTTCTCTGAGTTTAGGTAACTCCTCATCCATGAACTTCTTTCGTTCGAGTTGTTTTATATGATCTCTTGCCCCCTCCGAGACAAAGAAACCAACACCACGGCGGTTGTAGATAATACCATCCGCCTCTAATCTTTCGTAGCTACGCATAACCGTATTGGGGTTAACACCGACACTTGCCGCCATCTCCCTCACGGACATTATACGCTCACCCTCGCGCCACTCTCCAGAGAGGATGCGCATAGCAATAAGCTCATATATTTGTCGCCATATAGGCTTCTCTTCCGAAAACTGCATCATAACCTACCACTTTACTTGTCGTCTGCGTAGCGCCACATAACTCAAAGCATAGAAGAGTGCAGGAAGCATGCAAAATATGCACTTAACTATCAACTCTGCTGAGTCGATATACACCTCAACATTTGCAAACCACTCATTGTCAATTATCAAATAGACAGACGAATACATAAATAACACAAAACCAATAAAAGCCCCCAAATAAGTTATTACAAGACTTTTGCGAGCCATAATCGCCAAGAACAACGACGAGGATGCCCACAGCTGTACAAAGACCCACAACGACCACTCAAAATAGGTCTCATTAAGGTGAAGCGATATACTACTTCCAAATGTTATCATAGAGTAGTCATAGAGGCTGAATGGCTCAGCCACAATAAATGCCAATATTGTAGCAACCATAGAGGCTATCGGAAATATTAGCGCAAGATTTATAACCATCGCCACCCAACGCTCCTCGTTAGATACGGGAAGTGTCATCGCAAGCGTTCTTGTACCTCGGTCACGCATAATCATCACCTCACGCACTGGAAATACTACAGCTGCCACAATATAGACAAATTGCGACATCCCAGACACGACAGAGATATCCCTGCCAAGCAAGGCGAAGAATAGTGGTATGAAAAACAAACACAAAACATTCCACGCATAGTTCTTCGCTTGTGCGGTATAGCAATATCGCATGTAGTTCGCTACGCGACTTAATGAAAACACTCTCATAACATCTACTTTTTGAAGATTTCACTTATTGTATCACGATTTGCCGTTGCGGCATTGAAGAGCAGTTCAATATTTAGCTGAGACTCCTCGCCATTTTCATTCAATGCAACAGCCATATCGCCAGATATGGTACGCTCCGAATATATCACCCTATCCAACGCCTCAACCTTATCGAATTTTAAGCGTTCACATATCTGTGCTGTCGTAGCATTTAGCACAACACCCTGCTGGTCAAGTATAACAATACTATCCAACAACGACTCAATATCGGCTATCTGATGCGTAGAGATTACAACCATGCGGCTATCATCCACATAACCAGCCAACAAACGGCGAAATACACTCTTAGAGGGGATATCAAGACCATTGGTAGGCTCATCCATAAGCAGCATCCTTACATTGCACGCCAAAGCAAAAGCGATGTACGCCTTCTTGCGCTGACCCATAGACATAGAGTGCAGACGCTCGCATGTATCTACATTCAGAGCCTCACAATAGTGGCGCATAGCCCCCATATCAAAACGAGGATAGAGAGGCGAAGTAATCTTTGCGTAACGCTCCAACGACACATTAGGCAAATCAAACTCCTCTGGGATAATCATCAACTCACGAAAAGTCTGAGGCTTACGCAACATTGGGTCAAGACCATCAACCATAACACTACCGCTATCAGGTCGCATGATACCGCATATAATCTTGAGCAGCGTTGTCTTACCTATACCATTGCAACCGAGCAATCCGTGAATATGTCCCTCACCGAGCGTAAGCGATATGTTGGATAGCACCTTACGCCGTGATGCGTAACCGAAACTCAATGACTCCGTTTTAATCATAGTCGTACTCTTATTTGAAATTTAACCACCAACTAAGGTGTATTACTGAACTAACACACTGCAAAGGTATATAGATTTTCGGAACTTCCAAATTATTTCGCAATTATTTTCATAAAAATCAATCTATGCAGATTTATAAATAGGTACAGGGTGTTAATCAAAAAAAACTCTCAATAATATTTGGAACTATAAATTTTTCGAAATATATTTGTAGTGTATTACTGACACAATACACCTAATTTAGATTAAAAGTAAAAAAACTGCTATAACGAATGTTACAATAATACAGCTCGTTCGTTATATATAAAGAGCAAAACATTTATCGAGATATGAGAAGGTTATCATCGCTACTATTAGCCATGCTTTTTATTAGCGTCGGCATGTTATCAGCCCAGCAATACAATATCGGTGGCCGCGTTATCGACAACGACAGCACCCCTATACCTTATGCTACGGTGATACTACTACAAAACAGCAAGCAGATTACAGGATGTACAACAGATGCCCAAGGTAGTTTCATTGTTACAGCAGACAGCGGAGAGTATGAGATAAACATTAGTTATATTGGTTACGAAAACCATAAGCAAGCTATCTCTCTTACGAACAATCTTAAGCTCGAAGATATAATCCTCAATGTAACCAGCGAGAAGATTGATGAGGTCGTGGTTACATCGCAGCTTATCAGGCGTGAGGCAGACCGTTTTGTAGTCGATATTGCCAATTCGCCTATCGCTATGGGCAAGGATGGCGAGGAGCTACTCAAAACTGCCCCGGGTGTATGGATTCAGGATGACAAAATCTCGATTAACGGCTCATCAGGCTCGAAGATATACCTCAACGACCGCGAGGTAAAGATGGAGGATGCACAGCTTATAGCATACCTACGCTCGTTGCGCGCCGAGGATATTCAAAAGATTGAAGTCATACCGCAGTCGGGAGCCGACTATGACGCATCCACATCGGGAGGTATAATCAAAATATCGACCAAGCGACGCATAGACTCAGGTCTTATGGGTTCGGCATCGTTTGGCTCAAGGTATACCGAGGGATACTATCAGCTATCGCCCTCAGCATCATTTAATTACAATCGTGGCAAGCTCAACGCCTATGGTCGTGCATGGATAGGCAAGAGTAATCAAGATTATGGTACAACTGAACATACAGACTACATCTCTGGAACTGTCATAGATGCCAAGTCAGACCTTTTAGAGGGGACATATTGGGGTGGTGGAAACTTCGGTATCGTCTATGATATCAACAACAAGCACTCCATTGGTGGCGAGATGCAAATAAACAACTATGGCGACGGTGGCACAACAGACACCTGGACTAACCACAATTATATGGGTCAAATCACCCGTACCGAAGGCGCATATAACAGCAACTCAAATAGTAAGATGGTCACAGCAACGCTTAACTACATCTACAAACTTGATGACTATGGCTCAACAATAAAACTTATCGGCGACTACTCTAAACATAGTTCACCAAAACACAATGACTACTTCGACACCACATCATCAGCTCTATTTAAGCGCGACTCCACCTATAGAGATAACACCATTAGTGACTATCAACTTGCAACAGCGACACTCTCTGTAGAGAAGATTATATCGCCTAAGTTAATCCTCAAAGCAGGTATCAAATATACCCACAACACCAATTCCAACAAGACTGATTATGAGTATCTTGCCGACCCAGACAACAAAATCTGGCAGCGCAACGAAAACAACAGCTACGATATTGGCTACTCTGAGAATATAGGTGCTGCGTATGCCACCATTACAGCACGATTGGGTCGTCTTAGCTTAGTTGGAGGATTGCGCGGCGAGTACACGCACTTCAACGACAAATCTGGCGAGGTTAACCAAAAATATGGAGACCTATTTCCTAATGCCAACCTATCATACGCTATCACACAAGATGGCGCATACTCACTCGTTGCACAGTACTCACGCACCATATCTCGTCCATCATTCTGGGCATTATCACCTAACGAGATTAAGATTTCGGAGTATATGATTCAGCGAGGCAACCCAGAGCTTGAGGCATCTTACAACAACTCCCTTTCGGTGACCGCAGTGCTTAAATACAAGTACACAATATCTGTTGGTATGATGCTTATGGAGAATGCTATTCAGCAGACAACAATCACCGATAAAGAAAACTCTGAACTACTTATTTTACAGTATATTAACTACCCTACACTCAACAACTACTACGCATCCGTAAACCTACCCATACAGCTAACCAAGTGGTGGGCGACAAACCTTAACTTTACAGCGATGTATATGGGTCAGCGCATCTATCCCGACTCGCCCATACGCCGCAACCTCATGGCCGTGGGCAACGCTCAGATGTCGTTTACCCTACCTCGTAACTACTTCGTAGAGGTTGACGGCATGTATATGCACGGCATGGTGGCAGGTAATACCGCAATAAACGATATGGGTAATATCAATCTAACCCTCAAAAAGCGACTTTTGAAGAACAAACTAACCGTAAGCCTCGGAGTGCAGAATATCATCTCCACAACACAGAGGATAACAGTTAAGGAGGCAGACTTTGAGCGCGTCATGGTTATAGACCAGCCATGGCAACGCCCTGCTGTAAGATTTCAGATATCATACAACTTCAACTCAGGAAAGCAGTTCCGTGCCAAGAGCGTGGAGAGTGGCTCTGCCGAGGATAGAGATCGTATCGGCTCAGGTGGCAACTCAGCACAGTAACATACTAAACAAACCTACAATATGAGGAATATAGCATTAGTTATCAGCGTCTTAGCACTAAGTTCTTGTATTAACATCAGTACAAATATCCGTATCGCCAAAGGTCCTATCGAGGAGCGTACAATACTTATCCCTGAGGGTGCTACTGCACTGGCTGCATCCAGTGGCGCAGATATTATTGTGGACTGCTCGCTTGCCCCTAATCAGGTACGCGTAAAGACCCATAGCGATATATTCGACATTCTCGAAGTTGAGGTCGAGAACCAAACCTTATCAATAGCCATTGAGTCGTGTTCGCTACGCGCCGAGACCTTCGAAGTGCGCATTCCTGCCCTCGCGTACGACAACATTGCAGTATCGGGAGGTTGCGACTTTGAGTGGCACAATGGTATAGCCGAAAACCTCGCTATAAAGGCATCGGGAGGTGCCGATGTGGAGCTTAGTGGTGTATTCACAAACCTATCAATTGCCGCGTCGGGAGGTGCTGATGCCAACCTCTACTATCTCAAAGCCGAGAATATTGATATTGCTGCATCGGGAGGTTCCGATGTGGAGCTAAGAGGCGGATGCACCAACCTCTCCATTGCTGCATCTGGTGGTACTGATGTTGACCTTGACGAGTTGTTTGCCGAGAACACAAGCGTATCTGCATCGGGCGGCTCGGATGTATCGGTCTACGCCTCAATGTCGCTTACGATAAATGCCTCTGGTGGCGCAGATGTATACTACTCTGGCGCGCCAACATCAACCAATATAAACACCTCAAGCGGAGCAAGCGTTAGAAGAAAGTAGGCTTTGTGCAACAGCGCGAAAGCTATTTTTAAGCTGAAAGATGAAACAAGAGAGGTGAAAGATGCAAGTTTTTCCTCTCTTGTTTCTCATTTCTATTTTTTTTACTACCTTTGTATTATATTGCGTACAAAGGTTAGTATGAGACGCTCACTATTTCAAACATTTCTAAGACTTTTACCTGCCGAGCCTTCGCATAAATTGCGCATGTTGCTACTCGGCATCGTTGGAAAGCTACCAATGGGCAAGTGGTTGCTAAGGAGGCGTTATGCACCTCACGATACAGAACTTCAACGAGAGGTGTTTGGCATACATTTTCGCAACCCTATAGGCATAGCTGCGGGATTTGATCCCAATGGTGATAGGCTCAATGAGTTATCAGCCTTAGGATTTGGCTTTGTAGAGATAGGCTCCGTAGTACCTCGACCACAGCCCGGAACACCACGCCCACGCCTTAGGCGTATACGCAAAGAGAACTCCATTATCGACAACTCAGGCTATCCAAGCAGAGGTTTGGAGTATATTCTCTCCAAGGTGCGTCATAGAACACCCCATACCGCAAATCTTGTTCTTGGTTGCAATATCGGCAAACTCACAGCATCACATATCGAAAATAGCACAAAGGAGTACTTGCGTGTATTTCGCAATATGTATCAGTATGTCGATTACTTCGTTGTCAACATCGCATGCAACACATCCTCCAAGAGATATGTCCTACGCTCGCGTAAGGAGATTATGGAGCTTATAGAGCCAATGTTCGAGTTCCGTCGTGGTCAGCTCGACTACCGCCCAATTCTGCTTAAGATTTCGCCAGACCTCTCTTGCGAGGAGCTTGATACCATCATCGACATCCTTATCGAGACACCTCTGGATGGCATTGAGGCTGTAGCAGGATCATTGAATATCGACCCAGATTGCTCAGGTGCCATATCGGGAGCTAAGCTCACTGAACGCGCCATTGAGGTGGTGAGATATATTGCCGAGCGCACCGAGCGCAACTACCCTATCATCGGCACTGGTGGCATGATGACCCCAGAGGATATAAAGCGCATGATGGAGGCAGGAGCATCACTTGTAGCCCTCAACTCTGGCATCAGAGAGAATGGCGTAAGGCTCCTTAAAGAGGGTGCAAAGTCATTAATAAAGAATTAGCTATGAATGCAACGATAGTAACCATAGGCGACGAGATACTTATAGGTCAGATTGTAGATACCAATAGCGTATCGATTGCAAAGAGACTCAACAACATAGGTATTACCATTTTTGAGAAGCTGTCAATAGGCGATAGCCGCGAGGTAATTGTATCGACCATAGAGCGCGCCATGAATAATTCGAAGGTGGTAATCATCACCGGCGGTCTTGGTCCCACAAAGGATGATATCACGAAGCATACACTTGCCAATATGTTCGGGTCACGGTTAGTCTACAACGACACAGAGGGTGAGCATGTACGCCAGCTCCTTGCCCGCCGAGGTATTGAGTTCACGGAGCTAAATCGCGGTCAGGCGATGCTACCTGAGTGTTGTACCGTACTCCACAATGCACACGGCACAGCCCCCGGAATGTGGTTTGACACCCCAAAAGGTGGTGTTGTAGTATCGCTTCCGGGTGTACCTTTCGAGATGGAACACCTTATGGAGGATGAGGTTATACCTCGTCTTAAGGCACGCTTCGAACTTCAAAGCATCGTGCATCGCACTCTTATAACACGCGGCATACCAGAGTCACTCCTTGCAGCACGCATTGAGGCGTGGGAGGATGCTCTACCTAAGCATCTACACCTTGCGTACCTTCCTGCTCCCAATGTTGTGCGCCTACGCCTCTCGGCATACGATGTCGACAAAGAGCAGGCAACAACGGAGATAGAGGCTCAGTTCGACAAATTACGCAACCTTATTGGCGACAATATCGTGGGTTATGAAGGCAGCACCTTAGAGGCTTTGGTACACGATATTCTTATCCAGCGAGGTAAGACACTTGCCGTTGCCGAGAGTTGCACAGGAGGTGCGATTGCCTCGAAGTTCACCGCCATGGCTGGAGCATCTAACTACTTTCTCGGTGGCGTTGTAGCATACGCCAACGAGGCTAAGCGCGACATCCTTGGTGTAAGTATGGATGATATCGAGTGCTTCGGTGCTGTGAGTGAGGTTGTTGCCCTCGAAATGGCTGAGGGTGTGCGCCGCATTACAGGTGCCGACTACGCCATTGCCACAACGGGCATCGCAGGTCCTACGGGAGGTAGCAAGCAGAAGCCTGTAGGCACGGTATGGATGGCTATAGCCACCCCAGAGGGTAGCCGCGCGGTGATGCGCAACTCAGGCACTGACCGTGGACAGATCATAAGTCGCGCCTCGGCATACGCCATTGAGATGCTCTACGAGGAGATTAAGAATAACACAAACAAATAAATAATATGATACGATCTATCTTAGACACCGACTTGTACAAGTTTACAACCTCCTACGCTTACTTTAAGCTCTATCCAGAGGCTATCGGTACATTTACATTTAACGACCGCGCAAAGACCGAATTCGACGAGGATTTCCTCGAAGATTTGAAGGCAGAGTTCAAGGCATTGGAACGCATATCCCTCTCGGAGGATGAGTTCAAATACATGAACAGCAACTGCAAGTATATACCTCAGAACTACTTCGAGTGGTTGACAGGCTTTAGGTTCGATGCCTCAAAAATCAATGTGTGGTTGGATGAGAACAAACACCTACAAATCAATGTAACGGACTATATGTACAAGGTTACATTGTACGAGATACCTATCCTCGCCACCGTATCGGAGCTTTTCCACCTACGCAACAGCTACGATGCCGAGGAGATGATTGAACGCCTTATAAAGAAGGAGCAGATAGCACGCGAGAACGGCATTATCTTCTCTGACTTCGGTACGCGCCGACGCTTCTCATACGATGTACAGCGTATGGTTGTAAAGCACCTCAAAAACAACCCTTGCGGCTGCACTGGAACATCAAACTGCCACCTTGCCATGGAGCTTGATATGAAGATGATTGGAACCTACCCACATGAGCTACCAATGTTTATCGCTGCGGTGAACGGTGGTCCACGAAATGCCAACTACCTAACCATGGAGGATTGGGTTAAGGTCTACGACGGCTACCTCGGCACTGCCCTTACAGATAGTTTCGGCTCGGAGGTCTTCTTCAACAACTTCTCGAAGAAGCATGCCTGCCTCTTCGACGGTGT
>JAFXBB010000009.1 GCA_017521945.1 Alistipes sp. | reverse complement strand
TCTTTTGGCATCTGCCTTGACTGAAAAATGCTCATTTACCGAAAGTAAACTCCGCTTTTTCACTCATCGAGCAGCCTCAAAATAGCCTACTTAAAATCAATTTGAGTTACAAAAGAGACACTTATAATAAAATGAGTATAAACATAAATAACCTACGACCACTCACAGGAAGTGGTCGTAAGCTATATATCGAGACCTACGGTTGTCAGATGAATGTTGGCGACTCGGAGATTGTTGTATCTATCATGCAACAGGAGGGTTTCCGATACACTGAGAGCCTTGAGGAGGCTGATATTGTGTTGATTAACACCTGCTCAATACGAGATAATGCCGAGCAGCGTATATGGGGACGCCTAAGTGAAATGCGCCATATAAGGAAGAAGAGACCTCATCTTATTGTAGGTATCATAGGCTGTATGGCTGAGCGTCTTAAGGAGGAGCTTACTAAGGGTGGTACGGGTGTAGATATCGTTGCTGGTCCCGATTCTTACCGCGACCTGCCGCGCCTTGTTCGCGAGGTGGATGGTGGTGCTACAGGTGTTAATGTTGAGCTATCGAAGGAGGAGACCTATGCAGAGATTGCCCCTGTGCGCCTCGATAAGAATGGTGTGAGTGCCTTTATAGCCATCATGCGCGGTTGTAACAACTACTGCTCATATTGTGTTGTGCCTTATACTCGCGGTATCGAGCGTAGTCGCGATGCCGAGACCATCATTGCAGAGGCGCGTACACTCTTTGAAAATGGCTATCGCGAGGTGACACTCCTCGGTCAGAATGTAAACTCTTATCGTACTGGTGAGGTCGACTTCCCTGAGTTGTTGAAACGCGTGGCAGAGATATCACCACTCCTTCGTGTGCGTTTCGCTACATCGCACCCTAAGGATATCAGCGATAAACTCCTTGAGACTATGGCGTCGATGCCAAACATCTGCAAGGCGATACATCTCCCAGCTCAGTCAGGCTCAACAGAGATGCTTAAGCGCATGAACCGCAAGTATACCCGCGAGTGGTACTTGGAGCGTGTAGCTGCTATACGCCACTATATGCCTGATTGCGCAATCACAACGGATCTTATCGCAGGCTTTGCGCACGAGACCGAGGAGGAGCATGAGGCTACGCTATCCCTTATGCAGGAGGTGAAGTACGATTTCGCTTATATGTTCAAGTACTCGGAGCGTCCCGGAACATTCGCACAGCGTAACCTCGGTGACGATATCCCTGAGGATGTTAAGACACGCCGCCTAACAGAGATTATCGAGCTTCAAAATCGTCTTTCTGAGCAGAGCAACCAGCGTGACATAGGCAAGGAGTTTGAAATTCTTGTGGAGTGTACCTCAAAGCGTAGCGATGCTCAGCTCTCAGGTCGAACCTCGCAGAACAAGATGGTTGTCTTCGACCGTGGCAACCACAAGGTAGGCGACTATGTTAAGGTGCGCATCACGGGATGTTCATCTGCGACACTATTTGGCGAGGTTATATAAAATTTCTTGTGAATTTCTTGTGAAAAGCGGCAATCTTTGCCGCTTTACTTGTTTGAAAATTCCTCATTTACGCCAAGTAAACTGCGGATTTTCAAACTGCGATAAATTGACAAATCTTACCACTTTTGACAAGAAATTAGGTCGTGCTGCCCGTAGAGTTGTTGTCGTTTTATTACTTGTGATAAGCCGCACTCTGCGGCACATCCCTAAAAGATAACCCACATTGGGCTGTAGGTTAACTACTATCCCAAGTGGGTTACTTTTGTGATATACCACATAGCAAAACTTCTGACAAGAAATTTATTGTGATAATGGCGCATCTGCGTCATCTGGCTTGTCTGAAAAATGCTCATTTACTTTAAGTAAACTGCGCTTTTTCAGCCTGCGACTATCTAACACATCTGCACCATTCTGACAAGAAATTGGGTAGTGCTGCCCGTGAAGTTGTCCGCATTGTGTTTGGATAAGCCGCACTATAAGGAATTTAGTGGATTTAAGGAGTTTAGCGACAGCATTGCTATCAATCCCCCTTAAAACCTCTAACACTCTCCAACACTTCTTAATGACCGTTAGTACTTTACATCAGATAGGAACAATCCACAGGCGGGAGCGCCGGTGCTGCAGCGAGATAGATCTTTAGAGCGGATTATATCCTCGAAATCGGCAACGCTATACTTGCCACGACCTACATCTACGAGAGTGCCTACAATAGCACGCACCATATTCCTTAGAAAGCGGTCGGCACGGATAGTAAAGCGAAGTGTACCATCCTCCTCCACAATCCACTTGGCGTGGCTTATATGGCAGATATTTGTTTTATTGTTGGAGTTGAGCTTGGCAAATGAGGTGAAGTCCTCATATTCAAGCAACTTGTCGGCTGCCTCGTTCATCTTCTCAACATCAATCTCGGCGGTAAAGTACCACGCGGAGTGGCGGCGGAAGGGGGACTTATGTGGTGTGAGGAAATAGGTATACTCCCTCTGTTTAGCATCGAAGCGGGCATGAAGTCTCGGCTCCACCTCATATATACGCAAAATTGCGATATCCGAAGGTAGTACCTTGTTTAGCTTATAGCAAAGCTGTGAGCAGTCAACCTCGGTGTCACTGTCGAAGTGTGCGATATAGAACGATGCATTAACACCTGTATCTGTGCGCCCAGCGCCCACAATCTCGGTAGCCACACGCCTAAGCATCGATAGCTTATCCTCAATTGTACCCTGCACTGTAACAGCATCGGGCTGTCGCTGCCAACCATAGTAGGCTGCACCGTCGTATTGTAGTTCGATGAAGTAACGCAAAGTATTTGGCGGTATAAAGGATAAGGGTAGTTAAGAGTCTGCTATCCCTTAATAGCCACCCTTAACTACCTCTATAACCACTATTAATTACATGTGTATTGCGCAGCCCAAAGCATCCTCTGCAGCCTCCATAACAGCCTCATGCATAGATGGGTGTGCATGGATTGTGCGTGCGATACGGTGAGCTGTTACGCCCAAGACCTTAGCGAGTGTTGGCTCGCCAATCATCTCGGTGACATTGTGACCCACGAAGTGTGCGCCGAGGAGCCTCTCCTCAGCATCGAAGATAAGCTTCACATGACCATCACGCTCGCCTGCAGCTGTAGCCTTTCCCGATGCGGTGTATGGGAACTTGCCCACCTTATACTCCACGCCCTGTGCCTTGACCTCTGCCTCGGTCATACCCACAGAGGCAACCTCTGGAGAGGTGAAGATGCACGATGGGATAGTAGAGTAGTCGATAGGCTCTGGATTAAGACCGCAGATATGCTCCACGGCGTGGATAGCCTCAGCAGATGCTACATGAGCGAGAGCTGGCGTAGCGATGATATCGCCGATAGCATAGACACCATCGATATTTGTCTGGTAATGCTCGTTGACCTTTATTTTGTCACGCTCAATCTCGATGCCTACATCTTCAAGACCCATATCTTCGATATTAGACTTGATACCTACAGCCGAGAGAACAATGTCTGCCTCGAGAGTCTGCTCGCCCTTCTTGCCCTCGATATCTATGACACACTTGCCATCCTCGCGTACGCTAACCTGCTTTACAGTCGTTGAGGTCATCACCGTAGCACGGAGCTTACGGAATGCACGCTCCATAGCCTTGGCTGTGTCCTCATCCTCCAATGGCATAATCTGTGGCATATACTCGATAATGGTTACTTTAACGCCCAATGTTGCGTATGTGTATGCAAACTCAGAGCCGATAGCTCCTGAGCCTACAACAACCATAGACTCTGGAAGTTCTGGAAGAACAAGAGCCTCCTTTGAGGAGATGATGTGCTTGCCGTCAACAGGCATGAAAGGCATCACGCGTGGGCGTGCGCCTGTAGCGAGAATAATATAATCTGTCTCATATTCAACACCATCAACCTCAACAATATCCTGAGCCTTAAGGCGACCGAAACCTGAGATAACATCGATGTTGTTCTTCTTCAAAAGGAACTGAACGCCCTTGTTCATTGTAGATGCCACGGTGCGCTCGCGCTCCACCATCTTTGTCCAATCGGGCTTAACTTCGCCCTCGATAGCTACACCGTATGTTGCAGCAGCCTTGCAGTCGGCATATACCTGTGCTGAGCGAACGAGTGCCTTGGTAGGGATGCAACCCCAGTTGAGACAGACACCACCTGCATCTGCCTTCTCGACGATAGCTACACGCTTGCCACACTGTGCAGCACGGATAGCGGCTACATAACCACCGGGGCCTGAGCCTATAACGATGATATCATATCTATTGTCCATAGTGTACTGATTTACTTTACGACCCTCAAAATCTTGCCCTTATCATTTGCTACTGCACGCTTCCAACGCTCTGTGTAGCCCGGCTGCTCAATCTTGCCAGGGATATCCTTGCCGTTGCCATTATCGATAAAGCCGTTAGCATCCTCACCCTTAACATTACCATCGATATACTTAACCATAAGGTACTTGTCAAGCTCTACCCAACTGTTGAAGAGTGACTGTGCAGTGTTGACTGTGAACTCTGTAGTGAGTTTCTTAAGCTTCTTGTCGTTAGATGCCTTTGCAATGATAGCATCATACTTTGCAACCTCCTCAATGGCAGTATTCTCCCACTTGTCAACAATTGCGCGCACATGGCTACCTACGGTGTTGTAGCGAAGATATGCAAATTGTGCAACGCGGTTAGTAACCCAGAACATTGCAGTATCAGAGTACTTCAACATAGAGCCGTTACCCTCCTTTAGGCAGTTAGGCACCTCCTGAGAGTTAACATAGATAGGGGTCAATGGAGATGTCGCAGCATCGTCAGTACCGAACCAAAGGATACCAACCTTCTCAGGACGAGCCTGACCTACAAGCCAGAAGCCTGTCTGCTGAGTTGCTGTAGCGCGCTCGTTGCAGTACTCCACGCCATCAACCTCGAAGTACATAGGACGCCAACGGTATGGGCAAGCCTCACCACCAGCACCAATATCTGTACGCATATCCATCTTTGTACCCTCGTAGTGGTCGCGCATGCAATCCATCAAAACCATTGGAGATACCTTCTGGCGTGGCATAACCCACAAAGGCATGCGGTTCTCCTTGTTGTAACCCATAGCGTAGTCCTCATACTGATCCATATCGTCAGCTACAGTGCGGAAGAATGCCCAAACGCGAGCCTCACAACCACGCATTGCACCGAAATCAAGTGGAGCGTATGCATCTGCAAAGCTGAAATCCTCGTTCTCGCCCTCGAACCAACCGAACTTACGCGCTACATCCGCTACATCTGGAGCGTAGATGCAGTTCTCAGGGTCGTTCCATGGGAATGTTGTAATACGAGCCTGATTAGCGTGAGCCGAAACATATCCATCAGGAATGCGGCGTGCTACCCATACGATACCCTTATCCTCTGGACCCTTACCGATAAGCTCCATAATCCAAGCCTCCTGCTGGTCGATAATCGAGAATGACTCACCTGATGAACAGTAACCATAGGTGTTGGCCAAATCTACGATGATATCGATAGCCTCGCGAGCTGTCTTAGCGCGCTGAAGGGTGATGTAGATAAGTGAGCCATAGTCAATACCGCCATTTGGGTCCTCCAACTCCGAGCGACCGCCGAATGTAGTCTCAGTGATAAAGAGCGAATGCTCGTTAGAGTTGCCAAGTGTGCGGTATGTAGTCTTAGCCTGCTTAATCTTACCAAGGTAACGACCTGTATCCCACTCTGTAACATCCATAAACTCGGTGTATTTGCCAGGGATGTACTGATACAATGCGCCATAAAGACCGTGCGAGTCTGCGGCCTATGTTACCATATTAGAACCATCGGTCGACGCTCCGCGCGTAACGATAAAGTTTGTACATGCATCTGCCGTAGCGATACCTGCCACAAATGCGCCCACAAGGGCTACAACTTTGAATAATCTGTTCATAATGTAGTTTTTTAGTTTATTTTACACATATATATTATTTACAAAATCTCCCAAAGGTAAGAATTTATTTTGAAATAGTTGCAATCTTTTCTAATAATATGTAATTTTGTAGCATTAAAACCCTAAAAATTATGAATATTAAGGAGCGACTAAATAGAATATTGACAACTCTGCCAGAGGGTGTTAAACTTGTTGCGGTGTCGAAATTTCACCCTGTGGAGAGTTTGCAGGAGGCCTACGATGCGGGTCAGCGTATCTTTGGCGAGAGCCGTCCTCAGGAGATGACGGCAAAGTATGAGGTGCTACCAAAGGATATCGAGTGGCACATGATTGGGCATCTGCAGACCAACAAGGTGAAGTATATTGCCCCTTTCGTGTCGATGATAGCTTCGGTGGATTCTGCTCGCCTTATTGAGGAGATTGAGCGTCAGGCTGCCAAAAACAACCGTGTCATAGATATTTTATTAGAGGTGCATGTTGCAGATGAGGAGACTAAGTCGGGATGGTCAAAAACAGAGCTTTACGACTACCTCGATTCAGGCATCTTGGAGCGTATGTCACATCTCCGTGTGCGAGGTGTTATGACTATAGCCACTAATACTGATAATGAGCAGATTATCCGTCGCGATTTCCAAACGATACAAACCATTTTTAATGAGTTAAAACCTCGCTTTGGTGACTACTTCGACACCCTTTCAATAGGTATGTCCGACGACTATCCAATAGCTCTTGAGTATGGCTCAACAATGGTGCGTATTGGCACTGCGATATTTGGCAGCAGAAATTTCTTGTGAAAAGCGGCAATCTTTGCCGCTTTACTTGTTTGAAAATTCCTCATTTACGCGGGGTAAACTGCGGATTTTCAAACTGCGATAAATCGACAAATCTTACCACTTTTGACAAGAAATTTTGGAGGTTGGGGAGGTTAGTGAATATAGGAAGATTAAATAGACCGAAGAGAAGTCGCGGACAACACACGAGCAGCACTCGCTGACAACGCTGATGCCCGTCCTTGCTCTCGTCCCTTGGGTCTCTTTGGTCTCTTTGGTCTCTCCTTTTCTCCTTTAATCACTTTCATCTTTCATCTGTACTCTGTTTCGACAGTTTTCTGTTTTGTTGTGACAAAATGTCAGCCAAAATGTCAGTTGTGTCATATATTTTATGTTTGTTGCGTCACTTTTGGCGCAATTTTTTGTTTGGCATTAGGTTTGTTCGGATGAAAAGCGTAACGGCTTGACAGGGTCGATAATGAAACAGAATTTAATTATTAACAAAATAAAAACTATTTGAATTATGAGCAAGATTATTGGTATTGATTTAGGTACAACCAACTCATGTGTGGCTGTAATGGAGGGTAACGAGCCTGTAGTTATTCCTAACGCTGAGGGTCATCGTACAACTCCATCTGTTGTAGCGTTTACCGAGGGTGGTGAGCGTAAGGTGGGTGATCCTGCAAAGCGTCAGGCTATCACCAACCCTAAGCGTACAGTATTCTCTATCAAGCGTTTCATGGGTGAGCGTTACGATGCAGTTGCAGCTGATATTGCACGCGCCCCATATACTATTGTTAAGGGTGATAATAACACTCCACGCGTCGAGATTGACAATCGCCAGTACACTCCACAGGAGATTTCGGCTATTATTCTTCAGAAGATGAAGAAGACTGCTGAGGATTACCTTGGTCAGGAGGTTACCGAGGCTGTTATTACCGTGCCTGCATACTTCTCAGACTCGCAGCGTCAGGCAACTAAGGAGGCAGGTGAGATTGCTGGTTTGAAGGTGCGCCGTATCATCAACGAGCCTACAGCTGCGGCTTTGGCATACGGTCTTGATAAGAAGCAGAACGATATGAAGATTGCTGTGTATGACCTTGGTGGTGGTACCTTCGATATCTCAATTTTGGAGCTTGGTGATGGCGTGTTTGAGGTTAAGTCAACAAATGGTGATACTCACCTTGGCGGTGATGATTTCGACCATGTATTGATTGACTATATGGCTGAGGCATTTAAGGCTGAGCATGGCATCGATCTTCGTCAGGACCCTATGGCATTGCAGCGTTTGAAGGAGGCTGCCGAGAAGGCGAAGATTGAGCTTTCATCAGCTACAACAACAGATATCAACCTCCCATATATCATGCCTGTAAATGGTATCCCACAGCACCTTGTGATGACACTTACCCGTGCTAAGTTCGAGCAGTTGTGTGACCATCTTGTACAGAAGACTATCGAGCCATGCCGTATAGCATTGCGTGATGCTGGTCTTCAGGCAAACCAGATTGATGAGGTTATCCTTGTAGGTGGTTCAACTCGTATTCCTGCTATTCAGAAGGTTGTTGAGGAGTTCTTCGGCAAGGCACCTAACCGTTCAGTAAACCCTGATGAGGTTGTTGCTGTGGGTGCTGCTATTCAGGGTGGTGTCCTTACAGGCGAGGTTAAGGATGTACTTTTGTTGGATGTGACTCCACTTTCACTTGGTATCGAGACTTTGGGTGGTGTTATGACACGCCTTATCGAGGCAAACACAACCATCCCTACACGCAAGACTCAGGTCTTCTCCACAGCTGCTGATAACCAGCCATCTGTAACTATCAATGTATGTCAGGGTGAGCGCACCATGGCTGCAGATAACAAGTCTATCGGTCAGTTCAACCTTGACGGTATTCCAGCGGCTCCACGCGGTGTGCCACAGATTGAGGTAACCTTCGATATCGATGCTAACGGTATCCTCAATGTATCGGCTAAGGACCTTGGTACAGGCAAGGAGCAGAAGATTCGTATCGAGGCATCAAGTGGTCTTACAGATGCTGAGATTCAGCGCATGCGCGATGAGGCTAAGGCCAACGAGGCTAAGGATAAGGCTGACAAGGAGCGTATCGAGAAGATTAACATGGCAGACTCAAACATCTTCGCTTCTGAGAAGAATCTTAAGGAGTATGGCGATAAGCTTCCTGCAGATAAGAAGTCGGCTATCGAGGGCGCTCTTGCAAAGCTTAAGGAGGCGCACGCAGCTAAGGACATCGCAGCTATCGACACAGCTATCGAGGCACTTAACGCAGCATGGCAGGCAGCCTCACAGGATATCTACGCACAGCAGCAGGCACAGCAGCAGGCTCAGGGCGCTCAGGGTGCAGGTGCTAACGCTGGCGCAGAGCAGCAGCAGGCACAGCCTGAGGATGTGGAGTTCGAGGAGGTAAAGTAAATTTCTTGTGATAAGCCGCACTCTGCGGCATATCCCTAAAAGATAACCCACATTGGGCTGTAGGTTTAACTACTATCCCATGTGGGTTACTTTTGTATATATACTCCTTCTCTCGTTTGCAATCTAATATGCAGTAATATAGATATAATTGCATAAACATGTTAGAACTTTTATACCTCACTTTTATAATCTAACTAATTGTATTATATTTGTTTAATAACATGGGTGCCAATAGGATAATAGTTGGTATGACACGGAGGGTACACTCTAAGTATTATGGCTTGTGATTATGGCTATTTATGAGTGTATATCTCTGTGAATATCAATGTCTTAATCTATTGCAAAGGTGTTTTATTATTTGATGTGGCTTGATTGTTTTGTCGAGTTGCTGTTGTGGGTATGGTTTTCCGTTGTTTAGTCTGTTTACGACTTTAGATAGCGGTTGCTATATGTGTATGTTGTTGAGGAAATACTTATATTTATAAATATTAATTTACTTTTTATTTACTTTTTACTATGAAAAAATTATTTGCTTTGGTGGCATTGGTACTTGGTGTAGTATCGTGTCAGACAGACCCAAATGATCTTGATGTCGTAGTAGGTGGCGAGCGTGAGGTGATGCTTAATGTATCGCTTCCAGAGGCTACCCGTTCAGCAAGCAATGCTGGTTTCGATTTCACAAATTTCGAGAGTAACGGTAATTACGATTTGCGTTACATTCTTGAGATTCGTTACAACGGTCATGTGTCTCGTACAGTAAAGACTGCCGAGAGCACATCTGTATCTTTCCCTGTTCGTCTTGCTCCGGGTCGTGAGTACGATTTCACTGTTTGGGCTGACCTTGTTTTGGAGGGTAGTGAGGATGACTTGTGCTACAACACAAATGTTGACGGTGCAGGTTTGACCAACATCACTTTTAAGGAGTGGACTCCAAACAACGAGCTTCGCGATGCTTACTATGGCAAGGCTACACTTGCACAAGATCAGTCAATCACAAATCTTGGCACAATTGAGCTTACTCGTCCTTTTGCTAAGGTTCGCGTTATCTCTACCGATATCGCTGATGTTCGCAAGTTTGGTATCGAGCCTACGAGTGTTTCAGTCAAGTATAACAAGGCGGTTTATACCTCATTTAACGCAGTTACTGGCGTAGCCGGCACACCTCTTGCTAACCAGACTGTTTCTGCTGTGTACGCAAATGCTAAGTACGATGATTTCAACACTGCTGAGGCAACTCTCTTTGCAGACTATATCTTTGTTCCTGAGGATGGTACAATTCAGTTCTCTATGGATGTAAAGACCGAGGGCGACGCAATCATCAAGACTACATCATTCACTACACCTATCGCTGTTGAGAAGAACAAGCTCACAACTATCAAGGGTGCTGTTCTTACAGAGGGCGGTGATGTGACTATCAAGATTGAGAATGGTCTTGGCGAGTTGGAGACTATCAACTTGGTTGATACTGCTGAGGATTTGGCTGAGTTATTTGAGCAGCTTGACGATCCAGATGTTGATGAGCTAAATATCGAGCTTGGTGGCGATATCGACCTTAACGATCTTCTTAGTGCTGGCATCTTGTCAACACGCGCAACAGCATATACATCTGCATTGGAGATTCCTGCAGGTAAGAGCCTTGTTCTCGACCTTAAGGAGCATAACCTTGTTTACAGCACAGATGTTCAGAATCGTGCTATGATTCACAACGATGGTGACCTTACAATCAAGTCTACCACAGGTGCTGTAAAGTACACTTACACAGGTGCTAATGACACAACTTATGCTGTTGGTAACTATGCTATCAACAACGCAGGTACTCTCACTATTGAGGGTAATGTTGAGGCTATTGCTGGCACAGTAGGTCAGAAGTTCTCACACGCATTCTATGCTATCAATACATCTGGTACGACTGTTATTAAGAGTGGTAAGATTCTAAATAACACCAATATTGCTATCCGTCAGTGGGTCGGTAGTGAGGCTAAGAGCTCTGACATCATTATTGAGGGCGGTGAGATTGAGGGTCTTCGTGCTATATGGACTCAGTTGCCAAATAGCAACACTAATCTTGCTCCTAAGGGTAAAATTACCGTTACTGGTGGTACTATTACAGGTACAGCTATTGACGGCACAATGGATAGCGAGAATATATTGGCAATCTACTCATACAGCTATGGCAACCAGATGAAGAATGTTGAGATTGAGATCTCTGGTGGTACTTTCAACGGTGATATCGCACTTACAGGCGGTCGTTCAGGTGCGAAGGTTGATGTTGAGAAGATTACTATCACAGGTGGTGTATTCAACGGTCTTTGGGGCGATGTATATAGCTATGCTGAGGATGCTTTGGCAAAGGATGCTATCACTATCAAGGGTGGTGAGTTCTCAAGCATTGCACCATTGGTATATCTAAATGCTGCTGATGAGGTTGTTAAGTTGGGCAAGGATATTGAGAATGCTGAGCCTATTGTTTTCAAGGGCGAGGGTACTTTGAACTTGAATGGTAAGAGCGTATCTGCTGTTGATGATACTCAGAAGAACTATCAGCTTATCGACAACCGTGGTAAGCTTGCTGTTGTCGGTGATGGTACGATGACTGTTGAGGCAACAATCAACAGTGGTTGGAGTCGCTACTCAGCTGTTATCGCTAACAATCCTGGTGGTAATCTTACTGTTAATGGTGCTACTTTGGAGCATCTTGGTGGTACTGATATGGCTTATGGTATTGATAACCTTACAAATGGTAAGGGTACATACGCTGTAACAACTATTGAGAATGCAACTATTAAGTCACCTTATCGTGCTGTTCGTCAGTTCCTTAACGGTGTTGAGGCTACAAACGAGTTGTATGTAAAGGCTGGTGCGAAGCTTGAGGGTGATAATAAGTCAATCTTCTTCCACGATCCAAACAAAAATGCAAATACAGGTAAGCTTGTTGTTGAGGAGGGTGCAGAGCTTTATGGTGATGTATATCTCTTCGTTACTGCTGGCTCAACAGAGTGGCCTGTAGAGGTATCTATCGTTAAGTCTGCTTTGAAGGATGGTTCAGAGGTAATCTCTGCAAACACTCCTGGCGCAAAGGATGTTGTTGAGGAGAATGGTGTTTATACCGTTGGTGATGTTGTCACTGAGGTAGATGGTGCTTATGAGGTTGCAAGTGTTGCAGGTCTTAAGGCTATTGCTAAGTTTGTAAATGGTGGTGATGACTTCAAAGGTAAGACTATCAAGCTTACTGCAGATATCGACCTTAACAACGAGAATTGGGCAGGTATCGGTACTGAAGAGGCTAACTTCTGCGGTACTTTCGATGGTTGCAACCACACTATCAAGAACCTCAATATCCTTGTTTCAGAGGGTAAGGAGGGTAAGGCATATCTCGGTTTGTTCGGCTATGCTAAGAACGCTACTATCAAGAATGTAGTATTCGAGAATGTTGATATCAATGTTGCTTGCTTGGATATCGACCACAGCCAGGGTCACATCGGTGCTGTTGCTGGCTCGTTGGAGGGTACTTCTACCATTGAGAATGTTACCGTTCAGGGTGATGTTAAGGTATACTCAACACAGGATGCTAATGGCGCAAGCCGCGTTGCTGTTGTTGCTGGTGGTAACTCTTATGGTAATGTGACTATGAAGAATGTTCATGTTGTGGCAAATGAGGGTAGCTACCTTATCGCAAACAACAACACTGGTGCTTTGGCGGGTCAGTTGCAGGGCAAGTCTGTATTCGAGAACTGCTCTTCTAATATCGACGTAACTGTTAACAAGTTCTTTGCTGGTGGTATCATCGGCCTTGCAGCTGGTGACCAGACATTCACCAACTGCCACACAACAGGTAATATCGCTGTTGTAGCAGGTCGCGAGGGTCGCGCTCATGACCAGTACCGCGTAGGTGGTATCGCTGGTGGTTGGTCTGATGGCAAGAATAATGTTTGTACACTTGTAAATTGCTCATACACAGGTAATGTATCTGGTAAGAACTCAGACGGCTCAGTAGCTAACCCACTCGATTATATGGGCTACGTAGGTCGTGGTTACACTTTGAATGGTTGCCAGGGTAGCACGGTAGTCATCGATGGTGTACGCTATGTTCAGAAGTACGACACCGCTGCTGAGGCAGGTATCTATGATGTTTACGATGTTGATGGTAACCTAATTATTATCGATGGCGTTGTACAGACTCCTGAGGGTAATTATCTTATCTCTAAGGCTCCAGGTATGTTCTGGTTTGCAAACGAGGTAAATAGCGGTGCAAACTATTTCGAGGGCAAGACTATTAAGCTTGGTGCTGATATCGACCTTAACAACGCAGAGTGGACACCTATCGGCTCTGCATACAAGGATCACGGTTTTATGGGTAACTTCGATGGTAATGGCAAGATTATTAAGAACTTGAAGATTACTGCTCTTACTCCAGATGCTGACCAGTATGTTTATGGTGGTTTGTTCGGTGTAACCGAGGGTGTTGATAAGGATAATCAGAACTATATCAAGAACCTTGTAATTGAGAATGTAAATATCGACCTTGATGGTCATATCGTTGCTGCTGCTATTGCTTATCCATACTATACTGCTTTGGAGAACATTAAGGTAATGGGCAATGTATCTATCAAGGGTGGCGACTACACTTCAGGTGTTTTGGCTTACACTCGTCGTTGTGTTGATGCGAAGAATATCTCTATCGAGGCTAACGCGGGTTCTGTAATCGAGGGTACTCAGACTATTGGTGGTGTTATCTCTGATATTCAGATGAATGGTGGTTTGACTGCAAACTACTCAAACTTCAAGGCTGAGAACTTGACTATTAAGGGTACTCAGAGCGTAGGTGGTATCTCTGGTATCATTGCTGCTCAGAACCTTGATGGTGCAACTGTGAAGAATGTAACTATCGTATCTGACGACACACGCAAGGGTACTATTTCTGGCTCGTTTGATGGCGTATGTACAATCAAAGATGCAGTTGTAGAGAATGTTACTGGCGCTGACAACTATGTAGGTTGTCTATATAGCGGTACAGCAAGTGACACATCGTCTGTAACTATCAACGGCGATGTATATACATACAACAACGGTTGGATAGTTAATGGTAACTAATTTAATTATTATCGATGGCGTTGTGCAGACGCCTGAGGGTAATACTGGTGAGGCTACAATCAATTGGGGTAGCATCGCTGAGTAATCACTCTCAAAAATAACCCATATTTTGCGCTCGGCTCTATGAGTCGGGCGCATTTTTTGTATGTTGTAGTGACTGCTTTTGACCCTCGCGATGCACTGTTGTCTGTGGCTGGACAAGGCTCTGTTTTGCCCATTTTATAGCAAATAAAGTTGTCTAAAAAATGGTAAAAGTGGCTATTTTGCGGGGGGGGGGGTAAAATTTTTAATATAAATTTGGACTGAAAAATATTTGCAAATTATTACTTTTTTTCTATATTTGCAGTATATTTGTCGGTGTAGACATACATTTTTGATGTGTAAGACAGGCTTGCAATTTTGCAATCCGTTGAGTGGTAGGTAATTATGTGGGTGTTGCCCTATTATTTGGGTAGGGGGGAGGTGTACGCTTTGGGGTCTATGGCCTCGGAGGTTTTGCACTCCTTACACCTTATGTTGTGAACGAAAAATGTTGAAAAACGAGATAAATTTACAAAACAATTTTATTTTAATTTATTAACTAATTTTAATGAACTATGAAAGCAAGATTTTTTGCAATCGCTGCCTTGGTGCTTGGTTTGGCATCATGTCAGAAGGACTTCAATGCCGAGGTTAACTCTGCATCTGAGGTTGATTTCAAGTTTTCAGTAGCTGCTCCTGAGTTGGCTATGACTCGTGCTGGAGACGCTGCGGACGCTCCTCAGAACGCTTTGGATAGTGCATTTGGTGCTATCGACTATTTCCAGGGTACTGATTGGAAGCAGGTTGACCTTCGTTACACTTTGGAGGTTTATGACTACCGCGCTGACGGTAACTATGCAGGTCAGGAGCCTGTAAAGGATCGTATGGCTATCGTTCTTGACTCATATCAGGCTACTACTTTTGAGCTTCGCCTTGCTCCAAAGCGCGACTACCACTTCGTAGTATTCGCTGATTTCGTTGAGAATGGTGCTGCTACAGCTTGGTCTGAGCTTGACAAGCTTACTAAGGATGGTCTTCGTCACCGTATCGGCGATACTTTGGCTTCTATCGAGCTAATCGATGTTGATGGCGAGGAGCTTAACGACGAGAAGTCAGATGCTTACTTTGCAACTGCGAAGATCAACCCATCTAACAACACTAACAACATGGAGGCTATCGAACTTACTCGTCCTTACGCTAAGGTTCGTGTTGTAGCTACTGATCTTCATGAGCTTAACCTCAATGTTAAGCCAGCTAAAGTACAGGTTGTTTATGATGCATACAACGCTAATATTTTCAACGCTGTTGAGGGTACTATCTCTGGCACTCATGCTAAGAATGATTTTACTTATACCTACACTGATCCTCATGTTTACACTGCAGGTAAAGATGCTGAGACTATCACGACTGTAAACGGTGATGTTCGCAACACTCACATGACTCTCTTCACTGACTACATCCTTGCAAAAGACGAGCAGGAGGCTATTCAGTTTGTTATGACTGTATTCGATGAGAAGAATGAGATCATTAAGGAGACTAACTTCTACACTGAGATTCCTGTTCAGCGTAACTACCTTACTACAATTATCGGTAATGTATTGACTACAGGTACTGAGATTGAGGTAACTATCAACGACAACTTTGCAGGTAATCACTTTGTTGGTCTTTGGGATGGTAAGTCAACTACAATGCCTAAGTATGACGATGCTACTAAGACATATATCATCAGCGAGGCTTCTGAGCTTGCATGGGTTGCTGCACAGGTAAATGGTACTACACGCGCTACTGCTCATACATTCGAGGGTTACACAATTAAGCTTGCTAAGGATATTCACCTCAATGGCGAGCGTTGGGATCCTATTGGTTCAAACGGTTTGTTCAAGGGTACATTCGACGGTGATGGTCATATGATCGAGGATCTTTATGTAAGTGTAGATGGTAATGAGTCTGCAGGTTTGTTCGCAAACTGCCAGGGTACTATCAAGAACCTTACAGTTGTTGATGCTGAGGTTTATGGTCGTTATAAGGCTGGTGTTATCGTAGGTGATGGTCTATGCTCACGCATTGAGAGTTGCCATGTTGATGGTGCAGTAGTAGTTTCTACTCCTTACTTGAAGGATAATGGTAACAATGCTGGTGCTATCGTAGGTTACCTCTCTGCAGAGCCTGTTGCTTATGTTAAGGATTGCTCTGTAAAGAACGCTATAATCACTGCTTACCGCAAGGTTGGTGGTATCGTAGGTGCTGCAAATAATGCTGCTGAGGTTTCTGGCAACACTGTTGAGAGTACAGAGGTAATAGCTGATATGACTGCTGAGTATAAGGAGGTTAAGCCTGCAGATATCGGCGAATTCGTTGGTTGGGCTCACGCTAATGCTATTGTTAAGGAGAATTCTGCTGCTGGTGGTATCAATACTGCTAATAGTCAAGCTGTTACACTTACCGTTAGAATTAAGGATAATGATGCAGCTATGATTAATGCATTGTCTGAGTATGGTGTTGTAATCCCTGAGGGTGAGTATGAGTTCAACGAGGATGTTAAGTCTAAGTATATTCAGGTTGCTAAAGGTGCTGATGTTGTAATTGATGCAAATGGCAATACAGTTGAGACTGGTCATGCAAACCATTATGGTTTCATCGCAGGAGAGGGCTCTTCTCTTGTAATCAAGGATGCTAATGTTAATTCACTCGGTGGTGGTATCGGTGCTTCGAATGGCGCTCAGGTAACATTTGAGAGTGGTTCACTCGCTGTAAATTCTGCAAGCACATCTGGTCGTTACCTTATCTATGCTGAAGGTGAGGGTACTGTAGTAACTGTAAATGGTGGTGAGTTCTCATTCAGCAAGACTTTGAATCAGAAGCGTGCTTATGTATACACAGGCACAGGCGCTAAGGTTATCATCAACGGTGGTACATTCGGCAAGGCTTCAGAGCGTTCTGGCTACACTGCTGGTATCTTGGGTACTGGTGTGACTATTATCAACGCTGGTACATTCGGCTTCGATCCTACTAAGTGGGTAGCTGCTGACAGCAGTGTTAAGAAGGTGGGTGCTAACTGGGTAGTTACTCCTCCTGCAGTAGTTGAGAACACTGATCAGCTTGCATCAGCTCTTCAGGGTGCTGAGGGTTGCACAATCCTCCTTTCTGAGGGTGAGAACTATGGCACTGTTGCTGTTGGTGAGCTTAAGGATGTTACAATCAAGGGTGCTGAGGGTGCTGTTATGATCTTCAAGACAGATGCCAACTCTAAGCTTGAGAATGTAACTCTTAAGGAGGTAAACTTTGAGTATACAGGTGCTACTGCTGATTGCGGTATTGTAATTAACGCTAACGCACAGGTTGACAACCTCGTTGTTGAGGGTTGTAATTTCGTAGGTACTGGCGCAAAGGCTGGTCGCGGTATCTCTGGCTTGAACAACAACGCATCTATCAAGCTTACTGGCTGTACTTTCAAGGATTTGGGTTATCCAATCTATGCTTGGGGTAGCTACAAGTCACTTGAGATTGATGGCTGTACTTTCGACAGCGTTGTATCTTGGGCAATCATGCCACAGTCAGGCTTTGATGGCGATTTGACAGTTAACGGATGTAACTTTAAGGATTGCAAAGGTGGCCTTGTTAAGGCTGGTACTCTTACAGCTGGTCATACCTTTACATTTACAAACAACACAGTGACTAATTCAGAGGAGCATCCTAACAGAAACTGGTTCGAGTTCAAAGTCTCTAATGGTACTGCTGTTATCAGCGGCAACACAATGGATGGTGCAGATTGGACTCCAGGCGTTGCTGAGGGTTTGAAGTAATTCATACTTTGAATTAACTTTTATTTCGGTGAGAGCATCCTCAAAAGGGCGATGCTCTCGCCTTGTCAAAAAACAATTTGTGGTATACTATATATAAATAGGTATATAAAAGAGCCAATTAAGTAAATCAATTAGACAATATGAAAACTAAGTTTTTTGCAATTGCTGCATTGGTGCTTGGTTTGGCATCATGTCAGCAGGACTTTGCACCTGACACACAGCCTTCAGGTGGCGAGGTAAGCGTTCAGCTTGTGGTTTCAGCTCCTGAGCTTATCGGCGCAACCCGTGCTGGTGAGGATGGTGAGATTGACGATCAGAAGGCTTTGGATAGCGCATTTGGTGCTATTGATTATCTTGACGGCAACACTGCTGGTGATGCTCGTTTCGATTGGGATGATGTAAATATCCGCTACACAATGGAGGTTTACGATGCTAATGATCTCAGCAAGCCTGTCAAGGATCGTCAGGAGCAAATCACTGACAAGTATGAGCCTGTACAGTTTGAGGTTCGTCTTATCCCTGATCGTAAGTACCAATTTGTTGTATTTGCTGATTTCGTTGACCAGACAACAGGTGCTGCTCTTCGTCAC
>JAFXBB010000074.1 GCA_017521945.1 Alistipes sp. | reverse complement strand
CGAATGGTGGTGTCGCGCCGCGCCACTTAGTTAGGTGCCATGTACCCTCTATTGATGATGTGTCGCCACCAACAGGAGGCTCTGGAACAACAGGTACATCTGGGGTCACCTCCTTAGGTATTGTAATCTCTGAGATAGGGGAGTATAAGGTGTTATTGTGGGAGCTACCGGCATAGACTGCCATCTGGAACTCATATCTGTCACCGATGGTAAAGGTCGAAGCATTAACCTTAAGGGTAAATACACCATCTTGCTGGTATACCGTTGTTATCTGCCAGTCGTCGCTACCCTTAGCGCGATAGTTTATCTGATATGTGGGGTAGTCGTGTGCATAATCCTCCAACGACACACCATCGTAGAAGAGTTTTGCACTATTGACTACGGCGGTGATAATAGGAACATCGTTCACTATATCGTAAGATAGGCTTGGCGCAGATATCTCAGAGGTAATCACCGCCTCCTTGCACTTAAAGGTGTACTCACCAAAGGTGTAGGTGCGATAGTTGGCATCCTCAGGTGTAAGGCTTATTCTATAGTAGTACTCGTTAAGCTCCATAAGGTAATCCTCGCCCTCGAAAGGGAGATTTATGGTTAGCTTGCCACCCTGAATAGTACTTGCGGCAAACTCCTTAGCAATCCATGGCTCACTATCGCTCTCGCTATAATTACGCTTATACTCGAACTTTAACGATGCAAGGGCTTGTGGCACTCCGTCGGCAGAGTATGCTATATTGCTGAGGTTAACGGTGGCAAAGAGACCTTGGGCTGTGATGCTACTCTCTAATCCCGCTTCAATATTTACTACATGCTCCTTGGTTGTGAATGGGAATGGATCCCCTACCTGAGAGCCATACTCTCCACCATCGATAATGATGCGTGCCTTGTACTGAGTATTTGGAGCAAGGTCGTTCAATACAAACTCAAACCATCCGTCTGAGAGTCTTTTATACTCACCACCTCGCTGATACTCCTCATCGGCAAGCGAGGTATACTCCAAGTAGAACTTTGCATCGTTATATCTTAAATCGTCAACTGTCATGTATGAGCGGTTGGTGATTGTAGCTGTGGTGTCGGTAGTTACGACCTCCACACGCGTAAAGATAAAGAACACATCTGCTTTTTCTTTCTCAGGCTCACAACCACATAGCATCGCTACGGCTGAGAGTAGTATGTATAGGTATCTCTTCATAATCATATTATTTTAGGATGTTCAACAAGCTATAACCAGCCACCATTTGAGGCCACCGAGCCACGAACAACAATCTCAAATTCGCGCTCTACAATCATGCCTCCGATTATATCGCCACCGCCTATCTGTGTGCCACCAACTATAGCGCGCACCTTGATGCGTCCTATGCCGGGCTTGGTACATTTAATCTTTAGCATGCCATTCTCGATTGTTGGAGCAGTATTAATGCCGAGTGTCGAGCGTACATCTTCACTCATCTCCACACTATCGTATGAAAGCGACTCAGAGTCATCGCCAAAGTAGCTGTCGAGTGACTGATGGGTCTGCTCGCCAGTGCGAAGATATAGGCAAGGTGTGCCATCCAACTGCATCAATAGAAGGTGGGCATCGATATATCCGCCACCGAGTTTATATTTATATGGCTCAAGATTAAACTGCTCCCATGCACCTGTGTCGAAATTAAATCTCTCTTTGTAACCCTCTTGATATTTATTGATATCGTGAACAGAGCTAAGAAGCAGCGTGCGCAACCTATCTGCAGTCAGCGTGTATCCCTGCTTAATGGCATAACTGATACCAAGCGCAGCACAACCTGTTACATGGGGTGTTGCCATAGATGTACCCTGCTGATACTCATAGCCATAACCATTGGCATCTTTAACGGATGTTGATGAAATACCCATTATAGTGCCACATGTGAGATCTCCACCGGGAGCTGCAATGTTGCAACCGGGTCCATAATTGGTATAGTAGGTCGCGGTATAGTTTGCCGCAATCGCTGAGACACATACATTAGAGTGGTATGCTCCCGGATATGCTGCATTTGGGTGGGTCTCGTTACCTGCAGCAAATATGGCAAGACCACCCTCCATAACACCCTCCAAACGGGCATTGTTCTCGAAGTAGTTTATGGCAGATTTGATGATGCTTTCGTATCTCTCGTAATCATCATCGGAGATATATGCATTAGGGCTGTAGCCCCAAGAGTTGTTTGTAAGTATAGCTCCATTATCGGCTGCATATTCGAATGCTCTGGCTATCTGGTGAGAGAAGCAACTATCATCGCCATCAAAAATCTGCAAGGACATAAGACGCACACCATCGCCATTGCCTGTGCCGCCCGCGACACCACAAACGGCAAAGCCGTTATTGTTGACTGCCGAGATAGTACCACCCACATGTGTGCCATGTGTGTCGGGAACGATTGTAGCGCTATCTGTAACAAAGTTCCAGCCGTGGATATCGTCAACATAGCCATTGGCATCATCATCTACACCTGTAAGTCCTCTCATCTCAGCCTCATTAACCCACATGTTGTCCGCCAAATCAGGGTGGTCTGCCATTATGCCGCCGTCAATGACTCCCACGATAATGCGATTATTGCCTGCTGTATATTTCCAAGCATTTAGAAGATTAATATCGGCACCTGCTGTGGCATCTGCAGATAGCGAGCCGTCGTTATGGTAGTTCCACTGCCATGGAAGCTCAGGGTCGTCGAATGGGTACTCCACTGCGCGTGTTGGCTCTGCTCGCTTTACAGGAGTCTCGGCACGGAAACTCTGAGGACGCTTAAACACAACATCGTACTCAACCCTCTCAACGCGACTATCTGCGGCAATAATCTCGGCAATAGCCGTTACATCTACGCTCCCATCGAACGAGAGTAGGAGCCATCTGTCGAGCGATGATTCTCTGTTGCGTGAGGCATGGAATAGTGGCTCAACTGCAATCTCAGTAGCTGTAATCTCGCTAAGGAACGATGTGTCGCCCTCATCGGCAAGACGCACCATGAGTAGTCCCTCGGCAGGTGTCGCGTTCGGGTTCACAATCTTACTTGTAGGTGTATGCTCTGTATTAACCACCTCGGTAGGGTCGCTCACACAGGCCTCCATGAGCATGGATAGAGCGACAAAAAGTAGAATTCGCTTCATTCTATGAATAGTTATTTGTTTCTATAATAATATATAACGCACAAATATAGTGCTTTGTAACGCGCAAATATATGAATTATTTGCAAACTATATCTCAATATGTGTCACTTCATCAATGCCGTCAATCTGTGAGATGCTCTTCATAACCCTCTGCAGCTCGCTTACGGAGTTGACCATAAAGTCAATTGTGCATATTGCAATGCGGTCGATATTCTCGGTTGCAAGTGATGACATTGTGAGATGTAACTCATTGGTTATGCAGTCAATAAGGTCGCTCATAAGGTGGTAGCGGTCGATACCCTGCACGCGTATTCTTACAGGGTACTTAAATGCAGGATTTGCCTCAAATGTGGCTGCCACGATTGAGTCGCCATACTCCGAAGCAAGGCGGATGATATCAGGGCAGTAGCGCTTATGGATAATAGTTGTGCCATCGCCATTCTTGAACCCTATAACCTCATCCTCTGGGAGCGGGTTACAGTGTGGGCAACGCTCATATTCGAGTCGTGGGAGGTTGGCAAAGTAGCTCTTTAAGTAGCGCTTGGCGCGGAAGGTGTATACATGGTCGAGCCAATCGGGGTGTGGCTCAGCATCCTCGGCTGTACCAATCTCCACGCGGTCGCCACGCCTTAGCACCGTACGCAATGACATCAGCTTGCCGTTGATGCGTGCGTATACCGCCTTCTCGCCTATCTGGCTATGTATCTCAAAGGCAAAGTCGAGGGCTGTAGCACCCTTTGGGAGGATGACACCGCGTCCCTTAGGGGTGAAGACCATAATATCGTCGTTGTAGAAGGTCGATGTAACACCCTCCATGAAGGCGATGTTTTGGTCATCTTCGGCAACCTCCTGAAGGATAGACTTAAACTTGTCAAGCCACATCGTAACACCAACCTCAGAACTCTCTGCAGCACAACCTAAACGCGAGTTGCGTACCATACGCTCAGATGAGATATGTATCTCCTCCCAGCCACCTTGCTGGCAGAGGAGCTTGACATGGAAACTCTGATAGCCATTCTCTTTTGGGCTATCTATGTAGTTGTTTACAGACCCCGGCTTTTCGCGGAAGTGGTCAGTAAGCACTGAGTATATCTTGAGGCTCATGGACTTCTCGCTTATATCTACTGGATTAGGGTAGATGATACGGATATAGTGCTTGCCATCGATATGCTTGATGTCACTCCCCTTTGCCTTTGCCTTGCGCCAGATGCTGTATGGACCACGATAGCGCACCTCGATACGCACCTTGTAGCCAGCCTCCTCAAGCACCTCTTGAATTTTGTTGGTAAATATCTCAAGCTGCTCATGTTCCAATTCGCGCTCTTCGTTTAGTTGCTCCTCCATCTCGTTGTAGTCGCGTGGGCAACGGTAGCGGAACGACAGATTTTCCAACTCGGTCTTGATGTGGTACAATCCCAAGCGGTTGGCAAGTGGAGCGTAGAAGTAGTCGGTCTCACCGGCAATCTTCATCTGCTTGTCTGGGCGCATACTCTCCAAAGTACGCATGTTGTGGAGACGGTCGGCGAGCTTGATGAGCAAGGCGCGCACATCATAGTGTACGGACTCCAAAATCTGACGGTAGTTATCCACCTGCTTGGAGTGCTGATAGCTATCCTTCTTGCGCTTTGTTACGGTGTCTACAAGGAATGCCACATCATCGCCAAACATATCTCTAATCTCCTCCACGGTGTGAGGCGTATCCTCCACAACATCGTGTAGAAAGGCGGTGATAACGGTGTTGTCGGTCATCTCCAACTCCTTGGCAAGGATTGTAGCAACGGCAATAGGGTGGGTGATATACGGCTCGCCGCTACGACGCTTCTGCTCCTTGTGGGCATCGGCGGCGAAGTTATATGACGCAATGATGCGTTGTAGTTGTTCCTCGGTTGTGCGTTGTGATATATACTCAAAAAGCTCGCTGGTATTCTTCCTTATCTGCTTTTCGTAATCTCTCTTCATATTACCGTTGTGTTAGTGTCATTTGTAGTTGGGTAGTTGTTGCATTACATGCACTCCTCCCATGCTACAAAATTATGCAAAAAAGTGTGATATTGTTCTCCGAGTAGCCAAAATATCGCGCTATTACTACTCTTTTTTTGTTTTATATGTTAGTTTTCGGATTATATTACTATATTTGCAAGTGTTAAAGAGGCTGTTTGAATTTTATTTCGAGTCCATTTGAAATCAAAGTGTCCGTAATAATTTTCCTGCAGCAATGAACTCGTTCTTTTAGTGTAACTCAAAATAGATTTTTAATTATTCAAAATTATTTGAAATGAGAATTAGACCTTTTGCATTGTTAATGAATGTTGCTGCGCTATTTGTTGCAGTATCTATGTTTAGTTGTAAGGAGGGTGATGACGCCATAGATAATGGTGGGGGTACCGATACCCCAACACATGAAAACCTATCTTTCGATTTTGAGGATATTGATGTTGACCACACACGGTTTGATATTGATATAATTCCTAAGAATAAGGCTCAGGAGTATATCGTATTTCTGTCAGAGAAGAAACACTTTATTGCAAATCATATAGACACACGAGATGAGTTGTTGGAGGACGACTATCTCTACATCTCGGAGCTTGCCGAAAAATATGGTATGGGTGTTCGAGAATTTCTCACAAAGATAGGGTGGCTTCTGTCGGGCGATAAGCTTGACTATGGTGCTGTAAATCTCTATCCTGATACCGAGTATGTTGTATATTGCTATGGTGTGGAGTTCGACGGCGAGTACTATGAGGCTGTAACGGAGATTAACTATGTGGAGGTCAGAACCACTACTCCCGAGATGGTTGATGTGAACTTTGATGTGAAGAGCAAGATAGATGGTAATACAGTCTCTATCGCGATTAATCCATGGGATTACAAAGGTTATTACTATAGCTATATTGTTCCAGAGACCGACAGCTTCTTTATTTATGAAGGCATGGAGGTTGGTAAGGAGTATATAGAGCATTATCGCAACCGCGCATTTGATGAGTTTAATGAGCTTATAAACGATCTCGGTACAGCACCAAAAGATTTTTGCCATAGTGGCAAGACGAGTATCGAGCAGCGTCTTGAGCCAAATACAAAGTATCAGATTGTGCTATTTGCTGTAAGCAATGACCAAGTTCCTTTGTTATGCTCAGTGCCTCAGCCACTACATTTCGAGACATTTAATGTTGCTATGAGTGATCTTGTGGTGAATATCGATGTTACGGATATCCACCCCTACTATGCCGAGTTGACACTTACACCATCGAATAACGATGAGAAGTATTGTGGTGTATTTCTATCTCGTGACCAGATACCTCCATACGAGGATGAGTATGAGCAGATGCTGGCGATTATTGAGTATTACCAACCTTCAATCTT
>JAFXBB010000073.1 GCA_017521945.1 Alistipes sp. | reverse complement strand
GCCGCGATTAAGCGAGGGCAGAGGCTGCTTGCAGACTATGCCGAGCGTGAGCGGTGAAAAGGAACTTAAGCCTAAAACTACATCTTTTTATTCACTCTCTTAGGTTATGGAGGCTGACTAAGTTACTTTTTAGTCAGCCTCATATGTTTAGTGGTGTTGTAGTCCACCCCTCTATCACAAGAAACTATTTTTGGTTAGTCTCTGTAACCTTAATCTTAATCTTCTCAAACGCCTTGATTAGGGTCTGCTCATTTGTCTTTTTAGGATCGAAGGTTACGGTTACGGTCTTGGTTGGAACATCAACCGCGACATCCTTAACGCCCTTCTCGTAAGGGATTGTATTTGTCACCTTCTTAGCGCAACCAGCGCAATCGATATCGGTAACGAACTCCACGGTTACTGTCTTCTTCTCGCCCTTCTTAGGCTCCTGAGCGTTAGCAATGCCAACAGAGAAAAGTGCTACAAGGCACATCAAAATAATCTTCTTCATAATTTATACGGTTTTATATTGATAACGATATAACTCTGTGATTAGTATATATTTAGTCGTAGACCCACATAATATTTGCGTCCCATAAGTGGTCCCCAAACCTGTGAGGAGTTAAAGCCAGGGAGGAATGGAGCATTGCCACCTACGATTGGAGCATTACCGCCATTTACGCCCTGAAGGTAGTTGGCGATATTCTCACAACCGAGGTAGAGTGTAAGGTTGCTCACCTTGTAGCTAACCTGTGCGAAGTACATCGGATAGACAGGCGAGAGGGTTGGGTTATTCACCGCCTTGTCCATATCGCCACCAAGCTCTGGAAGACGCACTGGACCGTTGAGCTGCGCTGTAACATCAAATACCCAACGCTGCACAGCGTACTGTATATTGATAAGACCCTTATAGCGAGAGGTCAAAGGACGCTCCACAAGAGTACTCTTACCATCGCGCTCCAAGGTCATCATGGCATTGGTGTAGCGGAAGGTAGCAAAGAGGTCAAAACCACGGAATGGAGTCCAATTGAAGTCGACTTGATAGTTATCGGTATATGACTTACCATCAGTATTGTAGATAAGTATCGAATTATCGGCTGTCTCCTGATCGAAGACCATGGTGTTGAAGAACTGCGTACGGAAGTAATCAAAGCTGATAGTTGTCTGGTCATCGCCCGCAAGGTGGAAGGTCTGCGAGAGGCTACCTCCGAAGGTTGCCGCCTTCTCCATATCGTTTGTAAGGTTTGCGATACGGATATCGCGCGATGTGGTCATCATCCAGATATTATCCGTTACGAGATTTTGACGACGGTAGCCCATACCCGCCGAGGCACGCAATGTGGTGCGAGGTGTGATATTCCACTTGATATGTGAGCGTGGGGTGATAAGTGGCTCAGGCTTAGCGTTATAGTAGTACTCACCATCAACCATGGCGTAGTCGCCACGAAGACCCATAACCAACGAGAACTTATCCTCGATGTTGTAGGTGTACTCGGCAAAGATACCTGGCTCTACTAAGAGAGCCTCATCCTCAGGATTCCAAAGCTCATTTGTAGAGGCATTCCTCTGAAGATACTCGTTGTCTGTCATACTGATATAGGCCGAAACACCAGCATTGAGCGATGAACGCTGTGTGAAGTAATGGGCGTATGTGGCATTAAAACGCACGGTCTGCTCCTCGACATCGACCTTGTTTATACCAAAGTATGAGTCTGTGGCGTAGTTGTCGTAGTCAAGCACCATGGCGATATTGTTCTGCACAGCATCATCAGGATCGCCCGTAAAGGTGCGCTCATAGCCAACAGGGATACCAAGCTTAGTGTAGGCATTAAAGTTCTGGTTGTGAATTTTCGAGCCGTAGGTGTTAGAGTTCAATGGGTCGCGCATCATCTGCTCGTAGAGGTCCTCCGAATAACCTATCTTACCACCGAGGCGGTTTTCGTTCACAAACTTCCAGCCCCAGCGCAACTGAACTCCACCCCTATTCTGCCACAACCACTTATTGGCGATATTTATCTGATTAGCCTTAGGCATATCAGCAAAGCCATCTTTGTTCATATCGTGTGTTGCGGTGTCCATAGAGCCGTGAAGCATAATTACGGTAGACAGGCTCTTATCAGGCTTTAGAGGAATAGCCGATGAGATATTGAACTCTGGGCGAAACTCCGAGTCGAAGTAGAGGTTTACAAAGAGACGCTCATCGTCGGTAGGCTTACGATGCTCAAGGTTAATCTGACCGGTGATAGCCTCGTGACCCGCTGTTACGGATGCCACGCCCTTAGATACCTGAATAGAGTTGAGCCACATACCGGGCGTGTAGCTAAGACCGTATGTTGCACCTGCACCCTGCATAATAGGGCGATTCTCATCCAAAATCTGTGTGTAGGTACCCGCCAAGCCGAGCATCTTAATCTGTCGCGCACCTGAGATAGCATCGCTATAACCTACAGTTACCGATGCTGAGTTTTCGAAAGACTCTGCAAGTGAGCAGCACGCCATCTTACATAGTCCAGCGAACGAAATCTGCTCTTGGCGTGTGATACCGCTTGTCTTGGCGTAGTTACCACGCTGCTGACCCTCAACAACAACCGCGTCGATATCGACAGATGAGGGGGTTAGCTTAATATCGAGGTTAGCTGTCTCCCTGCTTACCTCAAGCTCTACAATATCGTAGCCGAGGAAGTCCACGACAAGAGTCTCGAAGCCAGAAACCTTCTTTATTGTATAGTGACCATCTGTGGTGGATGTAGCACCCGCTGTTGTGTTCTTCCAATGGAGTGTTGCACCCACAAGCGGCTGGTCGTTGTTCACATCCAAGATTCTACCAGTAAGTGTGCGCTGCGCCATAACTGCAATAGGCATGCAGAGCAATAGGAGTGATATCATTATTGATTTTTTCATTATTGGCTTAGGTATTTTTTAGGGATGTTTATAAATTAGAATATGCCATTCGCTGTTGAAATACTCTATTTCAGCTTCTAATATATAAAACTCTTTCCCTTTGATTAATAGATACTTGCACAGATAATTAAGCCCTCAGCCCTTTGCCGAGGTACTAAGCCAACATAGGTGGGGCGCGAAGTGACAGCCCCAAAATATGGGAGTCTTGTTCGCTCCCGATAGTATAGAGTTGTCCGCTATTGAAGAGGGTGCGCGCATAGAGTGTCTGCTCCCCAACAATAGCCGATGTCATAGCGGGCGCAAGCACCCATGCCAAAACCATATATGCAGATACACGCGAATCGCTGCGATATGATTTACTGATATAGTCGGTGTGGTTATCCCCCAGAACAGGATGTTCATGATTGCAGCAATCCGACGATATGGCAACACCTACATGGCTACAACACTCAGACTTACAGGTATGGTGATGGGGATGATGGTGGTCGCAAGTAAGCAGCGACAACGACGAAAGGAGAGTAGCCACCACATAGATAGCCACCATAACAAACGCATATACCTTTCTGTGCTTTCCCATCAACTCCTACCTAAAGTCCCAATTACTCTGCAACGCCACACTCAACGAGTCTATCTATCCAACGCTTGGCATCTTGCCTTGCAAGCTCCTGCTCAATGCCGTAACGCTCAACTAAGAGACCTGCAACAAGCTCCGTATCGAACTCCTTGCCACAGACCTCCCCCCAGAGATACAACGCACTCTGGTTAAGAGATATTATCTTTGTAAGGTCACTGCCGTGCTTGCCCTGCATGATGATAACATGCTCGCCAGCCATCTCACGCACCTTGTACTGCTCCTTAATCTTCATAATCATCAGACTATTCCGCCACAAAGGTAGTGAAAAATTTTTATTACGAAGTAATATACTCGTTTTTCTTCGTATATTTGTGCTATGAAATGTAACACAACAGACAACTCCAAACTCTCCCCAGAGGAGATACTACACAAGTGGTGGGGGTACGATGAGTTTCGTCCTATGCAGCGCGAGATTATCGACTCGGTACTGCGTGGCAAGGATACTCTTGCGCTGATGCCTACGGGTGGCGGAAAGTCACTGACATATCAAGTTCCCGCCTTGGCAATGGAGGGGTTGTGTATTGTTGTCACTCCGCTTATTGCCCTTATGAAGGATCAGGTTGACCAGCTTCAAAGGCGCGGTATTTCGGCTGTTGCGGTACACTCAGGCATAGACCCACGCCGCATCGAGATAGCCTTGGACAACTGCACATACGGCGATGTAAAGATGCTCTATATCGCTCCAGAGCGACTTGCCACAGAGGTGTTCAGAGCGCGACTAAGGCGCATGAATATCTCGTTGATCGCCGTTGACGAGGCACACTGTATATCGCAGTGGGGCTACGATTTTCGCCCTTCATATCTTCAGATTGCCGAGATTAGGGAGTTTGCGCCAGATGCCCCTATATTAGCACTTACTGCATCAGCCACAGAGCTTGTTGCACGCGATATTATGCGCCATCTTCGCTTCGCAAGCGAGAATATCCTGCGCTCCAGCTTTGCACGACCCAACCTATCGTATGTGGTACGCGATGTGGAGGACAAATATTACCACCTTATGCGCGTTATACAGAATGTTCCAGGGTCGGGCATCATCTATATGCGAACACGCGAGGGCGCAGAACAGCTTGCCGAACGACTGCAGAATGATGGCATAAGTGCCAACTATTACCATGCCGGACTGCCTGCTATGGAGCGTGGTCTAAGGCAGGATGATTGGCGTGAGGATCGCACGCGTATCATGGTGGCCACCAATGCTTTCGGTATGGGTATTGATAAGGCAGATGTAAGATTTGTCATACACTACGCCATGTGTGATTCGTTAGAGGCCTACTACCAAGAGGCGGGACGCGCGGGACGCGATGGCAAGCGCAGCTACGCCGTACTCTTTACCAACGAGGAGGATAGCGAACGCATATCAAAACTCTTCAAGGCAGAGTTTCCGCCCATTGCCGATATCAAGCGTGTCTATGAGCTTATATGCAACTATATTCAAGTAGCCATAGGTGATGGTTTTGGGGCGTCGTTTGCCTTCAACATATATGACTTCTGCCACACAATGCGTCTCTCATCAACGAATGTTATCAACGCTCTTAAGATATTGGAACAAAACAACTTGATGACGCTTATCGACGAGCAGGACCACCCTGCAAAGTTGATGTTCACCTGCTCACGCGACTCACTCTATAAGCTCAATGCCGAGGGTAACGATATGGATAAGATGCTACGCACAATACTGCGTCTCTACAACGGTGTCTTTACCCACTTCCGCGATATTGACGAACTCTACATAGCATCGTGCGCACAGCTATCATCGGAGCGCGTACATGAACTGCTTAAGGTGTTGTGGCGCATGCACATAATACGCTACATCCCCGCAGCGCGTACACCGATGATATACTTCGACTCGGAGCGACTGCCACAAAACGACCTCTATATCGCACCTGAGACCTACCGCCACCGCTACGACTTGGCCATAGAGCGTTTCAACAGTATGCTTGGCTACACACTCAGCAAGGAGGAGTGCCGTAGCAAGATTATCGAGGAGTACTTCGGTGAGAAGCAGGCAAAAGAGTGCGGAGTGTGCGATATCTGCCTTAAGAAACGAACACAAAAAAATAGCAATGCATCCTTAGATGAACGCATACTCAACATTTTAGCAACCAAAGAGTTAACCCCTAAAGAGATAGCATCGGAGGTTGCGGGCGATATCTCAAAGATTTCGAAGTGTATAGATAAATTGCTACACGAAGGCAAAATTTCTATCTCCATAAGCGGAAAACTAAAAATAAATGAGTAACTTTGGGGGTTGTAGAGTAGTTAACGAGGATATTCATGGCATATCAACCGACCATAGATAACGAAACCGTTGCCGAGCTTCCCGCAGCCCACTTCTCGGGGCGCATAGTCATCGTGGATAGAGAGGAGCAGGTCGAGGCGGCATGCGAGGAGCTTTCGCGCCATCGTATCATCGGCTTCGATACCGAGACAAGACCCTCATTCCGCGCCGGCGTAAGCTACAAAGTTGCTCTACTACAACTCTCCACAGAGGATACTTGCTTTCTCTTCCGCCTATCCCACATACGACTTAGCAACCGCATACTTAAAATTCTCGGCTCACGACAGATACTCAAAATTGGAGCAGATGTTGCGGGTGATATACGCTCACTTCATGCTCTACGCTCGTTTCATGCCGACGGTTTTGTTGACCTACAGAAGGAGGCATCACGCTGGGGTATTGAGGAGAAGAGCCTGCGTAAGCTATCGGCAATAGTTCTTGGACAGAGAGTATCTAAGGCTCAGCGTCTTAGCAATTGGGAGGCAGAGGTACTCACCGAGCAGCAGAGGGAGTATGCAGCCACTGATGCGTGGGTCTGCATCAAGATACTTAGCGCGTTGGAGCGTAATGATAGGGTCGATGGAGAACTTACAATTATCTCAGCAATGCCTCCAAAGGAGGAGCATGCAGAGCATAAGCGCCACCACACACGCCCACGACATAAAAGAACAGACAATAAACATTCGAAATATGACAAAAGAGAGGTTAACAACGGTACACCTTCGCAGAGGTAAGGAGGAGTCTCTTCATAGAAACCACCCGTGGGTATTCTCAGGAGCTATAGAGCATATCAGTGAAAACCTCGCACCTCTTAACGAGGGCGACTTAGTGGATGTTGTCACCAAGCAGGGAGAGTTTATCGCACGAGGACACTGGCAGATAGGCTCCATTGCCGTGCGTGTGCTTAGTTTCGAGCAGGAGGATATAGACGAGGCATGGTGGAACCGTCGTATTAGCGAGGCTAAGGGCGTTCGCGAGGCCTTGGGCTTGGTGGATAACGCCAGCACCACCTGCTATCGTCTTGTGCATGGCGAGGGCGACCTGCTTCCTGGCTTGGTCATAGATATATATGAGCGTACGGCAGTTGTGCAGTGCCACTCGGTGGGTATGTACCGCTCGCGGGCAGCTATAGCCGAGGCGTTGCGCGAAGCGTATGGCGACAGGCTTGAGGCTATCTACGACAAGAGTTCTCAGACCCTGCCATTCAAGGCCGACCTTGGTGCTATAGATGGATATCTATGGGGGCGTAACGAGCAGAAGGATAACATCGTTCTGGAGAATGGTCTTAAGTTTAAGGTCAACTGGGAGGAGGGACAGAAGACAGGCTTCTTCATCGACCAACGCGTAAATCGCGACCTTGTGCGCCAATACTCCAAAGGGCGCAAAGTACTAAATACATTCTGCTATACGGGAGGTTTCTCGGTTGCTGCACTTGCAGGTGGAGCTACAAAGGTGGTATCTATAGACCTATCGGAGCGTGCTGTAAATCTCGCGGATGAGAATGTAAAACTCAACTTTGGCGAGGATGCACCACATGAGGCTATAGCTTGCAATGCTGTGGAGTACCTTAAGGATATAGACTCGGATTACGACCTTATCATCCTCGACCCACCAGCCTTTGCCAAGCACCACAAAGTATTGGGCAACGCGTTGCAGGGCTACAAGAAGATAAATGCTCGCGCCTTGGAGAAGATACGCCCGGGAGGTATACTCTTCACCTTCTCATGCTCACAGGCCGTGAGTCGCGACCTCTTCCGTACAACGATATTCACCGCTGCGGCAATTGCTAAGCGTAGGGTGCGTATCATAGGTCAGCTAACACAGCCTGCCGACCACCCAATCAACATCTACCACCCTGAGGGCGAGTATTTGAAGGGTCTGGTGGTATATGTAGAGTAGCAGGCATAAGTGGCGATTGTTGGTGTGGAGTAATAGATTACTCAGTTCCAATATTTTTAACTATATTTGTCGCGATAAACGATATTGCACAATCTAAACTTACACGATATGAAGAAGACTTTTACCAAGATCCTATGTGCTGTGGCTGCGCTTATGGCAATATCTACCGCAAGCGCACAGCAGGGCTACGAGAAGCGTAACGAGATTTTTCGCCTCGGCGTGGAGGCTCGCTTCGACTACATTAACGAGGCTCTCGATGGCAGTCAAGTGGTGAATGCCTCAGGCCTCAAAGCTCGCTACTTCAACCTTAGAATGGATGGTCAGATTGCCCCAAAGTTCACCTACTCATGGCGTCAGCGCTTCAGCCGTCCAAATACTGATGGTAGCTTTGTAAACAACACAGACTGGCTCCACTTGACCTATCGTCCAGACCAGAATTGGGCTTTTTCGGCAGGTAAGCAGGTGGTGATGATTGGTGGCTGGGAGTATGACCGCGCACCTATCGATATCTACTACTGCTCAGAGTATTGGAACAATGTAAACTGTTTCCAGCTCGGTGCATCTGTAGCCTACACAACCGATAAGGGCAACGATACCTTTACATTCCAAATTTGCCAGAGTCCATACGATAAGATGGGTAATAACTACACCGAATTAAGAGAGAAGCTTGACGACCTATATGCCTATAACCTCTACTACATGGGTTCACACGGCTGTTACACAGCTCTTCACTCTGTGAACTTCTCGGCTTATGCTCCAGGAAAGTACACCGCATATGTAGTACTTGGCAACCAGTTTAAGTCAGGCGATGCTACACTTCAGCTCGATATCATGAATCGTGGCATCAGCGCCAAGGAGCTTTTATTTAAGAACTACTCTATCATGGCAGAGTTCTCATACCTCTTTGGTGAGCGCGTAAATGCCTTTGCTAAAGTTACATACGACAAGGTAGGTAGTGACTACGCTGAAGGTCTGTTCGTATATCCTAATACAGATCTTAAGCGTATCGGTGCAGGTATAGAGTACTACCCTATGGGACATCTTGGTAACCGCGATGTTCGCCTCCACGCAGCCTATGTATATAACATAGGTAAGAATGGTAACCCCTATGGCACAGCTATGGATAAGGGGTCGTTCTTTACCTTTGGTCTTACATGGCGCATTGATGCCTTGCAGGGACTTAAGGCTGCACTAAAGTAAACAATTAGCAAAACCAATACAAACTTAATTATGCAGAACAAAGAGAAAGGTGCAAAAAAATACCTCGGTGGTATTATTTGCCTCGTTATCGTAGTTGGCATCTTTGGCGGTATCGGCTCTGTAATGGGCGTGCCAAATATGCTCAATACTATTATGAAGACAGCACATGACTTGTTGCTTAACACCGTATTCTACCTCATGGCTATATGTGTTATCACAGGAGCTCTTGGTAGCATCTTCGTTGAGTTTGGCGTTGTAAGCCTTTTGGAGCGTATTCTTCGCCCTCTTATGAAGCCACTATTTAACCTCCCTGGTGTAGCGTCATTGGGTGCTGTGATGACATTCTTATCTGATAACCCAGCGATTATCTCGCTTGCTAAGGATAAGCGTTTTAGCTCATACTTTAAGAAGTTCCAGTTTATCTCGCTAACCAACTTTGGTACAGCATTCGGTATGGGTCTTCTTGTAATTGTCTTTATGATATCTCAGGGTTACTTTGTTGAGCCTTTTATCGGTTTGCTCGGTGCATTCATCGGTTGTATATGCTCTACACGCCTTATGCAGCGCTTCATACTTAAGCAGCACCCAGAGTTTAAGGAGGAGTTCGCAGCAGTGCTTAGCGAGGAGGAGATGAAAGAGAAGGAGGAGGTTAAGGAGACCTCTATGTTTACCCGCATCCTTAACTCATTGCTCGATGGCGGTAAGACAGGTGTGGATGTTGGTCTTTCAATCATCCCTGGAGTACTTATCATCTCAACCTTGGTGATGATTCTCACATTCGGCGCTGGTGATAATGGAGTATATGATGGCGCAGCATACGAGGGTATTGAGTTCTTGCCACTACTCTTCGGTAAGATTAACTTCTTGTTTGATTGGTTGTTTGGTTTCGAGCATCCTGCTCTTATGGCATTCCCTATCACATCACTCGGTGCTGTAGGTGCTGCGTTGAGCCTTGTGCCTGAGTTCTCTGCTCAGGGTATTATCAACGGTAATGCTATCGCAGTATTTACAGCTATCGGCATGTGCTGGAGTGGCTACCTAAGTACTCATACTGCTATGCTTGACGCTCTTGGCTACCGTAAGCTCACATCAAAGGCAATCCTTGCACACACCGTTGGTGGTCTTGTTGCTGCTATAGCTGCACACTGGATCTTTGTACTATACACATTCGCCTTTGGTACACCTACAACCTTTGAGGGTGGTGCAGACCGCTATATTACTACATCACCTGTAGTTATTGAGTATGTAGGCGAAAATCAGGTGCGCGTGGGTGATCGCGTATTTACAGATGATGCTGATGATACTCCTGAGGAGGAGGGCTCTTTGGCACGCGTTATCGAGGCTGAGTTGCTCAAGAACCACGATTTGGTAGAGGTTGTAGATGGCGAGAAGATTGACGCTGCATCTCTTATCTCGGCAGAGAAGTTCTCAGCTGAGACACGCGAAAGCCTTATTTCGGAGGTTGAGGCAGGCTTTGAGATGTACCGCGAGGATATCGCCCTCAAGATGTACAACCGTCCTCTTAGCGAGCTTACACCTGAGGAGGTTGCAGCTTTGGACGAGGCTCTACCATTCCAGTTCAGCCGATAAGCCAAGTTGGTATATAATTAAGTGTGGGTGACTAAAAAGTTAAATAGTCACCCACTTCTTGTTTATAGACCATGCCCCGTTCTGAAATAGCGTTACACAACCACACAAACTAACCTGTTGTATATAAGCTATTTCGGCGGTGAAAACAAATTCACCGCCGAAATAGAACGCCACTGTAGGTAGTGGATTATTATTTTTGGATGTCGGATAAAAGTGGATGGCTAATTTTCTTTTTAGCCACCCACCTTCACTACATCATCTGCTCGATATTCCACACAAAGGCGCGAGAGCCTTGCTGTTTGGTGGTGATGTCAATATCGCGAAGTGTGTCGAGAAGTGCAGGTATCTTCTCATCCTCAACAATAGCGAGTACCGAGCTGTTCATGGCTGGCCATGCGTGGGTGCCGTAGTGCGGCTCTCCATCGTATGTGCCGCGACCCTCAGTTAGGCCCCAACGGGTGAAACCCCTGACGCCATGGTCATCAAGCATCTTATTGATACGGTCGGTCAATGCCTGATTATATGATATAAATAGTGCTTTCATACTGTGCTTACTTATCGTTACTTTGTGTTTATATGTTTACGGATAAACTCATCCTCATGAGCCTGAAGCTCCGCCTTGCGGGCAGCCTTACGCTCCTTGCGACCCTCCAACATAGAGTACAACGATGGTACGATAAAGAGTGTCAACAAGGTTGATACAAGAAGACCACCTACAACAGCGATACCCATAGGCTGCCAAATCTCAGAACCCTCACCGATACCGAGTGCCATAGGCAACATACCGAGGATTGTGGTGAGCGAGGTCATCAACACAGGACGCAAACGGCTCTTACCACCCGCGATAACAGAATCGGCAATTGTATAGCCACGCTCCGAGAGTAGGTTCATATAGTCCACAAGTACGATACCATTCTTGGTTACGATACCCACGAGCATGATAGCACCAATAAGCGCATTGAGCGATAGTGGTGTACCTGTGAGCCACAAGGCGATAAATACACCCGACATAGCGAACAGCACGGTGGACATGATGATAAATGGGTCGGTGAGTGACTCAAACTGTGTAGCCATAACGATATAGACCAACACAAGGATAAGGGCAAGCAAGACCAAGATATCGGAGAAGGCATCGCCCTGCTCCTCAACGGTACCACCAATCTCCAAGCTAATACCTGTAGGCTCCTCGTAGTCGGCAAGCATAGCGTTAACCTCAGCAAGAGCCTCACCCAAGGCGATATTTGCACCCACAGCACCTTTGACAGTCACGATACGCTGGCGGTTCTCACGCTCGATGGTTGGAGATGAGAATGACTCCTCGATGCGAGCAACATCCCTAAGCTTGATAGGCTGACCCATAGAGCTGTAGAGGGTGATATTCTCAACGCTCTCCAAAGACTCACGGAAAGGCTCAGCGTAGCGGACAACGACATCATACTCATCACCATCCTCACGGTACTTGGTACACTCATATCCATAGATACGGTTACGGATGAACTGCGAGGCTGTGGCTGGGCTGATGCCATACATAGCCATCTTCTCGCGGTCGAAGATAACATTATACTCAGGCTGAAGCTCCTCGCGAGAGAGCTGTGCATCACGCATAGTGCTGAGGTTGTTCATCTTCTGACGAAGCTCATTAGCTGTAGCCATGGCGTCATCCATATCATGACCAAAGACCTTGATGTTTACGGTGCTGGAACCCATACCGCCACCGCCGCCACCACCGGGCGATACCGAGAAGTCAGAAATCTCAGGTATCTGACTAAGCTCGGCACGGAGAACATCCGCAATCTCGAAGATTGATGGACGCTCCAAGTCACTACGGCGTGGCATACGCATATTGTAGTTGATGATATGTGAGCCTGTAGACTGCATAGCGGCAAAGGCACTCTCCGAAGAGTTAGCACCAGCCGAAGTAGAGACAATGTTTATGAATGGGAACTTCTCGGCGATGATACCATCAATCTGGCGTGCTACCTTAGTGGTGTAGTCCACATGGACATTCTGAGGTAGCTTGATATTCATTGAGATACGCGCATTATCCGCAGGTGGGAAGAACTCTGTTGGCACCTTGCTAACAAGGGTCATAGAGAGAGCGAAGAAGATCAACAAGACTGCAATAGCACTCTTCTTCCACTTAACCACGAAGCGCAAAGCTCGCTCATAGGCTCCATCAAGCCACATTAGGAACTTATCGATAGGCTTGTAGATGATACCTATACCCTTATACTCATGTGCTGCACCATCAATCTTAAGGAAGTAGGCTGACATCATAGGGGTAAGGGTGATAGCTGCAGTTGTAGAGACGCACACCACAATAGTTACAATCCAGCCAAGCTCCTTGAAGAGGATACCCGCCATACCCGGAATCATGGTAAGAGGCAAGAATACGGCAACAACAACGAGTGTAGTGGCGATAACCGACAACCACACCTCATTTGTAGCGTAGATAGCCGCCTCCTTAGGCTTAGAGCCTCGCTCGATGTGCGTGGTGATATTCTCCAACACCACAATAGCATCATCCACAACCATACCGATAGCAATAGATAGTGCTGATAGCGATATGATATTGAGCGTAGAGCCTGTAGCAAAGAGGTAGATAAAGGCACATATAAGCGAGATAGGAATCGTTAGACAGATGATGAAGGTTGCTCTCCAACGACCGAGGAAGAACATCACCACAAGAATAACGAAGATAAAGGCAAACATAATAGTCTCCGAGAGGGAGTTGATAGCATCCTTAATCTCGCGTGAGGTCTCAAAGATTGTCTCCACCTTGCAATCCTTTGGAAGCGTTGGTATAATCTCATCAAGTTTTGCCTGCACATCCTCGATAATCTGCACGGCATTAGCACCTGTCTGCTTCTGCACCATAACACGCACACCACGACGACCGTTGATACGCTCATCCATGGTTGCCTTCTCCAAAGTATCTATGATAGTGGCCACATCCGAGAGCATAACGGTGCGACCATCGCGATTTGAGACTACGATGTTACTAAGTTCACGAGAGTCTTCGAACTGCAGGTCAGATTTTAGGTTAAATACCTGATCACCAAGGTCGAGAGTACCCGCAGGAACATTGATATTCTCCGCAGCGATAAGCTGACCGAGTGACTCGACAGTAAGACCATAGGCCTCCAACTTGTTTGGGTCGACATTTACCTGCACCTCGCGCTGCTGAGCACCGATAACAGCCACAGAGCCGATACCGTTGACGCGGTTAAGCTCGTTGACCATCTTATCATCGAGAAGCTTTGCCAAACCTGCATAACTCTCATCGGCAGTAACCGAGAGCATCATGATAGGCGCCATAGAGGCTGAGAGCTTCATGACTGTAGGGTACTCCACATCATCGGGAAGGATAGACTGAGCGCGGCTGACGATATCGCGGACATCGTTGGCAGCCTCGGTAAGGTCACAGCCATACTCAAACTCAAGCGAGATGATAGAGACATTATCCTTAGACTGCGAGGTAATCTTATCGAGGTTATCCACCGAGTTAAGCTGATCCTCAAGTACTCGGGTGATGTTGGTCTCGATATCCTCGGCATTACCGCCAGGATACATAGTGATAACAGAGATATAAGGTACCTCAATATCTGGATATTGGTCAATGCCGAGCTTGCCCACAGAGAACAAGCCGAAGACAATGACACCGATAAATATCAGTGCGGTAGATATCGGTTTTCGTACCGCGGTTTCGTAAATCTTCATAGCTAACTTGCTTAGGGGTCAAACTACTTGTTTAGGATATTCACGCTCTTGCCATCCTCAAGGCGCACGAAGGATGTTGTAGCCACAACCTCACCAGCCTCAAGACCCTCGATGATGCTCACCTTAGAGCCTACACGACGACCGTCACGAACAAAACGCTTCTCCACAACGCCATCCTTAACAACATATACAAAACGCTCTGATGAGCCTGCCTGCTTCTGCACTGCAACATCGTCAACCATTACACCCTCGACATCACCCATGTGGAAGGTTGCACGGGCAAACATACCCGGACGAAGACGCTCGTTAGAGTTAGGAATTGTAATCTCCACACCAAAGGTGCGTGTTGCAGCATCCAACGCAGGGTTGATGCGTGACACCTTGCCCTCGAAACTCTCCCCGGGGAAGATATCAACGGTGATAGACACCTTATCGCCTACCTTGACATTTGGGTAGTACTGCTCTGAGATATTTGCCTTAACCTTAAGCTTGTTAATCTGCATGATATGGAGGATAGGCATAGAGGCGAAGAGGTCGCCATCCTCGAAGTTACGCGCTGTAACAACGCCCGAAATAGGGGACTTAATCTCTGAATTGCGGCGCATGTTATCCACCACCTCACGCTGAAGGGTTAGCGAGTTCTCCAACTCCAACATCTGCTGGTCAGAGATACCACCAGCTGCGTGTACAGGCTTCATGCGGTTGTAGCTATCCTCGATGGTTGCGAGGTTAATCTCCAACTGCTTAAGGTTTGTGCGGTTCATGGTTACGACAACCTCACCCTCCTTAACTCTATCACCCACATCCACCAAGATCTTCTCGATATGCAGACCTTGTGCCGCTGGGGTGATATCGTTCTGCTTGTATGGCAAAATCTCCGATGTGTAGGTCTCGTTGATAGCCATACCCATATTCTCGGCTGTGCAGACCTTAATGGTCACAGCCTCATCGGCTACAGGTGCAGTAGTTGCGCTCTTTGTCTGATTAGAGCCACAACTCACCATAGCTGCAGCCAACGCAATAATCATCAAATTTTTAATCATAGTTATACTTTTTTATATTATTAGCAATTGAGGAAAACGGGTATAGCTCTACTCCTCCACGACATAATCCTTACCCAAGGTCTTCTCGTAGGTTGCGTATGCCGAGAGGTAGTCATAAATGGACTGCGAGTAGCTTAGCTGTGCCTGTGTGAGGGTAAGCTGCGATGAGTTAAGCTCAAGGATAGTACCCGCACCAGCATTGTAGCGTGTGAGCGATATGTTGTACGCCTTCTCCGCCTGCTCCACGGTAAGCTCGTTTGAGAGCATCGTCTCGCGTGCAGTGAGCAGGGTGTTTATAGCCTGCTCCACCTGTAGAAGCACGCCCTTGGCGGCATACTCGCGCTGCATATTGAGCTGTGACATCTGGTTACGCACCTCGCGAAGTTGGTTTGTCTTCTTAAAACCTGCGAATATAGGTATCGACACCTGCGCACCCACCGAGATAGGGTACTGCCACCAGAACTTAGACTGCTGGTCGGCTGATGCGCGTGACATGCCGCCACCCATAAGACCGCTGAGGTCTACACGCTCCTGACCGATGTAGGATATCTGACCAAATGCAACAATTGATGGCATGCGCGAACTCTGAATAAGACGCTCTTGATGCTTAAGCATATTGCTTTGAATATCGAGGTTGCGAATTGTGGTGTTCTCCTCAATATTATAGGAGTACTCCTCGCTTAGAAGCACCTGATCGCGAAATCCGTCAAGTGTACCCACAACTGCGATATCCACATTCTCAGGTATCGAGAGGAACATCTTAAGCTGTAGCTTTGTAAGACCTATGGCGTTTTCGGTTTGAAGCAACTGTGGTTTGAGGTTGGAGAGCTGCACCTGCGCTGTGAGGTAGTCATACTCTGAAGCAAGACCATTCTCATAGAGACTCTTGGTATTCTCGACCACCTGCTCTGTGGTCTTTACAGCCTCGTTAAGCACTGCGAGCGACTGCTCTGCAAGCAAGATGTTGTAGTATGCCGAACGCACCGACGCAACCATATCTATGCGTGTGGCACGCGCACTCTCCACGGCACTCTCCATCTGTGTGCGAGTCATCTTCAGCTGCTCATATATTGCAGGGACAAAGAGTGGCAGCGACACACTTCCACCCACATTGAAAGTGTTCTTACCACCAAACGAGAAGCCCTGCGCCATCTCCTGACGGCGTATAGCCAACTGATACTGCGCCGAGACATCCACCGAAGGATATAGTGAAGCGAGTGTCTGCTTACGCACATAGTCATAACGCTCAATCTCAAGGTTTGAAACCTTGACTGTAGGGTTATCACTTAGGGCAAGCTCTATAGCCTCGTCAATAGAGAGAGTCAAGACTTCACCAGCCTGCTGTGCTGAGGCAGCGCCAAGCGATAATAACCCCATGCAGATTAGACAAAGATACTTTTTCATGCGATATTTGTTAGTTTATTTTTGTTATTGCTAATTAACCAAACGCCATACCTTACAATTTATTGTAAAATAGCGGGCAAAGATAGAAAAAAAAGTAGAAAGCAGAAAGCCTATAATAGGAATTTTCAATTGGGGGTTCAATTATCATGGTAAGTCATGTGTCGCGGACAAGTCAACAAGTCAATGAATTGATTATTAATCAGCGACCACCTCTTCACTATTTGCCCCTCTGATAATATTTTAGCACCTCCCTACCCACTAAAACTACTCACTAAAATATTTATGCTTTCTGCACTCTACTTTCTGCATTTTTTCGTATCTTTGGTGTCATTAGACACATCCTCTACAACCATCTTTCTGCAACAAACAACGCCCCAAGTGATGAAAACTAATTTCTTTTTTGTATCTTTGTGCGGTAGTGTATATATGCATGAATAGGGTTAGACGATATATTATTGCGATTGTGGTGATACTCTGTAGTTTTGCAGCTACCGAAAGGGTGGATGCACAGTACTATAGTTGGGGTGTCGACTCGCCACACTACAGGTGGCGACAGATGAAGCGCGAGGATTATCGTGTGGTATATCCCGACACAGCGGTAAATATCGCCACACGCATGATGTACTACCTTGACAGCGTGCAGGAGGATATTAGCTATGGCTACCGCTACCCACAGATGTCAATACCCTTTGTTGTACACCCCTCTAACTTCAATTCGAATGGTCTTGTGATGTGGATGCCCCGTCGTGTGGAGTTCCTCGCCTCACCGAGTATAAACTCCTACGCCACGCCATGGGTCAAGCAACTTATAGCCCATGAGTATCGCCATGCCGTACAGTACAACAACCTCAACCGTGGCGTTGTAAAGGGTCTAAGCTATCTCTTTGGACAGCAGAGTTCCACCATTGGTTTGCTCTTTATGCCACTATGGGTTATGGAGGGTGATGCAGTGATGACCGAGACACAGATGACAACCTTTGGACGAGGTATGCAACCCTCCTTCACACTCACCTATCGTGCCTATGAAAGTGTTGTAGAGGCATTTCCAAATATCGATAAGTGGTTTTGTGGCTCATATAAGGACTATATCCCTGACCACTATCAACTTGGCTACCTCATGTCGCGCCATGTCTACAATCGCTTTGGTCGTGTTATAGGCGATGCCATGGCAGAGCTATCTACGCGCCGACCATACATGATTGTTTCAACCTCGTGGGTGCTAAATAGGCTCTTTGCCATGTCCGAGTCGAAGCTCTTCTACGACACCTTCCACACCTTGGATAATCACTGGAAAAAACTTCCTACAGAGCAGACAACAGAGTATATATCGATACCTGAGCCTAAATCACACACCATATACTCCCATCCGCAGATTACCTACAATGGCGATATTATATTCCTTAAGGAGGATTTAGACTACCCCACAGCCTTTGTGCGTCTCGACAGTATAGGTGTTGAGCATCACATTGCCTATACGGGTTATGTCTCTACACGCCCGTCACTCAGCAAGATGGGGCGTTTGTGGTGGACGGAGTATCGCCGAAGCATGCTCTTTGAGCAGGATGTTGCCTCTACACTCTGCTACATGGATCTTAGCGAGGGTAAACCACGATATATGGCAGATAAGCGCAATGTCCTCTACCCCACGCCTACCGAAGGTCACGGCATAGCATGGGTGGAGTACTCGCCCGACGGCAGGTATACCGTTGTGGTGAGTGGCGCAACAGATTTAGACCCCCGCACAGCAATGCCCTACGGCAGTGAGATACACGGCATGGCGTGGGATGACAACACCAAGGCACTATACATCATTGTTACGGATGATGAGGGCATGCACATAGCCCGCATAATCAAGGGTGGCACCGAGCGCATCACACGCCCATCATACTCAACACTCAGCGACCTCAGAGCCGCCAATGGAAAACTCTACTTTGGCTCTATATCGTCTGGCAAGGACGAGCTACACTACTACGACCTTGCAGAGGGTAAGGAGTACCGTATCTCGCAGTCGCGCTACGGCTCATTCTGCCCTATGCCATACGACGATAGGCGTGTTGTGGCCACCTCCTACGATAGGCGTGGCTACCTCCCTGTTATGCAGGATATTGAGGCTAATCGCCACGAGGTATTCTACCGCCCAAGACCACCAAAGATACTCCTCCCTGAGGGCAAGCAGTGGGATGTAGTGAATATCGATACCTTGCGCTTCGATAGCATCAAGGCAGATAGTGTCATGACCGAGACACCGCCTAAACGCTTCAGCAAGTTCGGACACATGTTTAATATACACAGCTGGGCCCCCATATCCTACGATCCATACGCCCTTACCGAGGAGCAAGCCATTGCCTTTAACCTCGGAGGTACTATCATGTCGCAGAACATACTCTCGACAACCGAAGGTTTCCTAACCTACGGCTGGAACCACGCTGAAGGCTCAGTGTTTAAGGGCTTGGTGCGCTACTACGGCTTAGGTCTTAACCTATGGATTAGAGGCACTTATGGCGGTAGACAGCACCTACATAGGGTATACATCTACAACCCAGCAACCAAGGAGATAGAGTTCCCCGACGACCCAAAAATAGGGCGTTACTATGCCGTAAGTGCAGGTGCAACACTCCCTATGCTTCTACAGCGTGGCTACCACACCCGCCAGATAGCTATCTCAACATCGTGGAACTTCTCCAACGGCATGACTGCCAATGTGAGCAAGATACGCTATGACGGAGGTAAGATATCCAACATCCACAAGCTCGGCTACTCTGAAGGTGTACATCAGCTCTCTATGGGTGTCACCTTCCAAGACTATGTGCGTCAGGCACATCGCGATTTTGCCCCACCTTTCGGTGTTGTGGCGCAGGGTAGCTACACCCTCAACCCTACCAACGACGATATGGGACACCTTGTGGTGTTATACGGCAAGCTCTACACCCCGGGCATTGCAAAGCACCACTCCCTAAGCGTGGAGGCATCGTACCAAAACTCATTAGGCGGTTTTCAGTCCGAGGATATACTCTCGGAGCTATCTTTCAAATCTACGCGTCTGTTGCCTCGAGGCTTCTCATCGTATGAGATAACCAACAACCACTACATGGCTACCGCGCTCAACTACCACATGCCTGTATGCTACCCTGAGCGAGGCATTCGAGGCATTGTCTATTTCAAGCGCATGCGCCTAAATATGGGTGTAGACTACGCCTGCTTCAAACGACAAATGTTCCAAGCCGAAACGGGTAATGTAGTCGAGTTTAGACACCACATAGGCTCATACGGCTTCGACCTCGGTGTCGACTTTAATGTTATTGCAATGCCTGAAGCCGCAACAATTTCAGCTCAGTTCTCGTTATATAGACGCGTGGCACTCCAGCCATTTACCAAGGGGGATTTATACTACTCGGTACAGATAGGATTACCATTTTAAGAATAGATAACATCAACGATATGTCAACCACAAAGAAGAACAAAACAACAAAGCACAGGTCGCTTAAGAGGAGTATCATCATCGCCATGTGGGCGATTACGATAATCGGCGTAGCCTCTGTTACCACGCTCTTTATCCTTGCCAAGAGCGAGATACTCGGTCCTATGCCTACTTTCGAGGAGTTAGAGAACCCAAAGACTAACCTCGCAACGCAGATATACTCTACAGATGGGGAGGTTATAGGTACCTACTTCATCGAGAATAGAACATATCTATCATACGAGGATATGTTCCCTGCCGACAAGGAGTCATGGCTCGAGATTGACGGTCATAAACTCCCAACCATCGTTGCCGCACTCCTCGCGACTGAAGATGTACGCTTCTTCGACCACTCCGGCATAGACTTCAAAGCTACAGCCCGCGCAGGCATAAAGACCGTACTGCTTCGTCAATCGGGTCAGGGTGGTGGTAGTACCATAACTCAGCAGTTGGCAAAAAACCTCTACAAGACCCGCCGCAACAAGGAGGGTCTACAGGGCAATGCTGGGACACTCGCCGCCAAGGCTCAGGAGTATGTCATAGCCACACAGCTTGAGTATAACTACACCAAGGAGGAGATTGTGGCGATGTATCTCAACACTGTGGAGTTTTCCAACTCCAACTTCGGTATCAAGTCCGCCGCAAACAACTTCTTTGGCAAGGAGCCTTGTGACCTTAACATCGAGGAGGCAGCCGTCATCGCAGGTCAGGTTAAAGCCCCCGGTACCTACGCCCCACTGAAGCGTGGTGAGCCTAACGAGCGCGCAAGAGAGCGCCGCAACACCGTTCTTGACCGTATGGCTGTGGCGGGAGCCATATCCCATGATCTTGCCGACTCGCTTAAGGCGTTACCTATAGACCTCAGCCGTTATCGTCGTGCTGCCGATGCCCACAACGAGGGTACAGCGACCTATTTCCGCGAGTTTGTGCGTCGCACAATGATGGCCAAGGAGCCAGAGCAGCGTAACTACTACACCAAGTGGGACTATGAACAAGCGCTTAAGGAGTATAACGAGAACCCTATATATGGCTGGTGCCACAAGAACTTGAAGGCTAATGGCGAGCCATACGACATCTATCGTGACGGTCTGAAGATATACACCACCGTAGATGCCCGTATGCAACGCTACGCCGAGGAGGCACTTCAAGAACACATGGCAGAGCTTGTACAGCCACGCATGGAGTCACAGATACGCAGTCGTGGAGGCTCACTCTTCCCCGACCTTACCAAGGCCGAGTCGGATGCCAAGATTGATGCCGCAATGCCTCAAACAGACCGCTGGCGCAATATGGCTAAGGCTGGGGCGACGGACAAGGAGATTAAGGCAGCCTTCAAGACCCCTGTATCTATGCGCGTCTTCACCTTTAATGGAGTGCGCGACACGGTACTCACACCTCGCGACTCGCTGATCCACTACAAGAAGATTATGCGAGCATCATTCGTGGCCATAGACCCCGCAACGGGATATGTCCGTGCCTATATCGGTGGTCCAGACTATCGCTACTTCAAGTACGATGCCGCAACACAGGGCAAGCGTCAGGTAGGCTCTACAGCCAAGCCATTTATCTACACCTTTGCAATCGACCATCTCGGTCTTTCGCCATGTACTCCAGTGCCTAATGTTCCCGTCTCTATCGAGACCCCTGCGGGTATATGGTCCCCAAAGGAGGCCTCAGAGGTTGAATACACAGGTATCAATCCTCTCTATTGGGGTTTAGCCAATAGCCGTAACAACTACTCAGCGTGGATTATGAAACAGGCTAAGCGCCCAGAGGCAGTGGCAGAGTTTATACATGACATAGGTATCAAGAGTTTTATTGACCCTGTAGCTGCGTTGTGTATCGGCTCCTACGATAGTAACGCCTTTGAGATGGCTTCGGCATACTCGACCTTTGCAAATCAGGGCGTACACATCGACCCTATCTTCGTGACCCGCATTGAAGATAGTCAGGGTAATGTACTTGCCACATTTACCCCAAAGACCGAGGATGTACTCTCAAAGCGTGTGGCCTACACCATGATAACCATGATGCAGCGCGTAGTAACCATGGGTACTGCCCGCCGTATGCTCTACGAGTTTAAGTTCAACGATGTTGAGATGGCGGCCAAGACAGGTACTACAAACGATAATGTCGACGCATGGTTTATGTGCGTTGTCCCTAACCTTGTTATGGGTGTATGGGTTGGAGGCGAGGAGAACAACATCCACTTTACGAAGAATGCCGATGGCTCGCGCATAGCCCTCCCTATCGCAGGTAAGTTCCTTACGAAGGTCTACGACGATGGCTCACTTGGTCTTGACCGTACTGACCGTTTCGAGCGTTCGGACGAGATACCCGACTACAGCTGTGATAAGAGAGAGGAGAGCAGCGACGAGGGAGAAGATGCAATAATAATTGAGGAGGATATCTTCTTTAGTGACGAGGAGGAGTTTTTCTAAATTATATGGAGAGTTGAAGATTATTAGAGGAGTTGGATGTTGTTAAGGGTTTTACTACCATAACACCTTATCCCTAATAGCCTTAATAGCTAAATAATATTAATAACCAAATTAAAACGATTATGAAAATAGCAATAGTTGGAGCGAGTGGCGCAGTAGGTCAGGAGTTCCTATCAATACTTGAAAATCACCCTATGCCAATTGAGGAGCTACGCCTCTTTGGCTCGAAGCGCAGTGCTGGTCGTAGCTACCGTTTCCGTGGCGAGGATATCGTTGTGCGCGAGTTGCAGCATAACGACGACTTCAAGGATATAGATGTAGCCCTCTGCTCGGCAGGCGGCTCAACCTCTATAGAGTTTGCCGAGACTATTACCAAGCACGGCACCTTTATGATTGATAACTCCTCAGCATTCCGCATGGAGGAGGATGTGCCTTTGGTTGTTCCTGAGGTCAATGGCGAGGATGCCTTCAACGCTCCACGCCGCATCATTGCCAATCCTAACTGCACGACAATACAGATGGTTGTTGCACTGAATGTTATCGAGAAACTATCTCATATCGAGCGTGTTCATGTTGCCACCTATCAGTCTGCAAGTGGTGCAGGAGCTACCGCCATGCAGGAGTTTATGGAGCAGCAGCGTGCCGTAGTTGAGCATACAGAGCCACCTGTTAATAAGTTTGCATACCAACTTGCCTGCAACCTCATACCTCATATCGATGTCTTCACCGAGAACGACTACACCAAAGAGGAGATGAAGATGTTCCACGAGACGCGCAAAATCATGCACTCCAACATCCGCACCTCAGCAACATGTGTCCGCGTACCTGTTATGCGCGCCCATTCCGAGGCTATATGGGTTGAGACCGAGGAGGAGCTATCGGTGGAGGCAGTGCGCGAGGCATTTTCTAAGGCTGAGGGTATCGTACTTATGGACAACCCCGCCGAGAAGTGCTACCCTATGCCCCTCTATGCCGAGGGTAAAGACCCTGTATATGTAGGTCGTATCCGCAAAGATTTAGGCTCAGAGCGCGGTATCAGCTTCTGGTGCGTCGCCGATCAGATACGCAAGGGAGCAGCTCTAAATGCCATCCAGATATTGGAGTTGTTGGTATCGAGAAAATAGCCTTGAGAGCGGTTGTGTTAGTTCTCTAACAAAAAAATATCTCAATTGTTGCATTTGACTATATTTTTGCATACCTTTGTGGCGATTATAGCAGATATAGAGGCAAAAAGAATATATTAATAAACTAAAAGTATAACCTAAAAATCAAAACAACTATGGAACTACCATTTGCAGAAGCGTATCGAATTAAGATGGTTGAGACTTTGAAGAAGAGCACACGCGCAGAGCGTGAGCAGTGGCTTAAGGAGGCACACTACAACCTTTTTGGTCTTAAGTCTGAGCAGGTATATATCGACTGTTTGACAGACTCAGGTACAGGTGCTATGAGCGATCGTCAGTGGGCAGCAATGATGACAGGTGACGAGGCTTACGCTGGTTCAAAGTCATTCTTCGAGCTAAAGGAGACTATCGGCCGTATCACAGGCTTCGAGTATGTAATCCCTACACATCAGGGTCGTGCAGCTGAGAATGTATTGTTCTCACACCTCGTAAAGGCTGGCGATAT
>JAFXBB010000072.1 GCA_017521945.1 Alistipes sp. | reverse complement strand
ATTGTAAAAAATAAAATGTTTTGTTAGAGTCCTGACTGTTTCAATTTTTCCTTAAAGGAAATTGACAGATAAATACTACACTTTTCTCTCAATTATTTGTAACCAGTAAATCAAAGAACCATTTTTATATCGCTCCTCGTTAAAAGCGAAAAGCGAGTGCAAAGATAAACCATATTTTTGAAACAACCAAATTTTTGATGAACTTTTTTCAAAAATATTTTTCTAAGAACCTTTGCTATCCTTCCACCTCAATTAAGAGGCGAAAGCGGGTGCAAAAATAATGCATTATACCTAATATACCAAATATTTTTGCAACTATTTTTATGTTTATTTGTAAATAATTGAAATTAAACCTATATATCAATAACTTACATATAAACACATCTCAAAACATATAATACAAAACTATATATATAAATATAGGTATAAGAACAAACTACATAACGCAGCGTTTTTCGAGTTCTACAAAGCGAGGGAAAAGGATATTATTTTCTATATGGATATGCTCAAAAAGCGCATCCATAAATCTCTCCAAATCCTCCAACATAAGTCTGTAGCTTGGGCATGCATCCTCAGGAACAACGAAATCTTTCATTAAAACTCGAATGAATTTATAGCGCGTACCCTCGTCATTATGCTCGCTGTGCATCACACGAATAGGATTTGCCACCGTGCCGCAATGCATCTTTTCCAACTTTTCGTCGCGCATATCTGCATCGAACAACCTAAGGCTATAAGGGAAAAGCACCTGCTCCTCCTTACTCAGATGAGATTCTAACTCCTCAAGCGACTGAGCAAAAATCGTCACAAGCTGATTAAGTTCGGGATGAGCAGCCGAGTGAACACCAGCGACATGCTTAATATCACTCAACAACTTGGGGCCATTGGTCCTAATGCCACGGTGATGTATCTTCAGCACATAATCTATGAGTAGATCCGTAGGCCAAGTATCGAACGGTATCGCCGTCAAATCCTCACGACACTCAATATTGAGCCTCTCCACTACCTTATAAACATCGACACCAGCAGCACGACAAGCATCCACAAGAGCAACGCTTCCGCCACAGCAATAGTCTATGCCTAAACTCTTAAAGATGCGAGCTGCTGAAAAGTTTGCCTTAACAATATCAGCAACAGTAGAAGTTTTAATATCCATATCCAAATATTTTATTCATAGTTTTTAACTTTTTCGCCTGCAAATATAGTGGATAAATAACAAAATACAAATCGGAAAAACCTATACCCCAATAGTTCTAAGTTATAATGACAGGATAACAATATAGCATATCGAGCAATAGGAAACAAAATAGAGTAAATAGCACCAAAGTAAAAAAAGTAAAAAACCGTCTTACAATTTGTTTATCTCAAATTAATAACATAAATTTGTATTAGATTTTTTTCATTTTTACACTACAATCAAAAAACAGTAAGAGTATGAGTAAATTAAACAGACCTGCGATTTTGGTCGTAGACATGCTCAATGACTTTGTTTATGGAGCGTTGGCATGCGACCGCGGCAAGGCTATAGTACCTGCCACTGCACAGCTTTTGGATGCGGCACGCGCAAAGGGTGTTCCTGTGATTTTTTGTAATGATGCCCACCTTAAGGGTATAGATCGCGAACTTAAGCTCTGGGGCGACCACGCTATTGTTGGCACTGAGGGTGCAAAGGTTATTCCTGAACTAAACCTTTCGGAGGGAGATTATGTGGTTCCAAAGCGTCGCTATAGCGGTTTCTTCCAGACCGACCTCGATATTACACTCAAGGAGCTTGGTGTTGAGACGGTTGTCATGACAGGTCTACATGCCCACATGTGCGTACGACATACATCTGCAGATGCCTACTGCTTAGGCTATGATGTGGTCGTTGCCAAGGAGGCGACCGACTCATTCACTGAGGAGGACTATATCGGTGGTTTGGCATATCTTAAGACCTGCTATGGTGCAGAGGCCTACACCAACGAGGAGCTTATCGAAATGCTATAAACTTATGAGGAGAATAGTTATCGCCATACTGAGCCTATTTGTCGCGGGATGTTTCACATCATGCGGCACACTATACTATGACGCAATACCCGAGCCTGTATCAACAATGACAATACCGTGCGAGGGAGGCAGTTTTGAGTTTAAGTTGGTTGAGTATGTCGATATGAATGATACCCGCTTTCAACCCGGTTATTGGTTTAAGTACTACCGCTACAGGGTTGTAGAGGATGGCATTGCAGGAGAGGCCTCTGATAATATGAACGATCAATCGCATGTATGGATCGATTTTGAGCCAAACGACACTGGTCACACTAAGGAGTATACCATTGATATTCAAGTTGCCAAGGAGTTCTACAAATACGATGAAAAACACCTCTACGGCGAGTGGCAGAGAGTGTGGAAAATCACTCAGCCAAGTATGCCATAGCAAAGACGATAAATACCCCGTCACTGTATCATAACGGGGGCTGACTAAAAAGTTACTTGGCCAGCCTCCATAACCTAAGAGAGTGAATAAACAGATGTAGTTTTAGGCTTGCGAAGCCCGAAAAAGCGGAGTTTACTGAGCGTAAATGAGCATTTTGAGGGCAAGCGTAACGACAAAATACACTTTTTATTCACTCTCTTTGTAAAGTAAAATAGTCTGCTAAGCCCACTGAACAAGCACTCCACCGCTGCCACACACTTCTCTAAAGAGTTTAGTAAAATGGATAGTGTGACGCTCGTGGCGTGAAACCTAAGATCATGGTCGGAACAAATATGCTGCGTGTCAGCCTATGGATTGCAGATGTGCATCAAGCAACACACCGAACAATAGATATAGTCTCCTCGCAGAACTCTGCGTGAACTCTAATCCGAGAGATGCGCGATGATGAATAAGTCTATCTGTAGTGCCATGATTATTGGTATTTGCACCTAATGATACGAGCTTTATGGTGGCTCATCAACCAAAATTTACCCGTTTTTCACTAAAATTTACCTATTCTTGCATTTTTTTGAAAAAAAGTTGTGAAAAAATTTGCAGAATAAAAAATTATGCTTACCTTTGCACCGCAATCGAAAGATAACGGTTCTTTTACAAATGCCTGAATAGCTCAGTTGGTTAGAGCACATGACTGTTAATCATGGGGTCCTAGGTTCAAGTCCTTGTTCAGGCGCACAAGTGCATGGGATGCACAGAGGGTAGCAAACGATATCTGCAGTGGTAACGACCAGTAGTTGGAGAAGGAAATAGTTACTACGATAAGCAGACAACGCGGTCGAGCTTCTAATAAGATGACAAGACTCTTAAGAAACTTATCGAAAAGTTTGCAGAATAAAAAATATTGTTTACCTTTGCAGTCCCAAGCCTTTCCAATCGGGAGTTTAGCTCAGCTGGTTCAGAGCATCTGCCTTACAAGCAGAGGGTCGGCGGTTCGAATCCGTCAACTCCCACAACCATAAGCCACTCAGTTTCTGAGTGGTTTTTTTGTTTTTTATCTGTGTCGTATTTGTATTACGGATGTAGAGCAGATGACTATCGTCATCCCCTTGCCTTGCAATGTGTGCTTAGCCAAGCAAGCTTGCCACGCCACCATTACAAAGCAAGTTGCCTACAGCAATGCTCCACATCCGTGTATCACACATCGTGTCTGCTTGTGCATGTTGCCGCATTGCTCACCTGTTGCATTGCGGTTGAGCCGATAGGGTAATAATTTATTGCTCGACCTTACGGTCTCCGCTTTTTTCATAAGGTATCGGCTCTACGGCTTCGCCGTTCGGAATCCGTCAACTCCCACAACCATAAGCCACTCAGTTTCTGAGTGGTTTTTTTTGTTCTGTATCTGTATGGCTGATGTAGAGCAGATGACTATCGTCATCCCCTTGCCTTGCAATGTGTGCTTAGCCAAGCAAGCTTGCCACGCCACCATTACAAAGCAAGTTGCCTACAGCAATGCTCCACATCCGTGTATCGCACATTGTGTCTGCTTGTGTCTGTTGCCGCATTGCTCACCTGTTGCATCGGCGGTTGAAACACTATATTCGTCTGCACAATTGCTGTGTAGACGAATATAGTGTTTCTTCAGCTGTGGCGGCTCGGAAATGCACAACAAGAGTATTGCACGGCAATATATAATATAGCATAGTAGACTGTCTGTGAGCAAGCTCCCATATCTACTATGCTATATTACAACCTTCAGTTGTCCCTTGTAGTGATTTCACTCGCCTGCTGACCGCCGTTGAGCCTTGGGTATTCTGTGGTCTTATGTTTTATTCTATTGTATATCGATGTGGCTTGCCATTGAGCAAGCCCCCTCAATCTGCTACGCTATATTACAACCTGCGGTTGCCCTTGTTGCGCTATTTCTCTCGCCTGCTAACCGTTGATTATGTTATTATAGTTGCAACTTGCTTGGCTCAGGGTATTCAGTAGGTATTAGGTCAAGTATAAACGGAAGGTTGTATATGTCCACATCTTGTGTTGTTGTGTTTGTGCCAATGCAAACCATGTGATATATAGAAAAAAGAAAGCGGCAACCTTTCGATTGCCGCTGCGTGACTCCGACAGGATTCAAACCTGTAACCGCTTGATCCGTAGTCAAGTACTCTATTCAGTTGAGCTACGGAGCCATTCCTTTGCTTTTGCGAGTGCAAATGTACTACATTTTTTTTAATCTACAAATTTTTTAGCACATTTTTTTTGATAAAAATTGCTTTTTATTTGTAGTGGCGCACTTGAAGTGTGTGTAATATGTTGATTATAAGTGAGTAATGCTACATAATCGTGTTTTTTGCGCATAAAGAAACCCCAAAAGTTTTTTGTCCAAACTTTTGGGGTTTATTCAAAACAGCTTCTGATAATTACTTAATATGCTCCGAAAGAATAACCTTTACATCATCGCCGCGAAGGTTCTTTGCTACGAGCTTGCCCTCAGGTGAGAAGAGGAAGTTTGATGGTATAGAGCTTACATTATAGACCTCGCCTGCGCTCCACTTACCCTCGGCATCTGTACCCCAAACATTGACCCAAGTCATATTCTGCTCTGTCATGAACTTCTGCCACTTAGCCTCATCACCATTTCTATCAAAGCTGATACCATATATCTCCAAGCCCTTAGGAGCAAACTCTGCGTATGCCTCCACCAAGTGAGGAATCTCGCCACGGCATGGACCGCACCATGTAGCCCAGAAGTCAACCAAAACCCACTTGCCGCTCTTGCAAAGCTCCGACACACTAATCATATTGCCATTAGCGTCTGGGAGGGTTATATCCACAAGGTCAGCACCGATAGTGGTATTCTTCGCGTTGTCGATATGTTTCTTATACTCCTTATATAGTGGCTGATCAGCGTACTTTGTGTTAATCATCTCGAATAACTCGGCAAAGCGTGCCTCATCCTCGCCATAGTACATATAGTACTGCAAAATCTTAAGTGATGTGATATTATCCTTATTCTCCACTACGGCGCGATCGATGTAGTTGCAAAGCTCAGCATAAAGAGCTTCTGCCTCAGCATCGTCAGTACAAGTGTAGAGCGCGTTCATCTGGTCGCTTATGCTGTTCTTGATATCTCGCAAGCTTGCATTTAGGCACTCCTCAGCGTAGTCGACAGTATAGGTCTCAGGGTTGTAGCTGAATGCGATATCCTTACCCTCTGTGACAAGTTCCATCACTGGGGTGTCATTGATTAGAAGCATCACAAACTGCTCACCATCAACTGCGATATCGGCAGTAAAGTTCTTATTTGCATCGAGGGTTGTTGTTGCCAAGGCCTCATCAGAGCCGTCGATGTATAGCTCTACTTTGCTATCTGGTGCCACTTTGTCGAACTTTGAGAGGTCGCCATTGATAGTTATTGTCTTGCCACCGCAAGCCACAAGAAGCGTTACGCTTACTAATATCGAAATAATCTTCTTCATAATCGTTGATGTTTTAAGTAATGATTTATAAATTAGTTAGTTACTATTCTTTGCAAAATCTATCTCTTCACTCTCTCTGGGTTGGACCTAACGAAGCTCTCCCACGAGGAGCTACCTTTGCGCGCTTTGCTATCGCCACCCAAGCCCTTGCGTTTCTGACCAGCAGTCGCTTGTGTAAGGGTGTTCGAGAGCGTGAACCAATGACACAGTGCCACTGCAGTGCCATCCGTAGCATCGAGCTTACGAGGTTTGTAGTCGGTGCCAAGGATGGCGTTAATCATCGTTGCCACCTGCTCCTTAGATGCCTGACCACGACCCGTAATAGCCTGCTTGATGCGTGTTGGAGCATACTCCGATATGGGCGTATCCTCTGTTGCACTGAGTACAGCTGCTATGGCTACACCCTGTGCCCTGCCGAGCTTAAGCATCGACTGCACATTTGTGCCGAAGAATGGCGACTCGAATGCCACCTCTGTCGGCTGGTACTGCTGGGTAAGGTTACGCACGCGCTCAAAGATGTAGCGTAGCTTCTGGTGCGCATCGTTGATTTTGTGCATATCAATCTCCCCCATGACAACTGCCTGAGGCTTGCCACCAACGATATCGATGATGCCGTAGCCCATATAGTTTGTTCCGGGGTCTATGCCCATGATGCGCACGGGTGCTGTCATGCTACTCCTCAAGTTTATTTACGCGCTTCTCAATCTCGCGGAGCTTTTGTGCCATATCTGGGAGCTGGCGGAAGACCGCGAACGAGCGGTGATACTGCATGCCCGGAAGAGCTGGGAAACCAAAGCGTATCTCGTCATTGCCTACACTCTTGTCAATACCCGACTTAGAGCCAATCTTCACGCGATCGCCTACAACAAGATGGTCTGCAATGCCGACCTGACCTGCGATAAAGCAGTTAGAGCCTACCTTTGTTGTTCCTGCAATACCTACCTGTGCAGACATCACTGTATTGGCACCCACCTCGACATTGTGTCCAATCTGAATGAGGTTGTCGAGCTTAACGCCTGAGTGAACAATGGTAGAGTCTGTCTTTGCGCGGTCAATACATGTGTTTGCGCCAATCTCGACATTATCCTCGATAATGACATTGCCGAGCTGTGGGATCTTGGCAAATGTGCCGTCGGCCTTAGGTGCAAATCCAAAGCCATCAGCACCGATGACTGCGCCCGCATGGAGAATACAGTTCTTGCCTATTACACAACCCTCATAAATCTTGACTCCCGCATATAGCTTGGTGCCTTCGCCAATGGTTACATTGTCGCCGATGTAGCATTGCGGGTATATTTGTACATTATTGCCTATGTTTGCTCCTGCCTCCACAACGGTAAAGTCGCCAATGTAGCACCCCTCGCCGATAGTAGCCTTCTCGCTTACGGATGCGAGCTTTGATATACCCTGCTTGCGTGGGCGTGCTGCGTTGTACATCTCAAGGAGGTTGAGTACGCACTCGCCGACATTCTCCACCTTGATAAGTGTTGCCTTAACCGCCTCTTTTGGCTCGAAGCTCTTATCCACAAGCACAATGCTTGCCTCGGTGGTGTAGATATACTGCTCATACTTTGGGTTAGTGAGGTAGGCAAGAGAGCCTGCCTTGCCGCCATCGATTGATGATACGGTAGATACCGTAGCATTCTTATTTCCAACAATCTCGCCGCTAAGAAGCGCTGCGATCATCTCTGCTGTAAACTGCATACATATAAATTTTAGTTATTTCTTCTCTTGGGTTAGGTACTCCTTAAGCTCAATTCCCTCGGGGAGTAGACCTTTAGTGTCGTGACCAAAGGCGTGTAGCTCCCGAACAAGTGATGAGGATATATGCTCCACCTCGGCGGGAGCTAAGAGCAGTATTGTTTGAAGTTCTGGATATACATACCTATTTGCGCGCTCCAAGGTGCGTTCATACTCAAAGTCGGCACTACTCCTTACGCTGCGTATCATTGTTGTAGCGCCCACACGCTTAGCCTCGTCACCCGTAAGCGTGGTGTAGGTCGTAACCTCGACTCGTGGCTCATTATCGTAGACACGCTCAATAAGAGCCTTGCGTGCCTCTACGCTGAGCAAACCGCGTTTTTCGGAGTTGTAGCCTATCGAGATAACGACCTTATCAAAGAGGCGCAGTGCCTCCCCGACTATAGCCTCGTGTCCTCGTGTAAATGGGTCAAAAGACCCGGGAAATATTCCAATTCTCTCCATAGGTATATATATAACACACAAAGATAGTAAAAAATTATATAAAACGAAAGCACTACAACATAAATATGAGGAATAATAGCAAAATGTAAAAATGTTGGGATAATAATTTGGAGTTTAGGAAATAATCGTTACCTTAGCATAATATTTATACTATTAGTTGAAACAAACAATAACAAATAATCTAAACTAACTAAAACTATGGCTACTAAGTATTCTGGTAAAACTCGTATTGAGAGCGACCTTATTGGCGAGTTGGAGGTTCCTGTAGAGGCCCTCTACGGTGTGCAGACATTGCGCGGTATTGAGAACTTCCCAATCAGTCGCTTCCACCTTTCAGACTATCCTTTGTTTATCAACGGTCTTGCTATCACTAAGTTGGGTGCTGCAGAGGCTAACTATCAGCTTGGTCTTCTTACCGAGGAGCAGTACAAGGCTATTGCTCAGGCTTGCCGCGAGATTATGGATGGTCAGCACCATGACCAGTTCCCATGCGATATGATTCAGGGTGGTGCAGGTACAACAACCAATATGAATGCAAACGAGGTTATCGCTAACCGTGCATTGCAGATTATGGGTCATGAGGCTGGTGAGTATCAGTACTGCTCTCCTAACGACCATGTAAACTGCTCACAGTCTACAAACGATGCTTACCCTTGCGGTATTCACCTTGGTCTTTATGCTACACATCAGGTATTCATGAAGCACTACGACGCACTTATCGAGTCGTTTGCTAAGAAGGCTAAGGAGTTTGCTAACATCCTAAAGATGGGTCGTACGCAGCTTGAGGATGCAGTACCTATGACACTTGGTCAGACATTTGGTGCTTTTGCTCAGATTTTGCGTGAGGAGAAGAAGAACCTTGAGTTCGCAGCCGAGGAGTTCCTCACTGTAAACATGGGTGCTACCGCTATCGGTACAGGTATCTGCTCTGAGCCTGAGTACTCTGAGAAGTGTATTGCTGCATTGCGCCAGATTACAGGCTGGGATATCAAGCTTGCTGAGGACTTGGTGGCTGCTACATCTGACACTTCATGTATGGTGGGTTACTCATCAGCTCTCCGCCGTGTGGCTGTTAAGCTCAATAAGATATGTAACGACCTCCGTCTTCTTGGCTCAGGTCCTCGTTGCGGTTTGCATGAGTTCGATCTTCCAGCGCGCCAGCCGGGTTCATCAATCATGCCGGGTAAGGTTAACCCTGTAATTCCTGAGGTTATGAACCAGATCTGCTACAAGGTTATCGGTAACGATGCATGCGTGGCAATGTGCGGTCAGGAGGCTCAGATGGAGCTTAATGCTATGGAGCCTACAATGGCACAGTGCTGCTTCGAGTCTGCAGAGATCATGATGAATGGTTTTGACACTTTGCGTGTTAACTGCGTTGATGGCATCAAGGCTAATGAGGAGCAGTGCTTGAAGTATGTTCAGGATAGCTTCGGTATCGTAACAGCTCTTAACCCAATCATCGGCTATAAGAACTCTACAAAGATTGCTAAGGAGGCTATGGCTACAGGTCGTCGTGTTTATGACCTTGTTCTTGAGCATGGCATCCTAACTAAGGAGGAGCTTGATATCGTTCTCTCACCAGAGAATTTGATTAAGCCTGTGAAGCTTGATATCAAACCTCGCAGATAATTTCTTGTGATAAGCCGCAATCTGCGGCACATCCCAAAAAGTAAACCACTCAGGGCTGTAGGTCAACTACTATCCCAGAGTGGTTTCTTTTGTGATGCACCACATCTCACGACTTCTGACAAGAAATTGGGTTGTGGTGCTGCGGCACCTCTCCGTCTTTCTCTTT
>JAFXBB010000071.1 GCA_017521945.1 Alistipes sp. | reverse complement strand
TCCTCAACGACCTCAACGACCTCGCCCTTCTCCAAAGTGCCATCATAGGCACCTGCGATACCTGCCAAGACCACAACAGTCTCGTTATCAAGCCTATGCTCACTCCATAATTTTGAAATCGTAGCTGCTGTAGCCGCCATACCTACACCCGATATTACGACCTCAGCATCAGGGCAAAGCTCTAAGAATGGCTCCGCCTCAAGCTTCGAAGGGAAAAGAAAAATCTTCATATCTTAACAATTAGAAATTAGTAATTAGTAATTAGTAAAAAAATAATAATCAAGCAATTACTAATTACTCTTTACTAATTACTCTTTACTAATTACTAATTGTATAATTTAATATTAAGGAGCCAAATTGGCTCCTTAATATTAAATTATACTATACCTTCCACATTACCATCCTCTGCGAGATGTATATTACCCGCCTGAGGAGTCTTGCTAAGACCTGGCATACGCATGATATCACCTGCAAGTGCTACGATAAAGCCACTACCAGCATTAAGCTCAAGATCCTTGATATTGATCTCGAAGCCCTCAACAGAGCCGTAACGCTTAGCATCTGCACTGAAAGAGAACTGTGTCTTGGCGATACATACAGGGAGGTTATCCATGCCCCACTTCTCAAATAGAGCAATCTGCTTCTGAGCCTTAGGTCCAAAGACTACGCTGCCTGCACCATAGATATTCTTTGCCACCTTGGTAATCTTCTCCTTGATAGAGTCCTCAAGGTCGTAAGCATAGTTGATAGGCTTTGATGGCTCATTCTCGATAAGCTCAACAGCGGCACGCGCCAAATCTGCAGCACCTGCGCCACCCTCAGCATACGCGTTATTGATAACACAGCGAACACCCAAGGCCTCGCAATGCTCCATGACCATAGCAATCTCCTCGTCAGTATCGCTTGCAAAGCGGTTGAAGCAAACCAACACAGTCTGACCAAACTTTTTCAAATTAGCGACATGGCGGTCGAGGTTAGCAAAGCCCTGCTTTAGACCCTCCATATTTGGGAGCTTAATCTCTGTCTCTGGCACACCACCATGCATCTTAAGTGCAAGAGTTGATGCAACCAATACTGTAAGGTCTGGCTTAAGGTCTGCCTGACGACACTTAATATCAAGAAACTTCTCTGCACCAAGATCAGCGCCGAAACCCGCCTCTGTAACGGTGTAGTCCGCGTAGGTCATCGCCATCTTTGTAGCAATCACCGAATTACAGCCATGTGCGATATTTGCAAAAGGACCACCATGGATAATCACAGGGTTATGCTCGGTAGTCTGCACAAGATTAGGGTTGATAGCATCCTTCAACAATGCCACTACAGCACCTGTCACACCGAGGTCGTTAACCGTAAGTGGAGTATCGTCATAGCGCACACCAAGCACTATACGACCAATACGCACATACAAATCCTCAACGCTGCGCGCAAGGCACAAGATAGCCATAATCTCCGATGCTGGAGTGATATCAAAGCCTGTCTCTGTAGGGATGCCGTTTGCCGAGCCACCAAGACCAGATACGATGTTGCGCAATGAGCGGTCATTCATATCAAGCACGCGGCGCCACATCACCTTCTTCAAGCCTACCTGCTGTGAGCGGTTGTGATATAGATAGTTATCCAACAACGCTGCGATAAGGTTATTTGCAGATGTGATAGCGTGGAAGTCTCCCGTAAAGTGGAGGTTAATATCCTCCGATGGCAACACCTGAGCATAACCACCACCTGTAGCACCACCCTTCATACCGAAACATGGACCCAAAGATGGCTCACGAAGTGCAATGATAGCATTCTTGCCGATATGGTTAAGACCCATGCCAAGACCAATGCTTACGGTGGTCTTACCTACACCCGCCTTCGTTGCTGTAATGGCAGTTACAAGGATAAGGTGGTTCTTCTTTACCTTGTTGTCATCAATAAGTTTATATGGCACCTTAGCAATATACTTACCATAGTTGAATACCTCCTCATCAGGAAATCCGACTCTCGCTGCTATATCACGAATATTATCAAGCTTCGTCTCGCGAGCAATTTCAATATCTGTTTTCATAACCTGTAATCTTTAATCGTTATAATTTTGACAGTGCAAAAATAGAGCAATCTTACAAATATATCAAATAGATATTACCGAATAATGTATTGATAATTTCGATACATTATCAAGGTTACTCTATCAAAGTACCGTCTGCAATTACTCCTTACCGATTACTGCCTCAAGCTCCTCAACTGTCAATGGAAGGAGCTTATCGCCAATAAAGCGGCTACCTGTCTCTGTTACGAGTACATCATCCTCGATACGAATACCGCCAAAGTTACGGAACGCATCCAACTTATCGAAGTCAACAATACCATTGAACTTACCCTCTGCACGACACTTATCAATAAGCGCAGGAATAAAGTAGATACCCGGCTCATCGGACATCACAGTACCCGACTCTACGCGCCATGAGCCACGATGGATACATGTTGCAGACTTTGCAGCGCGGTCAGCAACTGTTGAGAAGTCGAACGAGCGCTCACCGATATTCTCCAAGTCGTGAACATCCATACCCATACCATGACCAAGACCGTGAGGCATGAACATATACAATGCACCGGCATCCACAGCATCCTCAGCAGTAGACTTGATAAGACCTACGCCCTTCAAACCATCAGCCAATGAGAGGTATGAAGCGCGATGAATATCTGTATACATAGTACCTGGCTTAATCATATCCTTAACCTCGCCATGAGCGCGGAGAACGATGTTGTAAATCTCCTTCTGCACATCTGTAAACTTACCATTTACAGGGTATGTACGAGTGTGGTCTGAGCAGTAGCCCTCAACAGACTCACCACCACCATCAACCAACAACAAACGACCAGACTCCAATACGCCATCGTGGTTGTGGTTGTGCAAAATCTCGCCATGCTGTGTTACAATCGTTGGGAACGATACACCCTGACCATACGACTTTGCAATACCTTCAACACGACCAGCAATCTCGCGCTCCACAACACCCGGACGGCACATACGCATAGCTGTCATGTGCATCTGGTAGCCAATCTTAAATGCTCTTTCGAGTGCCTCAATCTCCTCTGCCGACTTCTTCTCGCGCATCTCTGCCACGGCAAACATCAAGTCCAAAGACTTACGCTCATGGAGCATATCAAGGCGGATGCCAAGCATCTCTGCTATAGATATCTTAAGCTCGGCACGATATGGAGGAAGATAGTGTACAGGGCGGTTCTGCTCGATAGCCTTACGCAACACCACACGGATATCGTTCAATGGGAACGCCTTCTCAACACCTACCTCAGCACCCTGCTCAGCGATTGTAGGCATAGGACCTGTCCAGATGATATCCTCAACAGTGAAGTCGTCACCAAAGAGCATTGCCTCGCCACTCTCAGCATCGATAAGACCAATAAGCGATGGAACATCCAAACCGAAGTAGTAGCGGAATGTAGAGTCCTGACGGAAGTAGTATGTATTGTTAGGATAGTTGTTTGGCACCTCAGGGTTACCTGGAAGAAGAATCAAACCCTTGCCAACACGGCGTGCTAACTCGGCACGACGACCAATGTAAGTCTCTTTACTGAACATAATTTTATATAGTTTTAAGTTATATATTCTTATCGTTTAACTTCTTTGTATACCTTATCTCCTCGGCGCACCTCGCTCACAGTCTTTAGCGACATATAGTCGCCCTGCTTTGCTGATGCTGCAGGCAGCTCCTTGACCATGATACCCTCGGCCTTCTGCTCGACAACACCAGTCTTCTCGCCCATAAAGAGGAGTGCATCACCCTCGGCAACCTCACACGCCTCAACCAACACCTCGGCAACGCCAATGCGCTTAAAGTAGTTAGTCACCTTACCCATGTAGACTTTCTTCAATGTTGCCGACGAGCCGTAGTGTTGGCTATGCTCCACCATCGTCTTAGCAGCATAGTAGCCACCCCAGAAGTCGCGGTTAAAGACAGTGCGTAGCTTCTCCTTCAATGGAGCCACGCTTTCGGCATTAAACTCGCCGCGCTCCAACAGCATAAGTGCCTCGTTATAGCTCTCCACCACACGCTTAACATATTCACCACCACGCGCACGACCCTCAATCTTTAGCACACGCACACCCGCCTCAATGAATGTATCGAGGAAGTCGATGGTACACAAATCCTTTGGTGAGAGGACATACTGACCATCAATATCGAGTTGCTGACCTGAGTCCTTATCTGTAATGGTGTACTTTCTACGACATATTTGACGACAAGCACCACGATTTGCCGAGTGGTGTGACTCATGCTCCGAGAGGTAGCACTTACCCGACATCGACATACACATCGCACCATGTGCAAACATCTCAATTTTAACAAGCTCGCCCGCAGGACCACAAATCTTCTGCTCCTCGATCTGCTTCGATATAGCTGCAATCTGCTCCAACGACAACTCGCGTGCAAGCACCACAACATCTGCCCACTGCGCAAAGAACTTAACGGCTGTGATGTTCGATATATTGCTCTGTGTAGAGATATGCACCTCGATACCCACCTCGCGAGCATAGAGAATAGCCGCAAGGTCTGTGGCAATTATAGCATCTATACCCTCAGCCTTAGCCCTGTCGATAATCTTGCGCATAACCTCCATCTCGTCGTCATAGATAACGATATTGACTGTGAGATAGGTCTTTACACCCGCCGCGTGGGCTATGCGCACAATCTCAGCGAGGTCATCAAGCGTAAAGTTTACCGACGATGCAGCACGCATATTGAGCTGCTCGACACCAAAATAGACAGAGTCGGCACCTGCAGCGATTGCTGCATTAAGCGACTCGTACGACCCCACAGGGGCCATTATCTCTATATCCTTTCTTCTAATCATCTTCTTACTTTTTACGCCCCATTAAGTTACGGGCAAACTCTACCAATGTAGCGGTACGCTCGGCACCTACTGAGAGGGTATCAAGCACCGCTAAGGCACGCTCGAAACGCAACTCTATCTGCTGCTCAGCAATATGCTTAACATCATATTTATCGTACAGAGCCTTAATTGTTGTTATCTTCTCCTCGTTGGATATATCCTTGCGCAGATGTGTTGTACATAACACCTCACACTCCTGCTCAGAGGCACGACTCAAAGCCTGCACCATAAGATAGGTCTTTTTACCCTCAAGAATATCACCACCTATTTTCTTGCCAAGAGCAGTATCGCCATAGCTATCAAGAACATCATCCTGAAGTTGGAAGGCGAGACCAAGCTCGGTAGCAAAACGATAGATACGCTTAATATCCTCATCGGAAGCACCCGCCATGGTAGCACCAATCATTGCTGAACCAGATAGGAGAGCCGATGTTTTACGCTCAATCATCTGCATATACTCCTCCACAGAGACCGTAGAGGCACTCTCAAAGTCCATATCATATTGCTGACCCTCGCACACCTCCAAAGCCATATCCGTAAAGATGTTCATCACCCTTGGCAGGACACTTGCCGATATCTGAGCGAGATACTTATATGCCGAGATAAGCATAGCGTCACCAGAGAGGAGTGCCACATTACCACCCCACTTAGCATACACCGAAGGCTTACCACGGCGCACATCCGCATTATCCATGATGTCGTCATGCAGGAGGGTGAAGTTATGAAATATCTCTACTGCCACTGCTGCGGGCATCGCCTCCTCAACACTACCTCCAAAGGCCTCTGTGGTAAGAAGCAACAACACAGGTCGCAAGCGCTTACCTCCTCCTGACATGGAGTAGATGATAGGCATATATAGCAACTCTGGCTCCTCTGGCACGCGAAGCTGCGACAACGAAGCCTCAAAAATCTCCAATATTTCGTTATTCGTATAAGCCATAATTATTATATTCTTAAAATATGGCTCAAATTTACGATTATATTTTGAATAATTAAAATTATTTTGATAACTTTGACAAATTATTTACACAAATCTTATTACGCTATGATGAAAAAATATGCAATGGGTATCGATATTGGCGGTACCAATACAGCTTTTGGACTTGTTGATGAGGATGGCAATGTTATAGCTGAGGGCAAAATCTCAACCGAAAAATATCGTTACTATGATGACTACAAGCCCTATATCGAGGCATTAGCTGCAGCAATAAAGGAGCTTATAGCATCACAACCAGAGTGCGACCTTATCGGCATTGGCGTTGGCGCTCCAAATGCAAATATCCACACAGGCGTTATCGAGACTCCTGCAAACCTTTGGAAGTTCGAAAACCCTAACGACCCACGCCCTAACACATTGCGTATCTTCAAGTTCGTAGATGACCTCGGCAAATTCTTCAACGGCACCAAGGTGATGATTACCAACGATGCAAATGCCGCAGCCATCGGCGAGATGGTCTTCGGTAATGCTCGTGGTATGAAGGACTTTGCTATGATTACCCTCGGCACAGGACTTGGCTCTGGCATCGTTTGCAATGGCGAGATGGTATATGGTCACGATGGTTTTGCTGGCGAATATGGTCATATCGCAGCAGAGTCACGCGAAACAGGTCGTCAGTGCGGATGCGGCAGAAAAGGTTGCTTGGAGGCTTATGTATCTGCTACAGGCATCAAGCGTACAGCATTTGAGCTTATGGCGACCATGACTTGCGACAGCGAGCTTCGCTCTATCCCATACGATAAGTTTGAGGCAAAGATGCTCTCAGAGGCTGCCGACAAGAACGACCCTATCGCTTTAGAGGCATTTGAGCGCACAGGTAAATATCTCGGCTTGGCACTCGCTGACCTCACCGCAACAACATCTCCTGAGGCAATCATCCTCTTTGGCGGCTTGGCAAACGCTGGTGACTACATCATGCGCCCTACGCAGAAGTACATGGAGGAGAATCAACTCATGGTATTCAAGAACAAGGTGAAGCTACTCATGAGCGGCATTCAGGATAAGAATGTGGCTATTTTAGGTGGTGCAGCACTCATCTGGAAACAGCATCTTGAGGCGGTGATTGAGAACTACTAACATTGACGACTGAATAAACAGTGAGAGTGAATAAAAAGTGTATTTTGTCGTTACGCTTGCCCTCAAAATGCTCATTTACGCTCAGTAAACTCCGCTTTTTCGGGCTTCGCAAGCCTAAAACTACATCTTTTTATTCACTCTCTTAGGTTATGGAGGCTGACTAAGTTACTTTTTAGTCATTCCCACTTTAACATTAGGTGTGACGAGGAATTAAAACAACGAATACCGTCTTTTAACATCTTCGTAAAAGTCTGCTATTGTGAGCATTATTGCACTTTCAACAACACCTCCAAGATCCTTATTACGATAGCTACCGAACAGTTGCAACGATGGCGACAGACGCAAATAGGAAGATATGATTGGCGGCACCCTGCGACGCATCGAACGCATACGCGACAGCAGAATTTTATAGTTATCCTCAGGAGTTGCGCCATTAAAAATTTGATTAAATCTGCGACGACTAATACCCACCTTACAAGGCTCTCTTGCCACCATCAACCCACCGATTGGCAAAGCCCCATATTGCATATATCCGACCAACAGATTACGCGCCCTTACGCCCAGCTCCTCATATAGCGTCACACGCCCGAAGAGATACTCGGCATCTGTGCGCTGCACAACCCTTGCAATACCCTCCCATAGAGCATCTAAGGCATATATAGTCAACCTATTAGCGCCACATTGGTAATTAGGCGAAACAAACGACCGCCCAAGTTCTATACCCCGCTTTAGATAGAGGCTCTTAAACTCCTCCGATAGTTCGAAATAACGACTTAGCGAGAGTCTCTCAGCCGCCACATCGCGCCCAACAGCATATCGGTAGCCACCCACAATCTCACCACGATTTCCGTCCCACACTATTAGTTGGCGATAAGTCCCATCCATATCCCGGGCACACCCCACGCCATCATCAAGTTCGACACCGACACTTTTATATGAGGCTTTGCGCAGTCTGCATATTTCAGCAAGAATATGCGGAGAACAACCTCCCTCTACAGAGTATATATCAGCATCCCAGCGAGTTGCACGACCCAAATAAGTCGCACATCGCAACTCTTCACTCAGCATTGCACTTTTAGGTGTCAGAAGTTTCATATTTTTTTCACTCTATACTTTATCGATTTTGCAGATTTTTTCGTAACTTAGTCGCGTTATTTTTTACTAAAGTAAAAACAAGCCCAAATGAGCATCGAAACATACCATATTCCCGTAATGCTTAAGGAGTGTATCGAGGCACTCGCCATAGACCCCAAAGGCACCTATGTTGATCTGACAATGGGTGGCGGCGGTCACACTCGCCAGATACTCGCTCACCTCAACAAAGGTGGTCATCTCTACTCCTTAGATCAAGATCCAGATGCCGAGGCCAATGCTCCACAAGATGAGCGTCACACCTTCGTAGCATCGAATTTTCGTTTTGTTCGTGGTGCGCTGCGTCTTAGGGGTGTCGAGCAGGTCGACGGTATTTTGGCGGACCTCGGTGTCTCGTCCCACCACTTCGATGCCAAGCATCGTGGTTTCTCATTCCGCGGCGATGCCCCTTTGGATATGCGTATGAATACCCGCGAGGGTCGTACAGCAGCAGACATTGTAAACACCTACACAAATGATGCCTTAGCGAAAATTTTTTCGGAATATGGCGAGTTGGACACAACTTGGAAGATAGCTAACTGCATAGAACGCGCCCGAAGTGAAAAGCCTATAACCACAACTGCCGAGCTTGTCGAGGCGGTCAAACCTTGCACCCCACCAAAGGATGAGGCTAAGTTCCTAACAAAACTCTTTCAAGCGCTTCGCATCGAGCTTAATGGCGAAATGGAGGCACTAAAGATGGCGTTGGAACAGAGTCTCAAATTACTAAAGCCCGGTGGCAGATTAGTGGTTATGTCATACCACTCGTTGGAGGATCGCATTGTAAAAAACTTTATGCGCAGTGGCAACACTGAGGGTGTCATCGAGAAGGACTTTTTTGGTCGTGCCACAACACCCTTCAGGGTAATAACCCGCAAGGCTGTAGTGCCTACAAACGAAGAGATAGAGTCAAACCCACGCTCACGCAGTGCCAAGCTACGCGTCGCGGAGCGTATAGCCGAGTAGTCAACAATGCATAATACCGAAGAGAGAGACCGAGTGCGCCGTGAGGTGGTGATACTCAACGAGGAGCCGACCCCAAACCACACCAACAACGAGGGGCAAGAGGGGCAAGAGGGGCAAGAGGGGCAAGAGGGGCAAGAGGGGCAAGAGGGGCGAGAAAGAGATGAAGAGCAAGAGGGGCAAGAGACGGGTGAGAAGAGGAGTATGCCATGGTTGATATTCACAACAGGCAGGATACTTACCGAAGGCTCACTCCCCTACCATCGATATTTTATTGCTATTGCAATAATGTGTTTCTTGAGCATCTTCCTTACATTTATGTCGCTCAATGCAAACAGAGAGTACAAACAAAGAGAGGAGTATGCATCAATACTCCATGAGCGTGCTATACTACGCGAAGAGAAGCGATATGGTCTATCATCGAAGAGTGCTGTAACAAGCCGCCTACAAAAGCATGGTATAGAGTTGATTGAGTTATCCAAGGATAGCCGAATAATTGAGAAGTGATGAGTGAGCGCAACACACATATTAACGATAACGACAACAAGCAGAGGGCTAAAGCTACAAAACGCGATATCATTTCGCGTGTAAAGTCGCTATATGGCATACTCTTTCTTTTGGCACTTGCCGTAGTGATACGCTTGGTGTGGATCATTCTCTTCAGTCCATCGGTAATTCACAACGCAGCGGTATTGGAGGATGGTGTATATCGCACTAATATTGTAAAGGCACGACGCGGCACTATCTTCTCACGCGATGGAGAGCCATTGGCTATATCGAGTCTAAGATACAAGGTTATCCTCGACTTTGGCTCAGAGGGAATACATCAAGCCGACACAAATCAATACCTAAAGAGCGCAGAGAGGCTATCAAAGCTCCTTGCTGCACACTTCAACGAGGAGGATGCCCGTGAACATGGTTATAAATATATCTCTGCCGAGGAGTATAATAAGACCCTAACTAAGGAGTTCTATCGTGAGGGTAAAAAGCGTCGAGCCTATGAGATTATGCCACGCACCATAACCATTGATGAGTGGAATATGATGCAACGAACATTCCCACTATTCGATGGTAAGATGGGATATATATATGGCTCCACAAATGATAATGAACGAATATACCCATCGGAGGATCTCGCACGCCAAATCATAGGTCGTTACGACACCCTGATTATCAAGGATAAGGACAAGGATAGAGTTATCCCCGGCTCGGGCATCGAGGGTCAATACAATGAGTACCTCAAAGGTGTCAATGGTCAAAAGAAGGAGCAGTGGATTGCCCATGGTTTCTGGGCTCGCGTCTATGATGAGGACAATATTCCTGTACAGGATGGTGCAGATGTTATAACCACCTTGGATGCAGGTATCCAACGCATGGCACATGAGAGACTTGATAGCATGTTGCGACAGGAGCAGGCATCCTTTGGTGTGGCAATAGTCATGGAGGTCCAAAGCGGCAACATTCTCTCTATGGTGAGTCTTGGTTCGGGCATAGAGCGTGGCACGACATACAGCGAGCGTGTCAACAACCATGCACTTAAAACAGCAATCAGCCCGGGTTCTACAATGAAGCTCGCGACAACAATGGCGTTGCTTGAGATTGGAGGTTACGACCTCGACACAAAGGTCAACACCGAACACTCACGCCCTGGAAAAAAGGTCAAGGTGGGTGCGGCGAAGATTGAGGATTCACACGATGTGGCAGGCAAGGAGAGCGATGGTAATGTCACACTAATAGAGGCCTTTGCTCACTCCTCGAATGTCTACTTTGCCAAGGCTGTATACGAGAAATTTAAGGATAACCCTGCCGAGTACACCGACTACCTCGCCAAGCTACGCTTCAACGACTATGTGGGATTGGAGGCGTATGGCGAGGAGCGCGGACGCCTTATCTCGGCTAACGACCCTAAGTGGAATACCAAGGGTAGCACCTCCTCGCGTCTACCCCGTATGGCATACGGATATGAGTTGGACATACCCGCAATCCACATGATTACATTCTACAATGGCGTGGCAAACAGAGGTCGCATGGTGGCACCTCGTTTGGTGGACCGCATTGAGCGCAATGGGGAGGTCATAGAGCGCATGCCCGTAGTTCCACTTGTTGAGAGAATGTGTTCGCAAAAGACTATCATACAACTTGATAGCTGCCTCGCTGCAGCTGCACAACGCTCAATACATAGGTTTAGGGATTTGGCTATACCTTTTGGTTGTAAGACAGGTACAGCACAGGTGTGGAGCGTATTCACCAGCGACAGCCGCATCGATAAGAAACAGATGGAGAATGGTCTTAACGACAAAGATAAATACTACTACGGCTCTATCGTATGCACCATGCCTTTAGAGAATCCGCGCTACACCATACTTGTGGGCGTATGTAAGCAGATTACAACAGAAAGTACACGACACTTCGGTATCGATGTAGCAGCTCCTGTGGCATCGGATATCATGGAGTACATCTACACCACAGACCCATCACTCCACTACATCTTGGAGAGTCCAACGCAAGAGTATACACCTACGGCAATAAAGATTAGTGCCGAGGATATAGAGGTTTCAGAGGGCAAAATACCAAATGTCAAGGGCTTGGGACTTACGGATGCGATATATATCCTTGAGCGTAGCGGATTGAAGGTGACACACTCAGGGAGTGGCAAAGTTAAGAGCCAGAGCATACCTGCAGGTAGAGAGATAACAAGTAAAGATTTAACCATACACCTCAACTTGGGGCGATAAATACCAACGAGGAACAGAGAATGAAACGACTAAGTGAGCTGCTCGACAATGTTCGAGTGATTGAGATAGAGAATAGCTCCAACCCATATATCTTAGGATTGGAGTACGACTCACGCCGCGTGGAGCAAGGCTCTTGCTTCTTTGCGGTTGTGGGAGGCGCGAATGATGGTCACAACTATATCGACTCAGCTATAGAACGAGGCGCAAAGGCGATTATATGTCAGCAAATGCCCGAGCTACAGAGAGAGGGCGTTGCGTATGTTGTTGTGGAGGATAGCAATATCGCCATGGCAGCTATAGCAGCATCCTTCTATGGTCACCCATCCGAAGAGCTGCGTTTGGTGGGTGTCACAGGCACCAATGGCAAGACCACAACCGCCACACTCCTCTACGATATGTTCACAGCAATGGGCTACAAGGTAGGACTTATATCTACGGTGGTCTATCGCATAGCTAAACAGCGTATCGAGTCTACACACACCACACCCGATGCCATACGCCTCAATAAGATGATGCGCGAGATGGTCGACCAAGGGTGCGAGTACTGCTTTATGGAGGTATCGTCACACGCTGCAGCACAGCACCGCATCGACAATCTTAAGTTTGTGGGCGCACTCTTTACTAACCTCACACATGACCACCTCGACTATCACGGCACCTATAAGGAGTATATTCGTGCCAAGAAGTCATTCTTCGATATGCTCGGCAAGGATAGCTGGGCTGTGGTAAACATCGATGATAGGAATGGTGAGGTTATGCTACAGAACTGCGCAGCAAAGCACTATCGCCTATCACTACGCTCAATGGCAGACTACAACACCAAGATTATTGAGATGCTGCCTAACGGCATGCTCCTACATATCAACGGCAAGGAGCTATGGGTTAAGTTTACAGGTCGCTTCAACGCCTACAATCTGACTACCGTCTACGCTGCGGCGACACTGCTTGGAGCCGATAGCCTTGAGGTGCTTACAACACTATCGAACTTAACACCCGTAAGTGGTCGCTTTGAGACTATAACTGCCAAAGATGGCACCATGGCTATTGTGGACT
>JAFXBB010000070.1 GCA_017521945.1 Alistipes sp. | reverse complement strand
GCCGAACTCATTCTGTACTTGGGCGATATGCTCTTTTCGTTTGAGCATCTCCTCCCACGCGACACTTACCAACGTGTCTTCATTAAATGAAAGGATAGGGCGCTTTATCGTTGCTAACGATTTATCGAAGTCGTCTTCGGCCATCTTCTCGAGAACGGTCTGCTTGAGGACAAAGCCCGTAATAAAGTCGGGGTTGTCGCTGTAAACGGGTATTCTCGAAAAAATACCGTGCATTTTATTAGCATAAAACTCCCTCAATTTTGTACTCTCCGAGGCTGTAATCACTACAGTTCGCGGTGTCATAATCTCGTGCAGGGCGATGCTCTTGAGCTTAAAAATGTTTTGAATCATATCGCTCTCAGTAGCCTCAAATATGCCCTCCTTTGTGCCGACGCTAACCATTGCCGAGACCTCCTCGCGACTGACGGATAGAGATTGTTTTTTTGACGCTATCAAATTGGTTATAAGTTCAGAAACCCATACTAACGGGTATGAAATAATTACTAACCAGTGAATTATCTTTGACGCGGGCATAGCTAACTGTCGCCAATAATATGAGCCTATGGTTTTAGGAATAATCTCCGAGAGAACAAGTATTAAAATGGTTAATACAGCTGAAATGACACCGAAATAGGCCTCGCCAAAGACCTTTACGGCTTCGGCTCCGACACCTGCTGAGCCTACGGTATGGGCTACGGTGTTAAGCGATAGAATAGCAGAGAGAGGACGGTCAGTATTTTGTTTCTGCTTCATCATCAACGGCGCATTTTTAGCACCCTCCTTCTCTTTCATCGTGATAAAAGAGATTGGTGTGGATAGCAATACAGCCTCCAACACTGAACATAAGAATGACACAGATAGTGCCAATAATAGATATAATATAACTAATTCCATATACGATAATTTACCGATACATCTGCATCGGGATATTAAAATAATGATTGTTTCAAATGATAATATTATTGCTGCTTATGATAAACTAACCCCTGATTTGCAAAAGGTCATAGCAGGGGTATAGCATAGACTGCAATAAATCAAATAAGGAATGTGCAGAACAGCTTTGACAGGGGTCTTGATGTTTTAATGGAGCATGTAATAGGTGTAACGATATGCTCCGTAAGCCTCCTAATAGAGTGATATAAACTCGCAAAATGCGAGTGAGAAGTTCCATTCGAATGTTTATTTACTCTCCTTAAGTAACACTCATCATTGGATTCGTTTTCCGTATCAGCATTTTCGGTCGTACTATGATGCAAGACTTCCTCCAAATTCATAGCGGAGGCGGTTTGAGTACTTAAAATATATTCAAACATTCCACTTTGAACAGAAACGACCATTATTAGTATAGCTGTTACTGTTCTTATTATGTTGCGCCTAAAATATTCCATATATCGAGTAATGGTAAATCATATGCAAAATTAGTAAAACAGATGATAACTGCAAAACAATATACATAAATAAACCATTTTAGATATAACGAACAATTGTTAGTGATTATTGTTTTAACTATAGCTTAAATTCCACAAAAAATGTTAACTTTGTAGAGGTTTTAGGAACTTAACACAAAAGTAAGGTATATGAAAGTAGCGATAATCGGAGCAGGAAATATGGGCGGTGCTTTAGCACGAGGTTTCGCCCTTGGCACTCTTATCTCAACATCGGACATATATATATCAAATCCCTCAACACCTAAGCTTGAGGCGCTGAAAAAGGAGTTTCCAGAGATAAATACCACAACCAACAACCGAGAAACATTACCTACAGCAGACTTGGTAATACTTGCCGTAAAACCCTGGAAAGTAGAGGAGGTACTAAATGAGTGTAAGCCGCACATGGACTACTCCCGTCAGGCTGTTGCCTCCATGGTGGGAGGTTTGGATATATCGCAACTATCCAAGTGGCTCGATAAGGGTGACGGAGTACTGCCTGCAACATACCTTATAATCCCAAATACAGCTATAGCGGCAATGAGCAGCATGACCTTTATTGCCTCGGAGCGCTCTACCGCAGCGAAAGATGCAGAGTTACTAAACATCTTCAAAGAGCTTGGCGATGCCATGTTAGTCGATGAGGGACATATCCCAGCAGGCACATCACTCGCATCATGTGGCATAGCATACGCCCTACGCTACATTCGTGCAGCCATGGAGGGTGGTGTAGAGCTTGGTTTCAGGGCAGATGACGCAAAGCGTATTGTGATACAGACACTGCGCGGCGCTACGGATATACTTGAAAGAAACAACTCACATCCAGAGGTAGAGATTGACCGAGTAACAACACCTGGGGGTCTAACCATAAAGGGACTTAATGCAATGGAGGCGGCAGGCTTTACCCACAGCGTTATCGAAGGTCTTAGAGCCTCAACCAAAAGATAGAAATCATCGGCAACAACCCTAAGATAATGATAGACCACCTGTTACAGCCATTAGTTTGTGAGCGTTTCCTAACGGAGGAGCGATATAGGGAGGGGCATTTGCGAGTGGTGAATGCGCTGCCCGAAAGGCGTGTTATGGGGCTTCATTCGCCCGAAATTAAAGAGGTAGCAAAGAGGCTCGCACGCGAAGGTGGCGAGGTTGTTATGCCCGATGGAACGCACCTTCATTGCACTAATGGCACCGATGTAGTTCATGCCTTTGAGGTCGTGCCAAACGAGAGCCTTTGTTATGAGGAGACCGTCATTTGGGGCTATCTCATCAATCTCGAAAAGTGTGGTCTTGATGAGCGTTTGGCAATGCTTAAGCGCTATATTCCCATATTGGATAATTGGGCAGTGTGCGACTCCTACTGCGCTCATGCAAAGTGGATGGCGCGTGCCGACAAGGCGGTTTTGTGGGCGTTTTTGGAGCGATGGTTTGACTCTGAAAGCGAGTTTGAGGTGCGCTTTGCAGTGATTGTGGCAATGTGCTATTTTCTCAAAGAGGAGTGGCTCGACAAGGTTTTTGAGCGTATTAACGGGCTTGATTTTTGTTGTATAAAGTCAAGGTATAAAACCGTTAAAGGCAAGCCAAAGGTGGCGCAACAAGGCACTGTGCAGGGCGCGGAGCCATACTATGTGCGAATGGGCGTTGCGTGGTTGTTGGCGACTGCATTAGCGAAGTTCCCCGACAAGACGAGGGCTTTTGTCCACTCGTCAAACCTGCCTACGGATGTGGTGAAGCTCTATATCCGCAAGGCCCGCGAGTCGTTCCGCACACGCACAATCGAAGCTATGTAACATAATATTAGACAATAAGCATGGAGTTTAGAGTGTTTGGCAAAACAGGTGCGCCATCAATCATGTTAATACCCGGGTTAGGTGTGTCGTACGAGATTTTCACGCCTCTTATAAAGTTGCTCAGGGAGCGCTACAATATCATAGCTGTAGAGATTGATGGGTTTACCCTCGGCACGCATACTGCATTTACCTCTGTAGATGACCAAGCAGGGCAGATTATTGAGTTTATCAAGACCAAACTGAGCGGTCGTATAGATTGTATCTATGGACTATCGCTCGGGGGCAAGATTTTATCGCGCATATTGGAGCGTGGCGAGGTTATCGTGGAGCATGCTATTATGGACGCCGCGCCTCTACTTGCCCTACCTCGCTGGCTTATTAACCCCTTGCGTCATCTACAGGCGATGAATGTGTGGAGCTGCTACCACCACCATAGATTTTGGCGTTGGGTCTTTGGCTCTCACTACTTCGATGTGTTACTCGATGAGTGCCGAAAGGTCTACCCTTACGGTGGGCGCCGCGCAGTACTTGATGGTTATAAGTCAGTATATACAAGCTCGTTGGAGAGTATCCACAGCACCGACATACACTATTGGCACGGCACCAAGGAGTCATTTGTTGCCCGCCCCATGACAAAGCATCTTCTAAAACTTCACCCCGCAACCCATATCGAGGTATTCCAAAAGATGAACCACGGCGAGCTTCTTATCGACCACACCAAGGAGGTCGCAAAACGAATAGTCGAGATTGTTAACCGACCCCAAATAACAACGCGACCAGCGCGCAGGGAGGATGCTCCAACTATCGCACAAGTTATCGCCATGGCGATAGGTGACGAGGCGGGTCTTCGCAACTACTGCGGCGATGAGTATATCTCCGTGTTGAGCGATATAGCCCGTGCAGAGGGTACGCAATATAGCTATCAGAACGCTATTGTTGCCGAGTATGGTGGCGAGGTTGTAGGTGCTGTTGTGGGGTATGATGGAGCGAGATTGGAGGAGCTTAGATGCGGCACACTTGCGATAATCAAGGAGCGCACGGGACGCGTACCATCGATTGTAGATGAGACCGAGGCGGGAGAGTACTACCTCGACTCGGTGGCTGTTCTACCACAGTTTCGCAGCTTAGGCGTAGGCGTTGTATTGATTAAAGCTTTTGTCGAACACGCCTTTAGAGATGGTGCCGAGCGCGTGGGACTTATTGTTGACAAGGAGAACCCAAATGCCGAGAGGTTATACGCCTCGTTAGGTTTTAAGCCTGTGGGCGAGCTAATGTTCTTTACGCACGAGATGCGCCACCTGCAAAGAGAGAAAATGAATGATTATAATTAACTTGCTCTTAAAAATTATTATTACTGTCCGATAAATCTTTTTTGAATGGATAAAAAATAGGATGCTGACTTCAAACTATTACGCTTTTAGCTATCCTAATATTATTAAGGAGTTTAAGGAATTTCGTGTTTTATTATACTCACGCCAAACTCTCTAAATTCACTACCCCCCTCCTAACTCCCTGATAGGGGGCATCTTGGGGTCGCTCGTGTGAGCCTATTGTCCTAAAATAGAAAAGGCTGGCATTCAGGCAACCATTATTTTATTTTTAACTGATTGATTTTCAGTGTTAGTTTTTACGAAAAAAAGCGATATCCTACATGGAAGACTACATGGAGGTTGTGGTTAAATCCATTTCCCGACGAGTAAAATGTGTATAGCAGTTTTGAAAGTACGGCTCTGAAATCGAGCATCTTTCGCTGATGCGATATGT
>JAFXBB010000008.1 GCA_017521945.1 Alistipes sp. | reverse complement strand
TATTCCTGATAGCGTAACTACGATTGGAGGTGGTGCATTCTATTGGTGTACCAGTCTTACAAGTGTAACTATTGCTGATAGCGTAACTACGATTGGAAATTCTGCATTCCGAGGTTGCAGCAGCCTTACAAGTGTAACTATTGGAGATAGCGTGACTACGATTGGAGATGGGGCATTCTATTATTGCAGCAGCCTTACAAGTGTAACTATTGGTGATAGCGTAACTACGATTGGAAATTCTGCATTTAAATATTGCAGCAGCCTTACAAGTATAACTATTCCTGATAGCGTAACTACGATTGGAGAGAGCGCATTCACTTCTTGTTTCAGCCTACAAGCGTTTAATGGTAAGTTTGCGTCCGAGAATAGTAGATGTTTGATTATTGATGGGGTGCTTAACTCTTTTGCCATTGGATGCGGCGCTACAGAATATAATATTCCTGATAGCGTAACTACGATTGGAAATGGTGCATTCGATTATTGCCACAGCCTTACAAGTATAACTATTCCTGATAGCGTAACTAAGATTGGAAGTCGGGCATTCGCTAATTGCAGCAGCCTTACAAGTGTAACTATTCCTGATAGCGTAACAGAGATTGGAAATTATGCATTCTTTAGTTGCGACAGCCTTACAAGTGTATATTGCAAGGCTACAACACCGCCAGTAGCATTAATTTTCGACTTCTTGTGGTGCGCATTTGATGGCAACGCCTCAGGTCGTAAGATTTATGTGCCTATGGAGTCGGTAGAGGCGTATAAGAGTGCAGAATGGTGGGGTGGTTATGCGGATGCAATTGTTGGCTACAACTTTTAATTTTCGATTTATATAGGGCATCTTTGTTCTATAATGTATAGAATATCGTGGGCCTTTATAAACTGAAAAGTGAAAACTGAAAAGTGTGGTGCGCTTCGCGCGAGATTATGAATACGCGTCGCAGATACCACACTTTTCAGTTTTCGCTTTTCAGTTTATATCTTAATCTCCTCGATAGGCTGCTCCTGCTTTGTGTCGAGGGGTGCCGAGTGGTAGCTTACTGAGCCGAAGTCTATCTTTGCAAGGTCGATGCAGCGAATATTGTTGTTGTAGGCTGTCTTATAGTAGACCTTGCGGTGGGTGAGGTCTATCGAAGAGGTCCACTGCGTAGCACTTGGGAGGCTCTTCTCATCGGGGTTCTCTGTGGCAATAGGCACATCAAAGTTGTTCAGAATATGGAAGCTCTGAAGCACGGTCTGCATTGCATCGGCACGCTGTGGCGCAGTGTTACGGAAGAATGCTGCACGAATAAATCGAGAGGGTGGTGTGAAGTCGCCGGGAAGTCCTAACATTGCCGAGCTGCCACCGATAGGCTCAAGATTAACCTCTCCTAATTTATAGTTATTTGCACTACCGGGGCGAAGGTTGACATAGTTGTTTAGGTTTGCTATGTGCCACTCAAAACCGGGTGCGTTGGTGATAACACCTACGGTGTTGTCGTAGAAGTTTACCTTTCCCCCAACAATCTCCATTACCACCTGCTTGCCAGATGGCTCGCCTATGCGCCAATGAATTACGGCTGTCTTCTCCAACCCCACAATATGAATGCCCTCTATTGCATGACGCACCTCGTCAATTGAGGAGAATTGGCTCAATAGCCACTGAACAACCTGCAAATCTGCAAGTGTAGTGTCGTTGAACGAGGCGTTGTATGTCTGGTAGCTGCCATAGCGAGGAAAGAAAAATAGTCCTGCAGATAGTCCTGCCTCATTGATACCCTCGGCGATAAACTCCTTCTCAACAACAGCAAGACCGACTACTCCATATCGAGCCTTAAACCTCAGACCATTAAGTCCTGTGGGGGTGTATGAGCGTAGTTCCTCGCCTCGTGGGATTATAACATACTCGCTCTGTAGCGCCCCTTTTGCCCATTCGATAGTTCGAGATTGAACATAGCTTCCATCCACAGCCGTTAACGATATGCCTGTACATGCAATCGCAATTGAGGTGCCACCCATAATTGCTGCAACACCAACCAATAAGTTTTTAATCATCTTTTTCATACTCAATTATAGATTAATGGGTCTGCTATAAATTAGCTCAAGATGATTTTGAAGAGTATTTTTAGGAGAAAGCTCCCAAAATGGCTCAAAACCAGCCGAAATAGATTCTGTCAATAAAGAATGCCATATTTTCTAATTTATAGACCATCCCTAAACAAATCTCCGTTACGCATAAATTAGACCATATATGCAAGAAAAACTATCTTTATATTTTGTTTTCAGAGTTTTTATGCTTATCTTTGTTTGCTGTAAGTATCTAACTCTATAAACTTGAAAGTGTATGAAGAGGTTTTTAGCACTCATGGTTACAATGGTTATGCTCAGTGGTTGTTCATATACCACAACGCATATCGGTAGCGTTACAACATACAACGCTGATGGTACTGTATTGCAGAAGTGGGATAAGGTGTGTCTTCAGGAGCACTCCAGAAACTACGCTACAGCATCAGCTTTTAAGCCTTATGGTGTTAACTTCTATGATATCGAGAGTGGTCGTTTTATTGTAATCGGCAACTCTGTACCTTATATTGTAGAGTACGATATTGTGAAGCGTACCAATAAGGATAGTAACCAAGATGATCCATTTAAGATGGAGCTTATCAATCGCCACGATCATCTTGCTTATATGCTTGAGGAGTATAAGATCAATATGAAGTATAGCCAGCGCGACAGCGAGGAGTACAATAAGTGGAAGGAGTTGATACGACGCACTAAGATAGAGATTAACAATATCACATTTACACTATCTCACGAGTATTCATATTACTTGGATTAGTGTTTTTGTAGAACATATTTTGTAACCTAAAACCTATTACAATACTTAAGATGAACAAAGATTTGCAGATTTTTGACCTTATCGCCGAGGAGCGTGCGCGTCAAACTAAGGGCATTGAGCTTATTGCATCAGAGAACTTTGTAAGCGATCAGGTTATGGCCGCTATGGGTTCTGTTTGTACAAATAAATATGCTGAGGGTTACCCAGCAGCTCGTTACTATGGTGGTTGCGAGGTAGTAGATAAGATTGAAAACCTTGCTATTGAGCGTATCTGTAAGATATATGGCGCAGAGTATGCAAATGTACAGCCTCACTCAGGCGCTCAGGCAAATATGGCGGTATTCTTCGCTTGCCTAAAGCCTGGTGACACATTCATGGGTCTTGACCTCTCACACGGTGGTCACCTTTCACATGGCTCGCCTGTGAATATGTCTGGTATGTACTTCAATGCCGTAGGTTATAAACTCAAGGAGGAGACCGGCAATATCGACTATGAGGAGATGGAGACACTTGCATTGGAGCATAAGCCAAAACTTATCATTGGTGGTGCTTCGGCATTCTCTCGTGAGTGGGATTATAAGCGTATGCGCGAGATTGCTGATAAGGTTGGTGCATTGTTGCTTGTAGATATGGCACACACCGCAGGTCTTATAGCAGCTGGCTTGTTGGACAACCCTGTGAAGTATGCACATATCGTAACATCTACCACACATAAGACTCTTCGCGGTCCTCGTGGCGGTATCATCCTTATGGGTAAGGATTTTGATAACCCATGGGGCTATACAACTCCAAAGGGTGTTGTAAAGAAGATGTCTCAGATTTTGAACTCTGCAGTATTCCCAGGTATTCAGGGTGGTCCATTGGAGCATGTTATTGCAGCTAAGGCAGTGGCATTTGGCGAGGCACTAACTCCTGAGTATAAGGAGTATCAGCAGCAGGTTGTTAAGAACTCTAAGGCTTTGGCTGAGGCTCTTACAAAGCGTGGCTATAAGATTGTCTCTGGCGGAACTGACAACCACCTTATGTTGGTTGATCTTCGTACTAAGTTCCCAGAGCTTACAGGTAAACTCGCAGAGAAGTGTTTGGTAGCTGCCGATATCACCACAAACAAGAATATGGTACCATTCGACTCACGCACTCCATTCACTACATCTGGTTTGCGTTTCGGTACTCCTGCAATCACAACTCGTGGTGTTAAGGAGGATAAGATGGACTACATTGCAGAGCTTATCGACCGCGTATTGTCTGACCCAGAGAACGAGGAGAACATTGCAGCAGTTCGCAAGGATGTGAACGCTATGATGGAGCAGTATCCTTTGTTTGCATGGTAATACAGTGTATAAACATTGAGGCTGAATAAAGAGTGTATTTTGTCGTTCTTTGCTGTTAAATGATATCATCTACTTCTGCTCGCAGAATTATATAGTCAATGGGCGATACGCCTAAGTGTAGCCCATCGCCACGAAATTCCCAGAGCGTTGTATTTGATGAGTCTCTTTAACAACAAACAGCTTCTAAGCTTCATCTTTTTATTCAATCTCACAACGGAAAGGGGATGACTAATTGACTCTTAGTCATCCACTTTTTAGCTATAAATAAAACAACTTGAATATGAGAAAAATAGTTTCATTGGCTGTTGCGCTTATGGCGGTATCTACACTTAGCGCACAGCAGGATAAGGGTGGTATTACTGAGGCTATGATGCAGGAGATACGCTTAGGACAGACAAATAGTTCGGCGGAGAAGGCTGCGCGCAATGCCTTGGCGCTTAACTCAGTAGCGGAGCTTGCAACTGATGCAGATAACCTCGCTATGATTGATACTCACTTCTCACATCGTGTGCGTACAAAGGGTATTACCGATCAGCATCAATCGGGTCGTTGCTGGTTGTTTACAGGTCTTAATGTTTTGCGCGCTAAGATGATTGATGAGCAAAACCTCCCATCGTTGGAGTTCTCGCAGAACTACCTATTCTTCTACGATCAGTTGGAAAAATCCAACCTCTTCCTTCAGGCGGTGATTGATACTAAGCATCTGCCTATGGATGACCGCAAGGTGGAGTGGTTGTTCAAAAATCCACTTAGTGATGGCGGACAGTTTACAGGTGTATCTAACCTTGTGATGAAGTATGGTGTTGTGCCTGCTGAGGTTATGCCTGAGAACTATCAGTCGAACAATACTGCTCAGATTGGTAATCTCATTAAGTTGAAATTGCGCGAGTATGGTCTTATGCTTCGCCAGCAGAAGGATCGCCGTGCGCCGGTGGCTCTAAAGACCGAGATGTTGAAGGATATCTATTCGATGTTGGTGCGCGCTTATGGTGTACCTCCAACAGAATTTGAATGGACACGATACGATAAGGAGGGCAACCCCGTTGAAACAAAGAGCTATACCCCAAAATCATTTTACAAGGAGTATTTCGGAGATATTGACCTTGAAAACGACTTCGTGATGGTTATGAATGACCCATCGCGTGAGTACTATAAGGTCTACGAAATTGAGTATGACCGTCATGTATACGATGGTGACAATTGGGTATATCTAAACCTTCCAATCGATGAGGTTAAGGCGTTGGCTATCGCTTCAATTAAGGATAACACTGCGATGTATTTCTCATGTGATGTTGGTAAGTATCTCTTAAAGAAGAAGGGTACGCTTGATATCAATAACTTCGATTATGAGTCGTTGATGGGTGTTGAGTTCCCAATGAATAAGGAGGAGCGTATCCGTACCTTTGCAAGTGGCTCATCACATGCCATGACTCTTATTGCTGTTGACCTTGATGAGCAGGGTAACGCTAAGAAGTGGATGGTTGAGAATAGCTGGGGACCATCAGCTGGCTGGAATGGTAACTTGATTATGACTGATGAGTGGTTTGAGGAGTATATGTTCCGTGTTGTGGTCGATAAGAAGTATATCCCTGCAAATACTCTCAAACTATTGGAGCAGAAGCCAATCATGCTACCATCGTGGGATCCTATGTTTGCATACGAGGAGTAATTGACTATGGCTCAAGAGATAGAGAGAAAATTTTTGGTTGTGGGCGAGTATAAACATCTCGCCCACAGTTCTTTTCACCTTATGCAGGGATATATCGCCTCTGGTAGGCGAACAGTGCGTGTGCGTGTAAGTGATAATCGTGCTTGGCTCACAATTAAAGGACCATCAAGGAATGGGGGACTTTCGCGCTTTGAGTGGGAGAGGGAGATTGATATAAAGGATGCTATGGAGCTTATGCAACTCTCGGAGGGCGCACTCATTGATAAGTGTCGCTACCTTGTGGAGTATGAGGGTCATACCTTTGAGGTGGATGAGTTTTATGGTGATAACGAGGGATTGATAATTGCCGAGGTGGAGCTGCAATCTGAGGATGAGGAGTTCGCTCGTCCTGCATGGTTAGGTATGGAGGTTACAGGCGTAAAACGCTACTATAACTCTCATCTTAGGTCATACCCCTATAAAGATTGGAGCAAGACGGAGAGATAGAATCAGAGGGGCGCACGGTAAACACAACCCGTACAACCCCTCATCATCCGAGCAAGCTCGAAATAAAACTTTATACTTAAACTATGCAATGGGTAAAAGGTATTGCCCGAATTGTATTGTTAATCGAATACTACCGTCTCATCAATCTCAATGCCCCAATCGAAAAGGTCTGCTGCACACTGCATCTGCATATCGGTAAGTGCATCCTGTGATGATGAGTCCCCAATAACGGCATTGAAGAATGCCTGAGTAGAGGGGTAGTACCTCTTTACCTTCTTCGAAAAACAATCGTAGAAAGCACGCTGTGCTTGATGATTTAGTCCTGCAGGAAGAATACCCTCCTCAACAAGATATGGATACGGGTATATGTTGCGCATATTGTGAGGGTTGGCGTTAAGCTCCTCGACAATGGTCGATACCACATATACCTCCACAGTGTCACCACGACCCGGAAGCTCAATAAATGTTGTATAGACAGGGTAGTCAACCTCTATAGCCTCCACAACATTGCCACTAAAGTCGTTAAACTCAGCTTCGGCAAGATTTTCCAAGTAGACCATATCACGATAGGCACGCAACTCGCGGCGTAGTTTTTCGCGCTCCATTTCGTTCCACTTTCTCTCCTTTGAACACCCTGTAACAGAGACTGCAATGGCAGCCATAGTGATAAATAGTAAAAACTTTTTCATCGTATTATATTTTTGGTTTATCCCTCTCTTGTGCAACAGTCGTGCCACGCTCTCGTTTGCCATATAGAGCTGTTACATAAACGGTGAATACTGGAAACATCGCCATTCCTATAATTGGTAGTATAACACATATAATCTTGCCAATTGCAGTTACGGGAAATATCTCGGCACCAACCGTTGTCATATTCATACATGCCCACCATAGAGCGTCGCCGAAGCCCTCGACACTACTGTTTACGGGTGCTTCATACTCATAGAAGAAAAGCGCAGCAAAGTATGTGCATATCACCACCGTTGCGATATATGCCCAGAGTAGGCGTGTGGCTCGTCCCTCAATTAACCATCTCAGTGTAATATATAGTGCCATTATAGCGCGTAGCATAACGATACCGCTCAGTATCATGGTGTCTGTATGACCAAGTACGATGCCGAGATTTTGAATTATAAAGTGGTAGGGGATAGAGAGTAGTAGCATCATAAAGTTTCGAGCAAAGAAACGCCATGGATGTGGGTTGTGAAACATCAATGCAAAAAAGTCCACAATGAATATTATGCATATAAATAGCATGGACCATATATATGCATCGGAAAACTGCGCTAATTCTCTGCTATAGAGTATCTCAACTGATAGAGAGGCAAGCAACATTATACTCGCTATAAGTGTAAATATGTTTATTATGCGTAATATCATCTTTTTTTGATAAGTATGTGGCAATATTTATACCAATCTAACACCCCAGATGAGTGTTGCTATTGCTCCAGATGTAGGTAGCATAGATGTTGTTGTATATAGCAACTATGAGTGGGGAATTTCTGATACAAGTGATTGGTGTACGCCTCTGTATAAATGGTGATGCTAATGAGAATGGACAAAAGGTCTCTTCTTTTGCCGACCTGACATACGGCTCTTGTAAGGCTACCTACTGGTTTGGCTGCGCTGATAAGAAGATGAAGTTTGTTGTTTGGCAGCAGTTAGAGGTGGCTATTATTCCAGATGAAAACAATACCTTACTATGCGAGAATGACTAAAAAGTGATTTCGGTCGGACTCTCTACTTTATTCAGCATCATTTACTCTTCTGTTTGCTTCGCGGGCCATAATCATTAACTCGAATGGTATATGGCAGTAGCCCATTGGGTTTTTATCTAAGTAGTCTTGGTGGTACTCCTCGGCGGTGTAGAATGATGATAATGGCTCGACCTCGACCATAAGTTCCTCGTCCACGATGCGCTCAATATCGCGGTAAACCTCCTCGATTGTGTGAAGATCATCCTTAGAGGTGTAGTAGATACCTGTGCGGTAGCGTGTACCAATATCGCCCCCTTGGCGATTTAGCGATGTGGGGTCTATAGAGCGGAAGAATAGCTCCAAGAGCAGGCGCAACTCTACAACCTCAGTGTCGTAGCATATCTTAACCGTCTCGGCATAACCCGTTCTATCTGTATACACCTCTTCGTAGGTGGGGTTTGGAGTAGTGCCGTTGGCATATCCTGCTGAAGTTGATATAACGCCTCGTACCTGCTTGAAGTAGTGTTCTGTACCCCAGAAACAACCACCAGCTAAATATATCTCCTTAATCATTGTTACTTGTTTAGTATATGTCTAATTGCTGCTATTGGGTCGTAGATAATCATTCTTGGTCCAGCCCAGCGCATTATCTCGCGTATCTTCTCTCGCATATCTGGTTTGTAGCAATGTATGGGGCATCGCTTGCATGCAGGTTTCTTTTCGCCAAACTTGCACCCATCGAGTCTGCGATGTGAGTACTCCATGAGCGATTTATACTCCTCGTTAAGCTCCTGCATCCCCAACTTTTTGATACAGTAGAGCCTAATCATCTTATCTACAACATCCTTCTCGCGTTCTATTCTTGTTTTGCTCATGGCTTATACATAATTTTCTATGCAAAAATATTAAAAATTTGTAAATCGTACAAGAGTTTAGATACAAAAAAATAAGGACCACTCCATTGACGCGGTCCTTATATAAGAGTAATCGAAGTAGGTTACTTCTTCTCCTTTAACAAATCACGAATCTCAGCAAGAAGAATCTCCTCCTTAGTAGGCTCTGGCTCTGGTGCTGGTGCAGGCTCTGGTGCTGCAGCGGCCTCCGCAGCCTCCTTCTTCTTTGTGATATCAGATAGGCGGTTGATACCCTTGATTAGGAAGAAGATACAGAGAGCAACAATAAGGAAGTCAAATACCTGCTGAAGAAAAGCTCCATACTTCCACATCACAGGCTCAGCCTCACTGCCAAGGTTTACAGCAAGATCTGTGAAATTAACCTTACCGATAAGCATACCAAGAGGTGGCATGATAACATCATTGACCAAAGAGGTAACAATCTTACCGAAAGCGCCACCGATAATAACACCGACTGCCATGTCAACAACATTACCCTTTAGCGCGAAAGTCTTAAATTCCTGTAAAAATCCCATAGTTCAATTATTTTAAGTTTGTCATTACCTAACACAAAGGTATAAATAATTTTTCTATTCTCCAACGCTTATTTAATAATTGGAATATCACTCCACGATGTCGTATATCGAGGAGAACGATAGTCACTACGATTTAGTGGCCCACCTCTGCCAGCCGATGCCAAGGTCACAGCCTCACAACCTGCCGTGCTATTTATATTATCTATTGCCTCCATAAGGCGGTGATGACGCTCATTATGCTCTGCAGAAAACATTGATACATGTAGAGCTTCACGGGGTATAATCTCTGATGCTATGACTCCCGCCTTCTTGTAGCCCACACCTCGTACAAATATCTCGGCAAGTGCTTCGCGTGCTGTGCGAACAATCTCCAATGTGCTATCCGTAGGCTCAACAAAGGGTAGAGTTATGTATCCATATTGCTGTGCCTCGTTCTCATGGAAACGATTGGTGAACGCAAAGACTGTCAAGCGTTGGCACACCGTATTTTGTTTGCGCAACTTCTCAGCTGTCATCGTAGCAAATTTGGCTATCTGCTCCGAGAGCTCTCTAATATCGTAAATCTCGGTTGCAAAACTGCGCGAGTTGCATATCGACTGCTTAGCCTCTGCCACAGCCTCAAAACCAATTGCTGGGATACCATTCAACTCTTGCCATGTGCGCACTCCTGTAATACCCATATTGCGCTGCACCCACTCGCGTGGCAATACTCTAAAATCGTATGCCGTTTGGATGCCTCTTGCCTTAAGGCGTGGGGTAGTGCGACGACCAATACCCCATACATCCTCCACTGCTGTTTTCTTTAGCACCTTAATAATATCCTCATCACGATGCATATAGCACCCTCCACGCAGTTTAGGGTAGCGTTTGCATAGCTCAGCTGCAATCTTGGCAAGGGTCTTTGTTGGTGCTACACCAACAGATACAGGGATACCTGTGAGTCGCCTACATTGTAGAGATAGAGTCTTGGCAAAACTATCAAAATCATCGTTACACATACCTCTAAGGTCGAGGAATGCCTCATCAATAGAGTAAACTTCGATATGTGGTGCTTCCTGGCGAAGTATCATACGAATACGCCTTGAGAAGTCAGCGTAGAGAGCCATGTTACTCGAAAAAATAGTGACATTGTTACGCTTGACAATATCCCTAATTTTGAATAGCGGATCGCCCATCTTAATGCCAAGTGCCTTAGCCTCATTTGAGCGAGCAATAACACACCCATCGTTACTTGAGAGTACGATGACAGGTCGTCCATTAAGCTCTGGACGAAAGACTCGCTCACACGAAACGAAGAAGTTATTGCAGTCGGCAAGGGCAAACATAGTTATGCTCGCTTAATGATATAGGTTACAACACCCCAAATAGCAAACTCATTATCCGAGGTGATGCGTATAGGCTTAAACTTAGGATTGGCAGCAATTAGCAGTGTGTGGTCGCTATGTATCTCTACGCGTTTAACCGTAAACTCTCCATCTATGAAGCAGACTGCCGAGCATCCATTATATGGCTCGACACTACGGTCAACGATGATTATATCACCCTCATCCATATCCGCATCGACCATAGATGTCCCCCCAATACGGAAAAAGAAGGTAGAGGCAGGATGACGCACAAGAAGCTTTACAAGGTCGAGTTTCTCTCGTGGCTCCTCATCGGCAGGTGAGGGAAAACCCGCGCGTACCTCACCCAGCATTTCAGCCTCCAATGGTGTAGTATCCTCTATGGCGTATGGTTTCATTGTGTTATCTCCTCTGTGTATATGTGTTCATAAATCGAGCGTAGTAGCTCCTTGTTGGCAATAATCTGGCGTAGCTGCTCAAGGCGTTGGGTATTCTCAGATTCCTTAATCCATAACTTTAGATAGCCGCCATAATCATACTTCTCCTTAAGGTGTTGCACAAGCCGCTTATACCCCTCCTCCTTATCCAGTTCGGGATGATTATTCAGCGTAAATTGTATCGTTCGGCGTATTATGCTTTCGGGTATAATAACGCGGTCAGCCTCAGCAACTATACATCCGTATATCGTGCGTGGCGCATGTTTCGACGATGCCCTGTGATCCTCTACAGCCTCTCCCATAATGGACATCTGCTCCTTGGTAAACCATCTTCTTAGCTGCTTATCAGAGAGTAATATGCGCTTAGACTCAGTGTGATGATGCTCTCTGCCATGTATGATACCCGTATCATGATATGCCGCTATGGTGTAGACCATATTTTTGTCAACCTCATAATTCTCTGCAAGTCTTAGACTCTGGCTAATCACCATATCTGCGTGATCCCTACGGTGTGCCGCATCGTGTTTATCATACATGGGGAGTATCTGCTCCTCGATGTATTGTTTTAGCTCTGTATCTATCATCCTACAACGACCTCCACTAAATCCTCTCTTTCAAGATACTTCTGCGCTAAGCGTTGCACCTCTTGCGGTGTTATGGCGAGTATGGCATCGACACTCTGTTCTGTTGCACTATTATCATAGCCACACATAATATTCTCAATGGTCACATCAGCAATGCCAAATGGACCATCAAGGATGCGAAGTATCTCGCCAATCATCATATTCTTAACCATTTGCAACTCCTCTTCGGATATAAGTTCGTTGCGTAGTCGCTCAATTTCGAAGTATATCTCCCTTAGTGCATCATCACGATGCTCCTTTGCCACCTGTGTAGCGATAGCAAGATAACCCTCACGCTCAAAGTTTACCATAGCCGCCATCACACCATAGGTATAGCCATGCTCCTCTCTGAGGTTTTGCATAAGGCGCGAGCCAAAATATCCTCCTAATGTCGTTGCCACAACTTGCATGCCAACAAAGTCGGGATGCTTACGCTCAAAGAGAAGACGACCTATACGAATGGATGATAGTAGGGCAGAGTCATCCTCCTTAAATATGCGATGTGTAACCGTCGGCGCAGGAAACTCCACGCCACGCGCCCTACCCTGAGGAAGCTTTGATGCAATATCTTCAATAGTGCGAAGAACACTCTCAGTAACCCTTCCACTACACACAATAAAGCAGTTGTTGGCAGTGTATAATTCATTGTAGAGAGCCACCAAGTCGTCGCGAGTGATATTGTCATACTCTATCTCTGGGCTTGTCTTGCCGTATGGATGCTCCTCACCAAACAGAGCCTTGCCAAATAACTCTCTTGACTGTACATCTATCTTCTTTCGCTCTATGGCAAGCCCTTGTTTGCGCTTCGAACAGTATATCTGCAACTCCTTGTTACCAAATGACGGATGTAGTATTATCTCCTCTGCTACTTCAGCCGTTTTGTCAAAGAATTTCGATAGCGAGACGAATGACAAATAAGCGTAATCTCGGTCGATATTTGCATCATAGTTCGAGCCATAAAAGTCAAGCATCTCGGCTATCTCCTGAGCCGTCTTAGACTGGCTACCCTCACTTATCATATTTACCGTCGCTGATGCTGTAAATGGCTTATGCTGCATTGATGTGCCGGCACGGAAGATAAAGCTAAAGCGCACCACCTCGAAATCCTCAGAGTCGAGAATGTATATCTTGACACCGTTAGCTGTAGTACGACACTCGGTGCGCGGCATAACCACGCTATCGGGGATAATTATATCTGGTTGTTGTCTCATTTTGCGCGATAGATAAGTGTTGATGAGTTATTTACGGTAAATACCTTATGGGCAAACTCTGCTACTTCACAACGGGTTAACGAACGATAGATGTTCGCCTCCTCGTTGATAAGCTCCATACGACCTGTCATAGCATAGAAACCTAAGTTCATGGCCTTGTTCATCACATTTATCTCACCCATAAGCATATTTGCTTCGAACTTATTTTTAACTTTTTCCAACTCGTAGTCAGAAATATTGCCACGCTTCATCTCTTCAAGTTCTGCCCATAGTGCGGTCTCGGCCTCCTCTTCTGTGGTATTAGGCATCAAGCGACCCTTAACAATGAATAGTCCAGCGTCAAGACTACCCGTAATATAGGCATTTACAGCAGAAAACAAACCTCGCTCCTTGATAAGATGGTTAACCAAGCGAGATGACTCGCCACCAGCCAAAAGGTCCGAACATAAATCTCCCAAGAAAAACTCTCTTGATAGGCGGTCGCCCATGTGAAAGGCTATGGTTATATCTGTAGCTGGCACCTCGCGCTCGACCTCCAAGCGTCGTGGCTCTAACTGCTCAGGCTCTGCTGGTATTGGAGCAATATCTCCTCCACAATCCTCAATATCGGCGAAATACTCGGTAGCCATGCGTATCATCTCATCCTCATCGACATCTGCGGATATGGAGAGTATAGCGCGCGAAGGACGATAGTGCAGGTTGTAGAAATTATGCACATCTTCCAAGGTGGCACGCTCGATATGCTCAGGAGAGATACCTATGGTCGACCAACGATAAGGGTGTACCTTGTAGCATAGTCCTCTAAGTAACATGCTCTCATCGCCATACGGCTGATTTAGATAGCGTTGCTTGAACTCATCTATGACAACCATCTTCTCTGTCTCACACGCATCATAGCTGAGGTTAAGGTTTCGCATGCGATCACTCTCTAACCATAAAGCCGTAGATAAATTCTCCTTTGGCAGAGTGATATAGAAGTTGGTGTAGTCATTGTTTGTAAAGGCGTTATTCTCGCCACACGCCATCTGTATGGGCATATCAAAATCTGGTACACTCTCCGTACCTCTGAACATAAGGTGTTCGAAGAGGTGAGCAAAGCCCGTCTTATCGGGAGCCTCGTTGCGCGCACCTACCATATATAGAATGTTTACTGCAGCGAGCTTTGAGGCTTTGTCTCGGTTTACAAGTATTGTAAGACCATTCTTCAGTTTCGCTTGTTTATATTTTATCATAATTTTACACTATCTTATCAATTACACCCAAGGATATATACCATACATAGGCTTCAACCTGACTAAACTGTCCCATAGACTCAAGCAGTTCGACATACTCTAATAGCTGTTTCTTGTAGATAGGTAGTTGTTTATCTCCAAACTTATAATCGACAATAACAGCTCTCGTACCCTTAATCATCACTCGGTCGGGGATACGGATATTCTCCTTAAAAATAATTGCTGACTCACACTTAACATCATCCCACTCACCAGAGAACCACTCATGTACTAATGGCTCTGCGACCATGGTGGTTATCTTATCGTTTAGCTCCTTGGCTTGCTTTTGGTCAACAACACAATCCAACGACATACGCCTTACGGCTTCTCGCAAATCTTGCTCCGTAATAGCACCCTCAAACAATCGATGCAGACGAATACCTTCACTTAATGCCTTATTGCTATTTGCTACACCCTCCTCAATGCATCTATGAGAGGGATAACGCACCTTTATGGTAGGTTTGTGAGAGGTGTATTCTTCAAGCAATATATCGCTGCACCCATCACCTCTCTGTGCCATAGAGCTACCATCTGTTGGCTTGCCAAAACTATATGTTAGGGTGATTAGTTCTCCCTCGCGAATCTCCTGCTTGGGGGTTGGAGATATCCTCTTTGCCGCTTGAAGAATAAGAGGCGCGGTTGTGCTGATATTACTTCCGCTCTTATCCTTTGTTTGCAGTTTTGTAGGCACATACATATACAGCTCTTTTGAGGCGCGTGTAACAGCTACATAGAGTAGGTTAACACCATCCACATGGCTCATTACAAGCTCCTTGTAGTACTCATCCGAAAAATCGGAATGCTCCATTGTGTTGGAGTATACAACGGGGAACTCACCAATCGCGCCACTAAGTTTTGCATCGCTTGACTTCGCCCACACAATAGAGTGTAGGGCTGGTCGTGGAGCCATATCCCAACAAGAGTATGGAATGATAACAATATCGCGCTCAAGACCTTTGGCTTTATGGATGGTTGTTATCTCTATGGTGTCGTTTGTCATCTCCACAGTTATCGCCTCATTACCACCTTTTTCATCCCACCACTTGAGGTAGTATTGAATATCTGCCACACGCTGCGTGCTAAATGAGAGTATCTGCTCATGAATGGCTTGTAGCGATGCTATGGACTCACTGCGCTCATCGAGCGAGAAGCGATACACAATCTCTTCGAATGCCTCCAATGGCGATAAGTGAGCTATATGACGCAACCATTGCAACTCATCCTCCCCGAAGACTCTATCAAGTGGATAGCCAAGATAGCGATTATGTATACCACGCTCTATATCATTCTTGGGGTCTATTGCCAACCGCATTACGGCAATTATAAACTCCGCAATATCGCAATTGGCAAGAGTCAAAGCGTCAGGGGTTAGAATATTAAATCCCGGTAAACCTTTAGATATAAACTTCTGCTCCTTATATGCAAAGAGCGCATCAGCAACCTTTCTGGAATCTGTACCGCCGCGTACGAGTATCAATATGTCACGATAGCGGTATCCTCGCTCTATGGCAGACTCTATGGCTCGAATAAATGGAGAGTCTGTAAGCGTCGAATCGTAAGCTACAACCTCTGCATAACCATAATCACCATCTCCCATGGCAGGAATTTGCTTGTGGTCGCAATATGCTCCAACTATTGTATCATGAAGAAATGAGTAAGTTGACTCCTCTATCTTTTTGTCTTCGAGTGCTTTATTCAAGCACTCATTAAGATGGTTGTTGTCGAGTTCCACCACTCGTTCAATCAGTTCATTATTAAACTTTACAATATTGGGCAGACTGCGATAGTTCTTCTGAAGATGCTCAATAGCGGTATTCTCTTCTCCAAGGTCTACAATAGCATCATTATTGAGCAATCTCCAATCGCCGCCTCTCCAACGATATATAGACTGTTTTATATCGCCTACGATAAATACCGATGAACTCGGATTGGACGAGAGTGCCTCTCTAAGTAGAGGTAAAATATTATGCCAATCTCTTACAGAGGTGTCTTGAAACTCATCAATCATATAGTGATCGTAGCGACTACCCACCTTTTCATAGATAAACGGAGCGTTGTTATCATCGATAAATGTCGATAGGATATCTCTGGTCTTACTCAAAACCATAATATTCTCCTTGGAACATATATCGTCAATTCTATTTTTAAGGTCTGCCAGAAGTGCAAATCCGCGATAGTTATTCTTTATAAGTTTTGCTGTATTGGCTCTCTTTGTAGCAATATTATAACATTCGCAAATCTCATTGAGTATCGGCATAAGCCTCTCTGCAGCGGCGATAATACGCGCTTCATCTCCCTTTTTGTGCCAAGCTGTAATGTCGTCCTTTGCCTTAAGCATCGTCGCAGTTGGAGTCTTAAGTTCACCCTCTGCATATCGATAGAAGTTGAACACGAAACTTGTGGACGACCCTCTAAACTCATCCGCAGCGACTCCACACTCTTTCATTGTCTGAATTGCATTTATGCCTAAATCTACAATTCTATTACGGTGCGTCTCTGTCTCCTTGTCAAGAGCTTTGATTATATCTCTTAGTCCGTTCTTATCAAATTTTAGAGCAGATCGCTTTGCTCCACCCTCCTTAAACAACTCTTTGCCCAATGATTTAAGATCACCACGCATATCCCAACGCTCTCCCTCCTCAAGACGCTCCTCGGCAAACTCCAACAACCACTTTTTCAACTGCTCATCCTCAATGATACCCTCTACCAAGGCATCTGTACTACGCTCAAGCAGAAGATTGGTGTCAAGTTCAATGTTGTAGTTTAGATCAAGACTCAACTCCTTGATAAATGCACGCAATATTCGCTGAAAGAAACGATCAATTGTAAGAATAGTAAAGCGTGAGAAGTCGTGCAAAATACGAGTTTGAGCCCTCTTGGCACCCTCTCTAATTTGCTTCTCTCCAAGTCCAATTTCACGCTTGATATCTTCAATATATTGGCTATGTTCACCAGCTGCTAATCTGTGTATTTCTCGCAAGATACGAGACTTCATCTCCTCTGTAGCTTTATTTGTAAAAGTCACAGCAAGAATATTGCGATAACGCTCCGGATGTTGGATAACATCACACATATATTTGAGTGTTAGTTGATAGGTCTTACCTGATCCAGCACTCGCACTAAGTATTTTGGCTCGCTTCATCGTCTGCATATCTTTTTGTAGTCACAATATTTACAAGCATCTTCATCATCCACCTGTACAAATGGGATGTCCGAATCAAACAACTCCTCTAATACAATGTTAAGCTCATCCTCAAAATCATCAGCAATGTCACTATATCGTTCGATAAACGCATCATGTGCCTTATCCGTGATAAGTGGAGAGTAATCATCCGACAGCATCTTTGATGCGTAGTATAACGAAGGACGCGATTCAAGGTTGTATTTACGATTAAGCATCATTGAATAGAGTAGTGTCTGAAATATGTTTGACACTCGCTCATAAGGCGCCCCAGTAAATAACGATTGTATACTTCCACACTCTAAGTGAGGCCTATTTCCGCTCTTATAATCAATAATTTGAAGCGTGCCGTCGTTTAATTCATCTATACGGTCTGCACGACCATACAGATTGACAAATCTTTCACCTGAGATAGGGTAGCGGCAATCAACATCCCTCTCCAATCCCACTATTTTGAAGCCCTTGCGAGAGCTGTCATATCGCATCACTCCCTCATAAATATACTTTATGATTATATCTCTTACAAGGATAGTGTCTCCCGTAAATTCCTCCTTGGATACAGATTCGTCTCCTTGTAAGATTCGACCTATAACCCTATCAACACTATGCTCGACAAGCTCCTTATTTCGAAGTGATGCTATAAGTTCATTTGCATTATCCCTGCCTTCGAGTGGAGT
>JAFXBB010000069.1 GCA_017521945.1 Alistipes sp. | reverse complement strand
TGATTTTAAGTAGGCTATTTTGAAGCTGCTCGATGAGTGAAAAAGCGGAGTTTACTCTCGGTAAATGAGCATTTTTCAATCGAGGCAGATGCCAAAAGAACTTTACTTAAACAACTTTACAGGTTGCACAATAAAATTGATTTTAAGTAGGCTATTTTGAGGCTGCTCGATGAGTGAAAAAGCGGAGTTTACTTTGAAGTAAATGAGCATTTTTCAGTCAAGGCAGATGCCAAAAGAACTTTACTTAAACAACTTTACAGGTTGCACAATAAAATTGATTTTAAGTAGGCTATTTTGAAGCTGCTCGATGAGTGAAAAAGCGGAGTTTACTCTCGGTAAATGAGCATTTTTCAATCGAGGCAGATGCCAAAAGAGCCACTTAAAAAATTTTATTCAGTAGGCATTCCATCCTCCTCTGGGAACGGCTTAAATCCCTCGCCAAAGGTATCATACGCATCGGTGACCACCACAAATGCCTTAGGGTCGAACTCCTTGATTTTGCTCTGTACGGTGCGCACCTCCTTGCGGTTAACAACGAGGAATATCATCTCCTTATCGCTATCGGTGTACATACCCTTAGCCTTGAGGTATGTACCGCCACGGTTAAGTTCATGAAGGATATATTGGCGCATTTGCGCAGAGTGTTCTTCGCAGATGATATATAGGAGTTTGTCGCGCGAAGCACCGTCAATGGTATAGCCCAACACCTTAGCATTCACAAAGATACATACTGCAGAGTAGAGTGAGAGCATAACACCCTGACCGGGGCCGTCGATACCCACGCCAAAGCCGATGACCACCAATCCACTAAGCACGATTACTGCATCCGATAGAAGCACGCCGTTAGCGAACTTCATCTTAGCGAACTTATGGAGGAGCATACCTGTGATATCTGTACCACCTGTTGCAGCGTTGTTACGGATAACTATACCCACACCCACACCGCTGAATACGCCACCAATAATTGCGGCAAGCATAAGATGTGACGATAGGTCAATCTGACCACCAAGGAGGAGTGCTGGGTCAAGAGCCTCGATAGCTGCCTCGTTAGGATATACGAGGTAGTCGAGGATATTCATTATACCCGGAGTAAGGAACGATGCAAAGATTGTTCTACCGCCGAAAGTACCGCCGAAGAGGATTAGAGCGGTGCAGATAAGAGGCACATCGAACATATAACCGAATGTACCTACTTGAATTGATGGGAAGAGGTTATGAAGCACCAACGCCAAACCATAGATACCACCCGGCACCAAGTTATAAGGGTTAATAAATACCACGAAGGCAACAGCCACAAGGAAGCATCCAAAAACAATCTGGCCCATAGAGGACCACCAGCGCCAATCCGACACAGACTCTTTGATCGATGCCGAGAGATTAGCAAAATTAAGTTGCAGTTTCATAAATATGCGTTTATGTAATTTCCGAAAACAAAATTACTCATTTTTTTCGGAACAACAATACCATTAACACATTTTTTGGTCGTCATCGGCTCATTTTGCGAGATAGGGAATAGGCGAAATAGATGCGAAAAAGTTTGTATTTCCATTAATTTTTGTATCTTTGTATTATGAGTAATGCGCTCATATTAACACAAACTATTGAAGACTAAAGATTTAACTACTCATGGAAGGTTGGACACTTACAACATGGCTTGCTATTATTGCAATTATGATAGCCGCCTATCTGCTTGGCTCAATACCGAGTGCCGTTTGGATTGGCAAGAAATATTATGGCATAGATATTCGCGAACATGGCTCTAAGAATGCAGGCACCACAAATATGCTTCGTGTGCTTGGCAAGCGCGCCGCTTTACCTGTATTTATAATAGACTATTTCAAGGGTTATTGCGCTGTAATTCTCACCTCTCTTATGCGCTACGATGACGCAATTACGGAGTCATGGTTGATCAACCTCCGCATTATTGCCACAGCATTTGTTGTTCTCGGTCACATTTTTCCAATCTTTGCTGGCTTCAAGGGCGGCAAGGGTGTTGCCACGCTTCTTGGTGCAGGAACGGGTATATATGCGCCAATCCTTATGCTATGTTTTGGTGTGTGGTGTGTGATTTTTGCCATTTGGCACTATGTCTCGCTTGCATCTATGGTAGCGGGATGTTGCTATCCGCTCTTCGTTATAATATTCTCGACCATGACCTACGACCACGCCGCGCCATTTGAGAGTGTGCCTTTTATCATCTTCTCGTGGGTTGTGGCAATTCTGCTTGTCTGGACACACCGCAAGAATATCGGTCGTCTGAAGGATGGCACCGAGTCGAAGATATACCTATGGCGCAAGCCTGATGATGATACAAATGTAAATAGTGATAATAATTAAATATTCACAATATGAAACGCCTTCTACTAACCATCGCAACGATACTTATTTCGTCATCGTTATTTGCTCAGGAAAAGCACTTTGAGGAGCTATTCAAAGATGGCACACTGCGCATCGACTACACCTTTATGGGCAACGCCTCGGAGCAGTTTGTGGCACTCCGCGAGATGTCATATACGGATAATTGGTATGGTCGTCGCATCAACCTAAACACCGTACCATTGAAGGGTAATGGTGACCTCACATTGACAGATAGTGCAAGTGGTGCGGTTATCTACAAGACCTCATTTTCTTCGCTATTTCAAGAGTGGATTACCACACCCGAGGCATTGGAGGTAAGCAAGAGTTTTGAGTTTACACTTCTTGTGCCTATGCCTCATAACAAGGCTATTGCAACTCTTGTGTTGCGCGACAACACCGGCAAGGAGAGCAGCCATAAGTTCACCATAGACCCTAATGATGTGCTTATCCGCAACCGCAACAAGCAGACTCCGCTGCCATACGAATATATACACAAGGGTGGCGATTCTAAGGAGGCTATAGATGTTGTAATTCTCGCTGAGGGCTACACCGCCGATCAGATGGATATCTTTATGCAGGATGCTATTAGCACTAAGAAGGAGATACTTAGCTATCAGCCATTTAGCAGCCACACCGAGAAGTTTAACTTTATTGCCGTCATGAGTCCGTCTGTAAATGGCAATGTGAGCGTTCCTCAGTCAGGTGATTGGCGCGACACAGCCGTAAGTTCAAACTTCATGACATTCTATATGGCACGCTACCTCACATCGAGCAATATCTACGATATGTACGACCTTGTTACGAATATCCCATGTGAGCATCTTATAATTCTTGCAAACACAGGCACTTATGGCGGTGGCGGTATCTATAACTCGTACACTCTCACAACAGCTCACCATAAGGATTTCCGCCCAGTTGTTGTGCATGAGTTTGGTCACTCGTTCGCAGGTCTAGGCGATGAGTACTTCTATGACAATGGCGACGACAACGACAATATGCACTCGTTGCAGCATGAGCCATGGGAGCCAAATATCACCACTTTGGTAGATTTCGAGTCAAAGTGGGCAGATATGATGCCTGAGGGTGTTGAGGTACCTACAACCGTGACCCCTGAGCGCACAGCCAACTACACCGTAGGTCTTTATGAGGGCGGCGGCTACCTATCAAAGGGCATCTATCGTCCAGCGGATATTTGCCGTATGCGCAACAATGTAGCAGAGCGTTTCTGCCCTGTATGCGAGCGCGCTATCGAGAGAGTTATACTCCACCAAGCACGATAAATATACGCTGTTTTTCAACCTAATAACAACACGGAGATGACTGATTTGTCATCTCCGTGTTGTTATTTGTACCTTATTTATAAATTATTTGCAATAATATTTGCAATTCAGAGTAAAATTTCACACCTTTGTACAAATTATCTCTACATTCACACAAATGATTGTATAGATATAACGAAAAATAGAGGATTTTCAATTATTTTAACTTTAATTCACATTGTATGAAAAGAATTCTATTCTTTGTGGCATTGGTACTTGGTGTAGTATCATGTCAGAGTGACCTCGATGATTTCGGCGCTAATGTCGGCGGCGAGCAGGAGGTTATTGTCAATGTATCGCTCCCTGAGGAGACCCGTGCTAACAGCGCAGAGGGTGGTATCTCAAATGTTATTGCGAGCGATGAGTACACTGTTCGTTACATCTTCAAGGTGTACAACGCTGACGGTACTCAGTCAAAGGAGGCTGTTAAGCAGTATAGCGATGACAAGAGCGTATCATTCCCTGTACGCCTTGTGCCTAACCGCGACTACCGTTTCGTAGTTTGGGCAGATATCGTTAAGGAGAGCGATAAGGCAGACCTTCACTACAACACATCAAACTTCCCTGAGATCTCTTTGAACGCAACATGGGTAGCTATGGATGAGACTCGCGATGCTTACACAGTATCTGAGGTAGTTAAGGAGTTCAACAGTACTAAGAGCATCTCTCTTACACTTAAGCGTCCTCTTGCAAAGTTGCGCGTTATCACAACTGATATGGCTGAGCTTTTGGGTCTTACACCTAAGACCGCAACTGTATCTTATGTAACAGAGCATTACAACACATTCAACGCTTTGCAGAGCGAAGTTGGCGATAGCAAGGTTAGTGGATACGAGCATGATAACTACACAATCAAGGAGTATGAGACTACTAACGGTAAGGTTCTCTTCACTGACTACTTCTTCGCTAAGGACGATGTTGTTAAGTTCAACATGTCTGTAGTTATGAGCGATGACAAGAGCGTAGATCGTTCATTCAACACCGATATTCCTGTTAAGCGCAACCACCTCACAACTTTGATTGGTGATATCCTTACTGAAGGCAACAACATCGTTGTTAATGTTGAGGAGGGCTTTGAGAACAGTAGCAATACTGAGGATGCTCCTTACCACCAGGTAGCTGTTACAAGTGGTGTTGGTCTTATTAAGGCACTTATGCAGGGTGGTGAGATTATCATTCTTAACGATATTAAGGTTACTTCAGCTGATTTGGTTGAGGCTACACGCGCAGCTGCAGCTGTTAACCCTGTAATCAACCTTAACGGTTTTACTATCACTATTGAGAACAACGATGATGAGGCTCTTGTAAACCTTAACGGTGGTACTTTGACTGTTGAGGGCGAGGGTTCAATCGTGTCTAATGATGGTGCTCTTGTAGAGGGTACTACAGTTGTAACTGAGGGTGCTGAGGTTGAGGCTGAGGCTGCTATTGACGAGAATGGCGATAGCGCTGTTAAGACTGGCGTTAAGGCACTTGCTTATGTTCTTGCTAATGGTGGTGAGTTCACATTCACAGAGAATCTTGCTATCTCAGAGGTGCTTTTGGCTTCAACTACAAACCCTATTGTAATCAACGGTGCAAACTTTAATCTTACATCTACTGCAAGCCGTGCTATCCGCGCAACAGTTGCTAATGCAAATATCGTAGTTAACGACCTTAACATTGTTGTTGAAACTGAGCGTGTAGGCACTAACGATATTCGTGGTATTAGTATCGATATCGTAACAGGAGTAAAACTTACCCTTAACAACTGTTCAGTAAACTTTAACCACCCATCTGGAAACGACTATGCGTACGCTGTAAATGTAACTGGTGGTTCAAATCACAATGTAACTATTAACGGTGGTACATACAACGGTGCAAATGTTATCAATGTTAGAGGTTCAGAGAACACTGTAATTATTAAGAACGCTACTCTAACTTCTTTGTATCCAAACAGAGACATTTATGGCGCTTGTATCTGGGTACTCCAGGAGCAGAATTCTTCAGTTTATGCTGAGGGTAATACATTCAATGGTGACAATGCTTTGGCTTTCAATTTGGGTACTGGCACAGCACTTGAGGAGAAGGACAATACTGATAACACCAAGTATGTTGTTGCAAAGGTAAATGGTGCATACTACTACAATATCGCAGAGGCGATCGCTGCTGCTGAGGATGGCGCAACAATTACAGTTTTGCATAGCATCGACTGCAATGTAGGTGCAACTGTTCCTACTGGTAAGACTTTGACTATCGATCTTAACGAGAAGACTGTTAATGGTACTGATACTATCACTGGTAGCTTCGGTCTTATCACTAACAAGGGTAACCTAACAGTTAAGAACGGTACAATGACTCTTAAGGCTGAGAATAACCGTGAGTGGAATGCTTACTCTTCAGTTATCTCTAACACTGTTGGTGGTAACCTTGTAGTTGAGAACGCAACTATCGAGCACCTTGGTGGTACTGATATGGCTTACGGTATCGACAACCTAACTAATGGTAAGGGTACTTATGCTGAGACTACTGTTAACGAGGGTGCTGTAGTTAAGTCTACATACCGCGCTATTCGTCAGTTCCTAAATGGTATTGAGGCACAGAACATCCTTACTGTTAACGCTGGTGCGGTAGTTGAGGGTGCTAACAAGTCTATCTGGATGCAGGATCCAAGCGCTAATGCTAACACTGGTAAGTTGGTTGTTAACGAGGGTGCAACCCTTAATGGTAATGTTTACCTTTATGTTTGCGCTGGCTCTACTGAGTGGCCTGTTGAGGTATCTATCGCTGCTTCAGCTGTTAATGGCGAGGTAATGACTGGTAATGTTCCTGCAGGTTATTATGTAGAGAAGAATAACGGTGTTTGGACTGTTACAACATACACTGAGGTTTCTACTGCTGACGAACTCATCAAGGCTTTGGAGGCTAAGGAGAATGTATTGTTCAAGAACGACATTAAGATTGACCCAGCTAATATGAGCAACGCATACGGTACTACTGGTATCAATGTAAAGTATGGTCAGACAATCAATGGTGGCGGTCACACTATCAACATCGCGGGTGCTGGTGGTACATGGGATTCAGGTATCAATACTACTGGTGGTCTTATTAAGGACCTTACTGTTACTGGCTCATTCCGTGGTATCTTCATTAATCACACAAGCGATTATAGCGAGAAGGTTGTTTTGGATAATGTAACTATCGGTGACAATGGTACTGTTTACACTATCTCTTGCGACCAGGGCTTGTATCAGGGTATCGAGGCTATTAACTGTACTTTCAACGGTTGGACATCATTCGCTAAGACTGCTGGTGAGGCTAAGTTTGTAAACTGCTCATTCGGTGAGGGTTCAGGCTACAAGTACTGCCGTCCTTACTCTGATACAGAGTTTGTAGAATGTACTTTCTGCCCAGGTTATGCAGTTGATACAACTCGTGCAACTATAACTTTCACTGATTGTACTTGGGAGGAGTAATTAAAAATACCTTCAACACTTTGCGCTCGGCTCTATGAGTCGGGCGCTTTTTGTTAGGGAGGTTAAGAAATTGAGTGAATTTAGTGAGTTGACACTCAAATAACATTAATCTCCCTAATTTCTCTAATCCCTTTAATTTCTTTAGTTAAAAGGCTTTGCCTTTTCAGAATCTCTCATTAGAGAGTTTAGGGAAATTAGAGAATTTAGGAAGATTAAAGCAGATTAAGGGAAACTAAAGCAGACTAAGGCCGTTTTAGTTTCCCTTAATCTGCTTTAATCACTTTCATCTGTACTCTGTACTCTGTTATCTGCTATCTGTACTCTGTTCTGTAGGTTACAGCCTACTGTCGCTGTAAGAACTCCTCTGCTGGG
>JAFXBB010000068.1 GCA_017521945.1 Alistipes sp. | reverse complement strand
TGAAACATTGGGAGATTGAGCTACCACTTTTATTAGTCCTCAATGACTACAATTCTAACCAGCTTTGTCTCCGGAAGGAAGTTGTGCAGTCTATTTCCCTTAATAGCTATACAGGGCTAGAGTTTAAGATAGTTCACTGCACGCTTCCTTTTCCAAAGTTAATCACTTTCTTTCAAGGTGCAAAGCTAAAAGAGTTTAAGGAGTTTAGAGAGTTTATTCCCTAAGTTCCCTAATTTCACTAAATTCCCTAATCTCCCTAATCTCCTTACATTACTCTTCCTCTTTATCCTTGTTATTCTTCTCTTCGCGAAGCTTTTTGCTGAGGCGAGCGGGTGATATGCCGTAGCGGTTACGGAATAGGTGGATAAAGTGCGAAGTATTGTTGAACCCACAGAGCGTTGTTAGCTCGGAAATAGAAATCTCCCTCTGCTCGATAATATGGAGTGCAATCTCTAACTTTTGTTGTAGCAGCCATTGATGTGGCGAGATACTGTAGCGCGCGCGGAACTTGCGCTTGAAGGTAGATACCGATTGGAAGCATAATGAAGCAAGCTCCTCTATGCTCGCGCTACACTCTATTCCGTACTTTAATGCTTGCGCTAATCGCTCATCCTCGCGTTGTTTTATCTCATCTTCTGCATCAATATTCTCAATATCGATTGAGATCCTAACTCGTGTAGTACTCATAACTCTTTCTTTTGTTTTACAATACAAAAGTAGTTATTATGTCACAAATATGCAATATATTTATAAAATAAATATTAGAAATTGACCAAAATATTATATTTAGGACAATATTGCCGTGTGTCACCTATTAATCACACACAAAGGGTCCTATGTGCGCTATTATAAGAGATACAAATAGTTGCATCAAAACTTTCGATATAGATTACGCTTATAAAATTTGGCAAATCAATAGCGCAGTATTATCTTTGTGCAGAGTTAAACCAATTAAAGATATAACTATGAAGACTATTTTTTATATTCTATTTGCTGCAACGATGATGGTTGGTTGCAATAATTCAAAGGCGACGAAGGGTTTTGATTCGGTAGATGCTTCGCGCTTTGCCGAGGTTATCGAGAACGAGCAGGTGCAAATTATCGACACGCGCACACCTGCGGAGTATAGTGAGGGACATATCCCTGGCGCGGTGAACATCGACATCGATGGCAAGGAGTTTGAGGCGATGGTTGCCAAGTTGGACAAGTCGCGCCCCGTAGCGGTATATTGTCGTGGCGGTCGCAGAAGCAAGGAGGCTGCCGAGCATATGGTAAGCTGTGGCTTGGAGGTTACGGAGCTATCTAACGGCATCTTGTCGTGGCAAGGCGAGGTGGAGAAGTAACAACCTCAATAATAGATAAACGAGTAAGAAGCTGTTTTGAATTTTATTGAAAGAGTTTGTTCGTTGCTGCAAAAGATAGTTTCGGCTTCTTTGAGGCTCTTTTCGGCAACTTTTCATTTGTGATAATTGGAAATAGTCCACTATTACCTGCATACCCCAAATGAAAATTTACACGAAATTAGCTCTCAAATAATCTCGAAATAGAGTCTAAAACAACGAATAGCCTATTTTCTACTAATCTCTAAAATATCGATGTAATTTGCAAATATTCTGCTACTTATTTATTAATCCAAGCGCCGTTTTTTGCATCATTACCTTTTTTATAAAACCTCCCTTTACTAATTACCCCTCTATATCTGCTTTCGCATGCGGGCGACGGGGATATCGAGCATCTCACGATATTTGGCGACGGTACGGCGGGCAATTTTGTACCCCTTGTCATTGAGGATATCCATCAAATTCTCATCAGTTAGAGGGTGGCGCTTATCCTCATTATCGATACACTCCTGAAGTATGGTCTTTATCTCGTGGCTCGACACCTCCTCACCTGAGGTGGTCTGCATACTCTCCGAAAACAGAGATTTTAGCAATATTATGCCGAAGGAGGTTTGTATGTATTTGCTATTTACAACACGCGATATGGTCGACACATCAAGGTCTGTACGGTCGGCTATATCCTTCAAAATCATCGGCTTAAGTTTACTCTTATCGCCATCCACAAAGTACTCCCTCTGAAAGTCGAGGATTGTCTGCATGGTGCGCATAAGGGTGTCGTGTCGTTGCTTAATGGCCGATATAAACCACTTTGCCGAATCGATCTTCGACTTAACAAACTGCACAGCCTCCCTATCCTCAGCCTTAACCGTGCCGTCGGGGGCAACCATATCGCGCATCATATCCTTATAGCGGCGTGATATGCGCACCTCAGGGATGCCCGCAGAGTTGAGCATAAGGTGCATCTTACCATCGGTATTATCAAGCAAGAAGTCGGGGGTCACATAGGGCGTAGCGTCTACACCCCCCTCGCTATAGAGGTTTCCAGGCTTGGGCGAGAGCGAGCGTATATACTCTATGGCCTCCCTAAAGTTCTCCTCCGAGGTGTTTAGGCGCTGCATCAGCTTCTCGTAGTGCTTCTTGGCGAATGCCTCAAAGTGCTGGGATATAATCTTATGTGCGAGGCGTTTAGGTGCCGTATCAAGCGTCTGCCGCTCCATCTGTAGTAGCAGACACTCCTGCAGTGAGCGTGCGCCAATGCCCGCAGGCTCAAGTTCATGCACGATGCTGAGCATACGCTCAAGCTCCTCAACCGACACATCCATGCCGCGTGTGAAAGCGAGGTCGTCCGAGAGCGATGCCATATCGCGGCGTAGGTAGCCGTCATCATCTATACTGCCCACGATATAGACAGCGATAATCATCTCCTCCTCGCTAAGAGAGCGGAAACGCAGCTGCTCCACAAGAGACTCACCAAGTGAGCGACCCTCGGTGATATATACCGGGCGCTGCTTATCGTCGCGCGAGAAGTTATTGGCTCGCATCTTATAGGCAGGGGTATCATCCTCCTTACCCACATACTCCTCGACCGAGATCTTCTCAGGCGCACCCTCCTCATCGGCTGGCTTCTCGGCATCCTCCTCCAACACGATATTCTCCTCAATCTCACGCTTTATGCGCTCCTCAAGCTGCATGGTGGGTAGCTCCAGAAGTTTTATCATCTGGATTTGCTGAGGCGAAATTTTCGTCTGTAGCGATATAGTCTGTTGAAGTCGGTGTGCCATACTCTTCGTTTCTTACTCACAAAATCAAAAAATAAACGGTCGACCTTGTGGTCGGCCGTCTATTAGGCGTTATGCTTAGAACTCTGCGTTCTTAGGTGTTCGTGGGAATGGGATAACATCGCGGATGTTTGCCATACCTGTAACAAAGAGTAGCAGACGCTCGAAGCCGAGACCGAAACCTGAGTGTGGTGCCGAACCCCAACGACGAGTGTCGAGATACCACCAAAGCTCCTTACGGCTCATGCCTAACTCATCTACTCTTGCACAAAGCTTGCCAAAGTCTGCCTCACGCTCCGAACCACCGATAATTTCACCGATTTGTGGGAACAATACATCCATGGCGCGTACGGTCTTGCCATCCTCGTTCTGCTTCATGTAGAAGGCCTTGATCTCCTTAGGATAGTTGATAAGGATTACAGGACGCTTGAAATGCTCCTCAACAAGGTAACGCTCATGCTCAGACTGTAGGTCGCAGCCCCAGTCGCATGGGAACTCAAACTTTTCGCCTGAAGCCTTCAAAATCTCGATACCCTCAGTGTAGTCAAGGCGCACGAAGTCGTTGTCAAGAACAAACTGCAAACGCTCCAAAAGCCCCTTGTCCCACATTTTATTCATAAACTCAAGATCCTCGCGGCAATTCTCCAAAGCATAGCGGATAAGATATTTCAAGAAGTCCTCTGCCAAGTCCATGTCATCCTGTAGCTCGTAGAATGCCATCTCAGGCTCAATCATCCAGAACTCTGCCAAGTGGCGTGGAGTATTCGAATTCTCGGCGCGGAAGGTAGGACCGAAGGTATAGATCTGACCTAATGCCAAAGCACCAAGCTCACCCTCCAACTGACCAGACACTGTCAAGCTACATGGCTTGCCGAAGAAGTCCTGAGAGTAGTCCACAGAGCCATCCTCCAAGCGTGGTGGGTTCTGCATATCGAGAGTCGACACATTGAACATAGCACCAGCACCCTCACAATCCGAAGCGGTGATAAGTGGAGTGTGGAGGTAATAGAAACCTTTGTCGTTAAAATACTTATGGATAGCGTATGCCATAGCGTGGCGAATACGCAACACTGCACCAAAGGTGTTGGTACGAGGACGGAGATATGCGATGTCGCGCAAGAACTCCAATGAGTGACCCTTCTTCTGGAGAGGGTATGTCTCAGGGTCTGCAGTGCCGTAAATCTCTATCTTCTCGGCCTGAACCTCTACGCCCTGACCCGCACCCAACGATGCAACAAGCTTACCATCTACTCTAAGGCAGGCACCTGTAGTTACATTCTTAAGCTCTGCCTCATCAATCTTTGCAAGGTCTACAACAACCTGAATGTTAGCAACCGAAGAGCCATCGTTCAATGCGATGAACGCCACATTTTTGTTGCCACGCTTTGTTCTCACCCAACCCTTAACGGTGATATCTCTGCCATCGCCCTCCATTTTGAGGATCTCAGCAATACGAGTAAGTTTCATAGTGTATATAATTTATTTCGTTTGTTTCGTTTCTATACAAAGTGCCATAATAGCCTACAAAGTTACTATTTTTTTGATAAACGATTGCGCTCTTACCACTTTTTATTATATTTGTGATACTTATTTATTGGTTTTAGAGATGAAAAAGAGTATTTATTCAATAATTTTTCTCGCAGTGGCACTCATACTATCGTATGATGTAGCCTCGGCACAGGCTCGTATTTCGCGCTCGGAGTTTGTCTTCTACGACCGCCGCGAGGATGCAAAGCAGGATATTCGTACCAACATAGAGAACTACATAACTATATGCCCAGAGCTACAGTTCGAAACCTCTGAAGGGAATGTACGCAAGGTCTATGAGCAGAAGATCGACATCCCCGCCACATGGAACGACTACAACACCTACCTGCACCTTGAAAATATCGGTGCCGACTACTCGGTGTTTGTTAATGGTGTGCAGATTACAACGCCTATAGACCGCTTTACACCCTCGGAGTTCTACCTATCGCCACACCTTGTGCAGGGAGAGAACACCCTCGCTGTTGTTGTTGTCGAGGAGGAGTATATGAGGGCATTGGACGAGGGGCTAAGGTTGGTGGAGCGCAAGCAGTTCGACAATTGCTACCTCTTTGCACAGCGTCGTCTTGCAATCTATGACTACGATGTGCGCCTTGTACCAGACTCTCTCGATAGGTTTGCCGAACTTAGACTCGATGTCATTGCCGATAACTCATTCTCCACAGACGAGGTTGTCTACATAGGTTATGATATATATGACCCTGAGGGTAAGCTGAAGGAGTATAGCGTCAACGACCTTGCTATGGAGGGCTACACACGCGACACATTGAGTTTTAAGCCATATATCTATAACTCAAACCCTAATCGCTGGAGTCCCTCAAACCCTAAGCTCTACGACTTGACGCTCTATGTAAAGTTTAATGGTATTCTTAGGGAGTATATACCTCTAAAAGTGGGCTTTACGGAGTATGGCTATACAGCGGCAGGAGATATCACAGCCTTTGGCGAGCCGTTAAAACTTACCAAGGCGACATATAACGCTGCGGTGGATAGAGCGACCACAGAGAAGGAAATTAAAACGCTTAAGAGCAAAGGTGTCAACTGCCTATGCCCCGACTACCCACAACCTCGCTGGTTTTACGATATATGCGACCGTGTGGGCATCTATGTTATCGATTGCATGACCATATCGTCACCTACGGCTTGCGATGACCGCAACATGGGTGGCACACCTGCAAATGCCCCTTGGCTTGCCGAGGAGTATATCTCGCGCGCTATGACCATGTATCACCGCACACGCAACCACGCCTGCATCATCGCCTTTAGCCTCAGCAACACCAATTCTGGCAATGGCTATAATATGTACAAGGCGTACGAGGCTTTGAAATCGTTGGGCGATAGCCGCGCTATTATCTACCCTGCTGCCAACGGCGAGTGGAATAGCGACATATAGGCGGCTACACCTCTTAGCGATTGGTATCTATTACTCGAAGTAGGTCTCTTGCGATCCACTATGACGACCGTCGATATAGATATCGACACGGTAGGTACCCTTCTCGAAGTGGGTGCCATCGTAGTAGATGCTTACAGGGACTGACTGGTTCTCGTAGTCTACCTTACGAACAGCGGATGCCATCATCTCTTCACCTTCATACATAAAGAGAATCATATCCTCGGATGAGAGTACATAGCCATCAGGTGCTGTAATACATATATATATGCTCTTCTCGCCCGGCTCAGCAAGTTCGTTGGCTGTAAGCTCGAAGTCAACACGAAGGCGGGCAGCCTGCTTAATACGGCGCACCTCCTTAGAGTTATCATTAAGCGCCACAATACGCACTGCGCTTGTGCGGATAACAGAGCCTATACGCACCTTTGTACCAAGCTCATCGGCACGCTCCTCGGCAACATCGGCACGAAGCTGCGCGGTGGTAATCTCCTTTTTATAGGCAACATTCTCAGCCTGAAGATTGCTATTGATAGTGTTGAGTGAGTCAATCTGGCGTAGATAGCCCTTCATCACGCCACGCAAGGTCTCCACCTCCTTCTTATACTTGGCAAGCTGATTATAGTTATATGTGCGCTCCTTCTGCAACTGCTCAAGCATGGTCACAGCCTCTTGGTACTTAATCATCATTGTATCGTTGCGATCCTTAAGCTCCTCAAGCTCATGTACAAGGCTCTCGGCATCCCTCTGTAGAAGTGCGTTCTGCTCCTCGAAGAGCTGGCGTGCCGACTCAACAATGGCATAGTCCTCCTTAATGCTACGATACTTAACGATATAGCTGATACTGAAATATGCAGCAGGAAGAAGCAGAATAGCTGCAATAAGCAGCATTGTCTTGAGTCCCTTGATAGAGCGTTCGTTGCGCTCAATCTCCACCTCCAAGTCCTCAACAAGGGCGCCATCTACACGGTTGTCATCATCGCTCTGTGGCATAGTAACACGCTGTGGCTCAGGTATAGTCATACGCTCCTGAGTCTGTTCTTCAGCTGTGCTATGCGTATCGTTGAGTGTACGCTGTGTGCTGCGCTCGGCGATGATATCATTGAGAGTCTTTGATGTCTTCTCCACTGTAGGCTCAACCACAGGAGCCTCAGCCACCAGGCTATCACCTGCCAATGGCGCACCACATATCGGACATACCTTAGACTTGCTCGATACGGGGTTTCCACATTTTTCACATCTTATAAGTGCCATATACTTCTATTATCTTTAATTAAGTCTGCAAATATAACGCTTTATTCTCGGATTTATGATATATCCGAAAAATCTATATGCTCTCTTCGCTTGTGACGGTCACGCAACTCCCTCAAAGATATGTTCTCGGGACGCGATAGGTCGGCATCCTGCTCCAATATGGCAAGTGCCTCGTTGCGTGTAAGTTCCATAATCTGTGTGTCGGTAGCGAGGTTAGCAATGTTGAGTTCAAATGCCTCGCCACTCTGCTGTGTGCCATGTATATCGCCCGCGCCGCGTAGTTTAAGGTCGAGTTCCGAGAGTTCAAAGCCGTCGTTTGTGGCACACATAGCCTCCAACCTCGCGCGCCCATCTTTCGAGAGCTTGTCGCCCGACATAAGGATGCAGTACGACTGCTCACCACCGCGACCTACACGACCACGCAGTTGATGAAGTTGCGAGAGTCCAAAACGCTCTGCCGACTCAATGACCATAACCGTAGCATTAGGCACATCGACACCCACCTCGATAACCGAAGTGGCTATGAGTATATCTGCCTCGCCACGCTTAAACTGACTCATAGCGGCATCCTTATCCTCCGATTTCATCTTACCATGACACACCGTAGTGCGGTACTTCGGGAGAGGAAAATCGCGCGATATGGACTCAAAGCCATCTTCAAGGTCCTTGTAGTCCATCTTCTCCGACTCCTTGATAAGCGGGTAGACGATATATACTTGACGACCCTTAGCTATCTCCTGACGCAAGAAACCAAACATCCTAAGACGCGCCGAGTCGAAGTAGTGGTAGGTGCGTATAGGCTTACGACCCGGAGGCAACTCATCGATAACCGACACCTCCAAATCGCCATAGAGTGTCATCGCCAAAGTACGCGGTATTGGCGTGGCTGTCATAACAAGGATATGAGGCGGCTGCTGGTTCTTGGTCCAGAGCTTTGCACGCTGCTCCACACCAAAGCGATGTTGCTCATCTATAACCACATAACCGAGGTTGGCAAACTGCACTCTATCCTCAATAAGCGCATGCGTACCGATAAGAATATCCACCTCACCAGAGGCTATGCCCTCAAGGGCTGTGCGGCGCTCCTTAGCTTTAGAGGCTCCTGTCAGTATGGCAACCCTGATATTAAGTCCCTCGGCAAAACGCGACATCGAGGCGTAGTGCTGGCGTGCCAATATCTCGGTGGGAGCCATGATGCAGGCTTGATAGCCATTATCCACAGCCAGCAACATCGACATAAACGCCACCATCGTCTTACCACTACCCACATCGCCCTGCAAGAGTCGGTTCATCTGCCTGCCCGACACCATATCGGCGCGTATCTCCTTGATAACGCGCTGCTGCGCCCCTGTAAGAGCAAAGGGGAGTTTTGTTTTATAAAAGGTGTTAAACGCCTCACCTACACGGGGAAATAGAAAACCTCCAGCTCGCTTATGACGCGAGTTGCGGCGAGCCTGAATGGTGAGTTGCACACCGAGCAACTCATCAAACTTCAGGCGATACTGCGCCTGCTTGAGCATCTCGGCAGATTGCGGAAAGTGGATGTTATATATCGCTTCACGAAGCGATATAAGCCCCAAACGGCGTCGCATAGCATCACTAAGCGGGTCAACAAACGCTGAGGCATTACCTGCCACAAGCTGCCACGCATTGTAGACTATGGTGTGCATAGCCTTGACCGTAATTGTCTGCGAGAGCTTTTCGGTTGTTGAGTAGATGCCCTGAAAGCCGCTCTCTATCTTGCGCGATAGCGCCTGCTCCACAGGCTCAATCTCAGGGTGTACAAGGCTCACACGACCCTTAAAGATAGTGGGACGACCAAAGATGATATATTCGCGCTGTAGTTCCACGCGCTTCTCTATCCATTTGATGCCATGGAACCACAACAACTCAGCCGTACCTGTAGGGTCGGTGATCTCCACAATCATACGCCTCTTAGCCCCCTCGCCCATGAAAGATTTACCCACGACCCTACAGCGTAGCTGGACATAGGTACTCTCCATCGACTCGTCAATATCGCTAAGACGGAAGATGCGTGTGCGGTCGATATAGCGATAGGGGAAGCGCATAAGGAGGTCGCCCACAGTGCGAACACCCACCTCACGCTCCAAAAGGCGTGCGCGCACCTCGCCCACGCCACTTACATATTTAATCTCTCGCTTGAGTATCTCCGACACGACAAAACAAACCTTGTTAATGGGTTTCTAAATCTCTGTTATCGAGCATACAGGAGCTATCTTCTCCAAACGCTCCTTACCCTTAAGATCGGCAATCTCTACAATAAAGACAAACTCTTTTACCTTAACGTCATACTCCTTGCCATCGACCACAATCTTTTGTGCCTCCAACGACTTGGCAAGACCCTCGGCAGTACCGCCCGTAGCGAGTACATCATCAAGGATTGTAACCTCAAAAGTATCGCCATTAACCTTACCTGCTGCGATATCACTGATGCGATAGTAGAGCTTATCAAAGCCATACTCCTTCTCAATAAGCACCTCCTGCAAATCGCCCTCGGCAAATGGGAGCTTGCCACTCTTACGCACAGGTACGATGTTCTCTACATGCTGAGCCTCGGTAAGAAGTGGTGCAGCAAACAAGAAACCGCGCGCCTCAGGAGCAATGATATTTGGTGCTGTACACGCCTCTGCAACCTTGGCTGTCAGCTGCTTGAAGATTGCCTTATTCTGCAAAAATGGGATGATATCAACAAATACGATACCCTCCTTTGGGAAATCCTTGTAATATTTAAGTACCTCTTTCATAATATGTTACTCTTTGCGATATGTATACTTACCCTCTGTTAAATCCTCAATATCAAAACACTCATAAACAATGGTATAGCCACCATAGGCGAGTGTCGATGCGCCGTGTGTCTCCTCCTCGTAAAGGAAGCCCAAGCGGTTATCCTTCTGCCATGCCATGGTTGAGTATGCCGAGTTCATTGTAGATACCTGCTTTACGCCATCCCAATCACCAGCGACACTTGATGGATCGACATAGTCCAACAAATCGTATAGCTCCTTATAGTAGATACCCACATTTGCTCGACCCGGTCCGAGTGGCACAGACTGCAATAGGATGTGCATATCCTTTCCATCCTTTGTACGGTTCACAGGCAAGACCATAACCTCACCATTGGTAGAGTTATCCTTTGACTCGACACCGTTGTTTGATGCACCTGAGAACTCTGCCTTAGCCCAACTACCCTGAGCCGCAGCAGCATCGTTGAATGTGAAGATATTGTAGTAGCGACCGCCTTCATAGCGTGAGCTTACGAGGATTGAGCCATCAGGCAACTCCTCAACTTTAGGCTCATCGGCAGTGCTGTATACTGCAGGCTTGTTGATATCACCCAACACTCTCCAACTTGCACCAAAGTCATCAGAGTAGATGACATAGTTCATGTGTTTAGCAGATTTATCACGCACCAACACTGCGCAATACAAACGATAGTAGTTGCCAACCTTAACCGTGCGGCTTTGGAATATGCGACCCGATGCTACGAACATCGAGCGTACAGGACCATATTTCGAGTCATCGAACTGCGAGTAGATAGACTCGGCAATATCCTCTGGTGCGCTCCAACTCTTGCCCCCATCCTCTGAATAGAAGCGAGCGATGTTCTGATGATTCTGGCGTGTACCATTCTGGAACGACACATTGCCCGCGCAACTGAGTAGCAGCACACGGTTAGACTCTCTGTCGGCAACGATACAAGGGTCACCATAGCCTACGCTCATAAAGTCGGTAGCCTCGGCACCCTTGCCCTCAATAAGAGGCTTCACCTCACCCCAAGTATGACCATTGTCGTATGATAGGCGGTAGTGCAAATCTATACGACCCTTGTCCGTAACACCGATGTCTGTGCCGCTATGACGGTAGTCCGCAACGGCGATAAGTGTGCCATCCTTAGTGGTGGCAAGGGCTGGAATACGATATGGAATATCGTTAGGGTTGAGCAACTGAAACACCTCAAAACGCTCTGCTGCAGGCAACGCTGGCTGTGGTTTGTCGCCACTTCCCTCCTTGACACAACCGCACGCTACGATGGCAACACCTAAAAAGGTTGCCAAAAGACCTCTAAAACTACGCTTCATAATCGACACTATTTACGGTATGTGTAGTATGCACCCGCCTGACAAGTAGGCATAAGCACAATGTCGTTTACATTCATGTGGGCTGGAAGATTGAGCATCCACTCTATAGCCAAAGCGATATCATCGCCCTGCAACGCCTCAACACCACGATATACGCCCTCAGCACGCTCCTTGTCGCCATGGAAACGCACCTCGGAGAACTCTGTCTCGACCATGCCCGGGCGCACCTCGCCAACCTTGATGCCGGCACTGAGCAAATCGGCACGCATAGCCTGAGAGATAGCGTGTACAGCATGCTTCGATGCGCAATATACAGCACCATTCTCGTATGGCTCGGTACCCGCAATAGAGCCTATATTGATGATGTGACCACCCTTGCCAGCCTCGACCATAGCACCGCTGATGAGCTTGGTAACATAGAGAAGTCCCTTGACATTTGTGTCAATCATAGCATCCCAATCTGCCGAGTCTCCCTTGTCGATATGTTCCAAGCCGGCAGCAAGACCCGCGTTGTTTATAAGCACATCCACACGACCCAGCGGCTTCAAGTACTCGATACACTCGGCCTCTGAGCGCACATCGAAGTTGAGCGCAACACACTTTGCACCCTTGGCCTCAACCTCGCTTTTGAGTGCCTCAAGACGCTCCTTACGGCGACCTGTGATGATAATCTCAGTATCGGGATTTGCAAGACGCAATGCTGTAGCACGACCAATACCCGATGTAGCACCTGTAACAAGAATTCTCTTCATAGTTGTATAGTTTTATATTGATTACTCTTATACCTATTTATTTCTTCAATTACGCAAAAACGCATAATCACGCAAAGATAGGGAAAATTCGTAAATTTTCCAATTAGTAAAGAGTAATTAGCAATTAGTAATTAGTAGAGAGTAATTAGTAATGTTAAAAGTCTGCGACTTTTTATTAGGGAGATTAGGGAGATTAGAGAATTTAGGGAGGAGTCAACCAAACAACACTAACTTCCCTAATTTTACTAAGGGAGGTTATTTTAGGGAGATTAACGGTGTTTAAGGGTGATTAGGAGGCAGAACCCTATCAAAGAGGATTTACTAATTACTAACTTCCCTAAT
>JAFXBB010000067.1 GCA_017521945.1 Alistipes sp. | reverse complement strand
TGGACGAGTAAGCTCAAAGTTTACGGTTGAAGTGCTTGAGAAGTCGTCAACATCGAAGTAGTTTGTGTAAGCATCGCGGCTCTCATCAATAGCTGTCCAGCTATCAGTAGCAAGAGTTACCTGCTTCAAACCTGCAGATGTATCGTATAGACGGTCAGCAGAATGATCCTGAGCGTTGTTGTGAGTCTGCTCTACGAAATCGGCCCAAACTACGAAACGGTAGTCACGACCAGGGATAAGACGCAATGAGAAAGATGTTGAAGTAGCCTCATTCTCATAGTTTACCATACGCTCCTTAGCCAATGTGCCAAGAAGGGTAGCATTTGACTCGTCATTGTTGTACACCTCAAGGATGTAGCGGATGTCGTACTTGGTCATGTCGATGTTTGTGACACCACCCAATGCACTGTCGCTGCCGGCAGCACGAGTCACCGCCTCAGGAAGAGCAACATTCAAAGTGAACGCCGCCTCACCATTAGCATCGGTATTAAACCAAAGCTGGTCTTGCTGGCATGATACCACACCGAGTACCAATGCAGCTAATGCGAATAACTTTTTCATAATGGTTAAATGTTTACTAATTAATATATTAATTTATTCATTGTTACTTATAGGTAAAAGCATCTGTTGGCTTTCTTTCTGTTTATTACTTCTTTGCTTGCTATTATTTAGTGTTTTTAGTTGTATATACACATATATGCATACTTATGTACAAAAGTATAAAAAATATTCTATAGTTGAAACAAAAATTAATTCTTTTTTATTATTTTTTTATTATTTTATTGTGCAGAGGCAATTTTTTATATTAAATATTGTGATAACACTCAAAAAACAACTATCTTTGTATACGAATCTATTAGTGTCAAACTACGATACTTTACACTATTATGAAACTACTGCCTAAAATACTCTTTACTATTTTGCTCTTGATTTCGTGGTCGGAACTATCAGCCAAGATGGATTCTTTGGCAGTGTCCCAATATCCCATCGATACGCTGGCTGTGGAGTCGATACCCAATAACCAGATATGGTATACGGCATCCAAACGAATTGAGCCGAGAATGAAGAGTGGCTTTGGTGCGCAGTATGTATCTAACGAGTGGAACGCTACAACGAAAAAGGGTGTTATAACCTTTGATGGCGATGTGCAGAGTATTGCGGCTCAGGCGTTTCAGAACCTTAACGGTCTGTCGGGAGTGGAGTTGCCCAATAGTGTTAAGATTATCGACCGCGCGGCATTCTCCTACAATACGGGACTTAGGTCTGCAAAGCTTCCTGAGGGTATCGAGATAATTGGTGCAGATGCTTTTATGGGGTGTGAGACTCTGGCTTATGTAAATATTCCATCAAGTGTTAAGAGCTTGGGTAATGGAGCGTTTCAGGAGTGTCGTTATTTGGAGAGTGTTGTTCTGCCAGAGGGTATAGTAGATCTTGGTGAGGCTATATTTTGTGACTGTTCAAGGTTGTGTGATGTGACTCTCCCAAAGGATATGACGCTTATTTCGGCAAATATGTTTTCGGGTTGTAAGGCTCTTAAGAGTGTGGCTATTCCTGAGGGTGTCAAAGAGATACACTACGATGCCTTTGAGTACTGCTCCTCTTTAGAGAGTATCGTTATCCCAAGTAGTGTGAAACTTATTGGTGACTATTCATTTCAGTACTGCGTCAACCTCAAGAATATATCCTTAAATAACCAACTTGAGACTATTGGTAGAGATGCCTTTTATGGCTGTACTGCACTAACTTATGTCTCTATTCCTGAGAGTATAACGCTGCTTGATTACAACGCTTTTGGAGGTTGCTTGTCGCTCGCTCATTTTGGTGGTAAGTATGCCTCTGAGGATGGGCGTTATCTACAGCGTGGTAACGAGATAATCGCCTATGTAAACGCTTCGGGTACGGAGTTTACCATTCCCGAAGATGTGACCATGGTGGGTGATAATGCCTTTAATGGATGTAGGGATTTGGTCGCACTGAAATTGCATGATAAGGTTACCTACTTTGGCGACTGTACGCTATATGGTTGCGTGGGTATTACCTCTATATGGTTGCCTGCAGGTGTTACATATATCGGTTATTCTGCATTTGAGGAGTGTGCAGGGCTTGAATATGTCAATATCCCAAATGGTGTTGAGATAGTAAAAAAGGATACATTCTTGGGTTGTGTCTCTCTTCGTTCGATTGTAATTCCCGATAGTGTGACAAAGATTGAGTCTGAGGCGTTTCATGGATGTAGGAGCCTTGAGAGTGTAGTGATGTCTGAGAGGGTAGAGGAGATTTGTGAGGCGGCATTCCGAGGTTGTTGCTCACTTATTGATATTGCACTACCTGCCCCATTGTATGCTATAGAGATAAATGCCTTCAAAGATTGTAATTCGCTCTCGATGGTCTATTTTAATGGAACCACACCACCATGGTGCGCATATCCTGTATTTGAAAATGTAGCGGATGAGTTTGTGGTATATGTTCCTTGGTCGGATGATGGTAGTGTCCTTGAGGCGTATAGAGGAACACGATCTTTAAGTGTTGTAGCCGATGCGATTACCACTAAAGCTAATATGTAGAGTGGAGCGGTTTTTGCCCAAAAAAGTAAAAAGAGTTATATGAGCAGTATTAATATTGGAGGAGTGTCTACACTCTATGTGGATAGGGTAATTGATATCTTGGATGATATTTTGCCTAAGTCGAGGGTTATAGTCATCACTGATGTCAATATCGATCGCCTATATCCTGATCTTGTACATCGATATGACCATATTATTATAGGCTCAGGTGAGGCAATAAAGAGCTTGCAAACCATAGAGATGATATATAGTCGTCTTATGGCTATGGGGGCTGACCGTTCGACCTTTCTACTTGGTATAGGCGGCGGCATAGTAACTGATATTACGGGCTTTGTTGCGGCTACATATATGCGTGGTGTAGAGTTTGGTTTTGTGTCAACCTCGCTGCTTGGTCAGGTTGATGCATCGGTAGGTGGTAAGAATGGCGTAAATGTTGGAGGGTATAAGAACATGGTGGGTACATTCCTACAGCCACGCTTTGTGGTATCGGATGTTGAGATGTTGCGCACCTTGCCACGCCGAGAGTTCCGCGCAGGTATGGCTGAGGCAGTTAAGAGTGCCATTGTGGGTGATGCCGAGCTTTTTGAATTTATTGAAAGATACGCCGATGATAAGCTATATACCGATGTGGAGGCTTTGCAAAACATTGTGTCACGCTCGGTGGCTGTTAAGTCGGCTATTGTTGCGGAGGATGAGCGCGAGGCAGGCAGGCGTAGGGTATTAAACCTCGGTCACACTATAGCTCACGCCATCGAGAAGTCTACACATGAGCTAAACCATGGCGAGGCTGTGGCTGTGGGACTATCCATGATTGCCCATGCGAGTGCTAAGCTTGGTATGATGTTGGAGGGGGATGCCGAGCGTGTAGATGCTCTGCTTGCAAAGCTTGGTTTTGAACTTGAACTTCCTGTGTCGCTTACCAATGTGTTGCGAGAGGTTAGATATGATAAGAAGAAGAGGGATAATATTTTACGCGTTGTGCTGCCTGAGAGTATTGGTTGCTGTAAGGTCGTGGATATGCCCTTCGATGAGTTTGAAGAGTTGTTTTCTTAAGCGATGAGAAAGGTTTATATATTATTAGCTGATGGCTTCGAGTGTGTTGAGGCGTTGGCACCTATAGATGTTATGCACCGTGCGGGTGTAGAGCTAAAGCGTGTGGCGGTAGGCGATAGGCTTGATGTGGTCTCTTCGCATGAACTTATGACACTTAGATGTGATATGCATCTTAGGGATGCATATTTGGCAGATGGCGATGTGTTAATACTCCCCGGTGGCAATCCCGGCTATATAAACTTGCGCAACTCCGAGGCGGTGTGTCGTGTTGTTAGAGAGTACTATGATAGTGGTCGTATAGTGGCTGCAATATGTGGTGCGCCTACGGTCTTGGCTGCTGCAGGCGTAGCGCGTGGTCGTAGAGTCACTTGTCACACAAGCGTTATAGATGATATGGGTGACTATACCTATGAGGGTGGTCGTGTTGTCGAGGATGGTAACCTTATCACCGCCGCAGGCGCGGGCATATCTATAGATTTTGCCTTAGCTGTAGCAGCGCGCATAGTCAGTGCCGAGACACTATCGCGTGTGCGTCAAGGTATGGAACTGTAAGGTTTTCTTATTCAATCTTCAAACAAATGTGGGTGACTAAAGTAAAATAGTCACCCACATTTGTTTGAAGGTTGTCACAGATGTCTTTACTTGCGGATCTCTGCGCCCGTCTTTTGTTCCAACTGAGTTTGGATGTTGGTCATCGTACGCTCAATCTGCTTATCAGTAAGCGTTTGACTCTTATCCTCAAGTATGAAGCTTAGGGCGTATGACTTCTTGCCCTCAGGGAGCTTGTCACCTTCGTAAACATCGAACAACGATACTGACTTAAGCAACTTCTTCTCTGTGGTAAAAGCAATAGAGCGAAGCTGTGAGAAGGTGACGCTCTTATTTACAAGAAGTGCCAAGTCTCGCTTAACCTCTGGGAACTTCGATAGCTCCTTGAACTGCACCTTTGACTTCTTGGTCATCTTAATTAGCTGGTCGAAGTCAATCTCTGCGAAGTATACCTCCTGCTTTATATCGAACTTCTTGCGAAGGATAGGCGATACAACACCCATGCGAAGTACCTCCTTAGGACCCTGCTTAAATACTATAGCGTCAGCATATAGGTCGCACTCTAAGCTCTCGCACTGCAACGAGTAAAGCTCAATGCCGAAGCGCTTCAATAATTTCTCAACCATAGCACGGAGGGTAAAGAATGATGAAGCCTCAGCCTTTGAGTTCCATGATAGTTGTGTTGCAAGACCTGTAACGGTGATACCTATGCGGTAACTCTCCTCGTACTTTGCAAGAACATTCTCCTCAGATGCCTTCTCCGAAGCAAAGGCGTAGCAGTTGCCTACCTCATACATCTTAAGGTTTCCGTTACGGCGGTTAACATTAAGCTCCACAGCCTCCAATGCGTTGAAGAGGAGTGTCTGACGCATAACATTCAAATCCTGAGATAGTGGATTTAGAATCTTTACGCAGCGCTCCATAGGGTATGCGGTTGAACCCTCGTAGTATGATGCCTTGGTGAGTGAGTTAGACATAATCTCGGTGTAGCCGTTCGCTGATAGGTAGTCAGATGCTACATTCTGAAGGCGAGCCTTATCTGGCTTTGGTGCGTATGATAGGGTAGAGTTCACATGGTCGGAAATCTCAATATTGTTGTAGCCATAAACGCGCAACACATCCTCCACAAGGTCGGCCTCGCGTTGAACATCTACGCGGTATGGTGGTACCGCAACATGCAATACCTCGCCCTCGCGACCACGCACCTCAACATCCAAAGCGTCGAGAATAGTCATAAAGGTCTGCTCTGGAATATCCTTGCCAATAAGCTTACGAGCGCGCTCCAACGAGAAGTCAAACTCGAAGTGCTTAGCTGGGGTAGGGTTGATATCGATAATCTCGGATGTGATGCGACCACCAGCCAACTCCTGCATAAGCATAGCAGCGCGCTTCAAAGCGTAGACCTGAATATTTGGGTCGATACCGCGCTCAAAACGGAATGACGCATCGGTATTAAGACCAAAACGCTTCGCAGTCTTGCGTACCCATACAGGGTGGAAGTATGCGCTCTCGATAAATACATTTACTGTCTCATCCGAGATGCCTGAGTCCATACCTCCATAGACACCTGCAATACACATAGGACGCTCTGAAGAGCATATCATAAGGTCGTTTGCAGTGAGTGTACGCTCCACGCCATCCAAAGTTACAAACTTCTCACCCTCCATTGCTGAGCGAACTACCACTTTGCCACCCTCAATCTTATCTGCATCGAAGGCGTGAAGTGGTTGACCAAGCTCGAAGAGTACATAGTTGGTGATATCCACAAGGTTGTTCTTTGGGTTGATACCCGCAGCACGCAACTCATTCTGCATCCACTCTGGCGACGGAGCAATCTTACAACCGCTAACTGTGATACCTGCATAGCGAGGGGCTGCCTCAGTGTTTATAACCTCCACATCGATGGTGCGTGATGTGTCGTCAACCTTGAAACCCTCAACAGATGGAAGTTTGAACTCTACACGCTCGCCACGGCTCTTAAGGTATGCCGCCAAGTCGCGTGCTACACCAATGTGCGATGCTGCATCTACACGGTTAGGGGTAAGACCAATGCCGATAAGGTAGTCATCAGCAATGTGAAGATACTCCTTGGCTGGTGTGCCAACTACAGCCTCTGCAGGAAGCTCCATAATACCCTCATGGTTGCGACCGATACCAAGCTCATCTTCGGCACAGAGCATACCAAGTGACTCTACGCCACGAATCTTGCTACGCTTAATCTTGAACTCCTCCTCGGAGTCAATAGGGTATAATACCGAGCCAACGGTTGCGCACATAACCTTAAGACCCTTGCGACAGTTAGCCGCACCGCAGACAATCTGCAATGGAGCCTCTGCACCCACATCTACGGTTGTGATGTGTAGGTGGTCAGAATCTGGGTGATCCTCACATGTAAGCACCTCGCCAACAACAACACCCTTCAAGCCACCCTTGATGGTCTCTATCTTCTCAAACTCCTCAACCTCAAGACCGAGTTCTGTGAGTATCTCCGCCATACGCTCTGCTGAGATATCAGCATCGAGATAGCGCTTTAGCCAATTGTAAGAAATATTCATAGTATATAGTTTTAATTATTTGCTTGTTGATATAATCGCACAAAGATAGTAAAAATAATTAGTAATGCGTAAATGATTGTGGTGAATATATCATTTTTCTAAAATGTATCCACTATTTTATGCTAATATGTGAAATTATAATGTGCCAGCACGGTACTGCTTTACGATATACTCCAGCATCTCGTCCTCGCCATCGGGGTCGTAGTGGAGTTTAAGATTATTGCCAAACATTTGGGCTAACATCTGATAGAAAGTAGCCGTAAAACCTGAACGAAACTCCTTGATGATATTGAAGGCAGTATGGTGTGTTTCGCGGTCTATGAGTTTTAGAAGTATCTTTCCCTCGTAGCGGGTCATCTTCCAGAGCATTGGTGTAATCTCCTCCTTGAGTGCCTCCTCGATAGCTTCAGTATAGGCTTTTTTATCCTTTTTAGTGCCGAGGCGTTCAAGTTCTGCATCGAGGTTTTCCATACGGCGTGCCGCCTCTTCGGCGAGGGGGTAGACCTTCTTTACGGCGCGTACCATACGCTGGTAGCTTTTAAGGTCGCGGCCCCGCTTAAAGACACGCACCTCCGAAAGGTGTACACACATCGTTGAGTCACCACGACTATCCACCTCCCAATAGACACTACGCACGCCCCTCAAAGGTCGCCAGCGTTGTGCTGTGGCAGTATCCGCTCCTGTGAGTAGAAAGGCAAGCAGAAACAGTATGGATAATAGTCGTTTCATACTACAAAGTTAACGATATTTGCAATAATAAGTTGTATAAAGCCGATTATTTTTTACCTTTGCGTAGGAATTAAACAGTTTTATATATGTTGGAGATTGGATTAAAGCACCAGAGTGTGATGCGTGTTATGGAGGGTAACACTGCAGAGTTTATAGGTTCGGGCGATATGGCAGTTCTTGCAACACCAGCAATGATTGCACTAATGGAGAATGCCGCGATGTTGGCGGTAGCACTCAAAATAGAGGAGAGTGAGACCACCGTGGGTTCTATGATATCAACCACTCACCTTAAGCCATCGAAGGTGGGCAATACCGTAAGTGCAATTGCTGAACTTACTGCCATTGAGGGCAGAAAGCTAACTTTCAAGATTGAGGCATACGATGGCGAGACGCTTATTGGCGAGGGTGAGCATGTCCGCTACATCGTCAACCGCGAAAAGTTCCTCAGTAAGTTATAATCCGATAGTGTAATAGAATAATTTTGAATGACCAAAATTTTGTCGTTTCAAAACTTTACACTATATTTGCACCCGCTTACGAGCAACGATTGAGCTATGGTGTAATGGTAACACAGCAGATTTTGGTTCTGTTATTCTGAGTTCGAATCTCGGTAGCTCAACCACAAAGCCTATCAAGGCGATAAAAAGATCCGATAAGTCGTTTACTTATCGGATTTTTTTTATACCTTTGGGTCGATAATAATTATAGTATGGCATTTCCTATAGAGAATAAGTTGGTTGTTGCGGTATCATCGTCTGCTCTTTTCGACCTAACAGAGTCAGATAGAGTCTACAATGAGTGTGGTCTTGAAGAGTATCGCAAATATCAAGAAGAGAATATTGATAATCCTTTGGATAAGGGTGTTGCATTTCCTTTTGTAAAGCGATTGTTAAGCTTTAACAATATGTTTCCTGAGGAGCAACCTGTGGAGGTGGTGCTACTATCACGCAACTCCCCAGAGACAGGTCTTCGCGTATTTCGCACAATAAAGCATTACGACCTCAACATATCGCGTGCTTCGTTTTTTTCGGGCGAGTCGCCATATAAGTACCTCCCAGCGTTCAATGCCTCGTTGTTCCTATCAGCTTCGGAGCGTGATGTGAAGCGCGCGTGTGATGCAGGTTATGCTGCTGGTCGTGTGCTTAAAAGCGAGGTTATGGACGATGTTATGGATGACGAACTACGCATAGCCTTCGATTTCGACGGTGTCATCGCGGATGATGATAGCGAGAAGATATATCAGGAGCATGGTCTCTCGGCATTTCATCGCCATGAGGCTGCAAATAAGGCTCCTCTTGACCCGGGACCTTTAGCCGATTTGCTCATCAAGATATCAAACCTCCAAAAGCTTGAAATGGCACGCTTAGAGGAGGATTCGGAGTATCGCCGTAGACTGAAGATTTCCATCGTTACGGCTCGCAATGCACCTGCGCATGAGCGTGTTGTGAATACGCTTAAGAGTTGGGGTGTGGAGGTTACTGAGGCCTTTTTCCTCGGTGGAATATCTAAGGATAGAGTGCTTGAAATCATGCGGCCACACATCTTTTTCGATGACCAGATGTCGCATCTGGACCACCTCAAAAATGTCCCGGCAGTACACATTCCAATGGGTATCACAAATGAGTAGCTTAAACGAGAGAATTAAAAGTTTCTTAGGACGGCTTTCGTTCCGCACAGGAGTTATAATACTTGCGCTATGCGTACCGTTCTATATACTCTCATTTGCACAGATGGCTCTACCTATATCCGCCACAGCAAAAGGGGTATTATGGTTTACACTCTTTGGGCTTGCAAAGACAACCCAATATGCGGGATTAGCGATAATTGGAGTGGAGGGTTGGCGAAAGCTGAAATCGAAGTTTATTAAGAGTAAAGAGAATAATAACAACTAAATTCAATATTATGAAGCGTTTTTCATTAATTCTTAGAGTATCAGTTATTGCAGCCATGATGGCTATTTGCTGTGCTTGCACCGACAAAGAGGAGGACAATGATAAGGGAAAATACCCTTGGAGTCCAAATGACAAGGAGGAGATTCGTGACGATAGCCAAAACCCCGACGATAAGGAGTAGCAAACGCTCTAAGCATCCGTTAATAGTTGTAGCGTATGAAACATACAAGCCTTTTCATTAGAGTGTGGGTTATTACTCTCTCCTCACTCCTCATCTGCTCATGTATTGCAGACTCTGAGATTGATAACTCTAAGCAGCCACCTCAGGGACAACCCAACAATCCTGATAATGAGGAAAACGACGAAGAGAGTCCAATACAGATACCCGACAACCCTGAGATACCGGACGGCGATATGACAATAGCTCGCTGGGAGGGTCTTTGGGCAGATGATATGGCCGATGATAAGGTAGGTGACAACAGCGACTTCTATCACGAACTAAATAACTTTGGTACACAGGTATTTGTAACCTACAACAACGATGTTGCAACTGTTGAATGCACAAATAAGAGCATTAAAAGTTACATCGACGGAGCGCATGTTGCGTTGGACATGACCGCAGTAAGTGGCGTAGAGGTTATAGCTATGGGTAGGAGTGCAGACGGTAGTCTTAAACTCTATAGCGATAATAAGTATAAACTGACACTCAACGGCTTAGATCTAACATCGCAGCGTGGTCCTGCAATCAACTCACAATCCAAAAAGCGCGTCTATGTTCATCTGGGTGAGGATACAACCAATAGACTTACTGACTCTCCTAACTATATTGATGACCACTATACAATCGCTGGTGCTGTGAACGAGGATAGAAAGGGTGCGCTCTTTGCAGAGGGTAATATCATCTTAAGCGGTCATGGAGCCTTGGTTGTTGCAGGTAAGCAAAAGCACGCCATTGTAACTGATGGATGCTATTATCAGCGTTCAGGCGTTACGGTGGTAGTTACCGAGAGCTTAAAAAATGGTATCCATGTCAAGGGTGATAGCGATGATAATACGGGTGCTGTTTTCGAGGGAGGTGCCATTTTGGTAGACATAGCCTCTACGGCTGGTAAGGCTGTCAAGTGTGATATGGATATCGTAGTAAATGGTGGAAAGTTTGATATTAAGACCTCTGGTAATGCTACCTACGATAGTGAGGAGCAAGATACCTCTGCCGCATCTTGTCTAAAGAGCAATACAAATATCTATATCAATGGTGGAGTTTTTAACCTCAGTTCAAGCGGTACAGGTGGTAAGGGTATAAGTGCCGATGGAAATTTGGAGGTAAACAGTGGCACTGTTAGTATCACCACAACGGGTGGTCAGTACAGATATTCTAATTCGCTAACATCCTCGCCAAAGGGTATTCGTGCCGATGGCGACATCACAATCAATGGTGGTAGCTTAAATATCTCGGTAACAGGCGTAAGCGAGGGTTCGGAGGGTATGGAGAGCAAGGCCATATTGACCTTCAATGGTGGTGATACTATCATCAAAGCTTATGATGATGCTATCAACGCTGGCAAGGCTATAAATATGAATGGTGGTAAAGTATTCGCGCAAGCTACAAATAATGATGGCATAGATTCCAACGGCACATTAACGCTTAACGGAGGTGTATTCATTGGTATAGGTTCACGCGAACCAGAAGGCGGTATCGATGTTGACAACAGCACCTTATTTGTTATCAATGGCGGCGTAGCAATCGGTCTTGGTGGCACAATGATGGGTACTCCATCTACCGCAAGCAAACAATACTCAGTGGTATATGGCGGTGTAGCAGCATCTATGGGTGATAAGATATCTGTATTGGATGCCTCTAATACTCCAATACTAACATTTGAGCTACCTGCCACAGCGAGCAACTCTGCCCTATTCTTCTCAACGCCCGAAATAACTAATGGAGCAACATACTCAATCATGTTGGGTGGTACATTAAGTGACTATAGCGATACTTGGCAGGGCTACTATTTGGGTGGTATATGGAGTGGCGGAACATCACTCGTAGACTTCACTCCAACGAGTGTTGTGACAACCATAGGCAATGTTGGTGGAGGTCCCGGTGGCGGTGGCCCCGGTGGCCCCGGTGGCGGTGGTGGTAGACCTGATAGACCGTGGTAGAGGTGATAT
>JAFXBB010000066.1 GCA_017521945.1 Alistipes sp. | reverse complement strand
CTTTTTCATGTCAGCGTCACTACTGCACCACTCTGACAAGAAAGAAGGTCGTGGTGCTAATATATGTCTTTCTTGTGATAAGGCATCATCTGCTTCCGCTTGATTGCTTCGAAATTCGCCGAGCGTTGTATCTAATACCTTCTAACAACAAAACGCTTGCCCCGGGAATGCTCATTTACGCTTAGTAAAATCCGCTTTTTCGGGCTTCGTAAGCCTGAAACTACATCTTTTTATTCACAACGGAAAGGGGATGACTGATTTACTTTCGAGTCATCCCTTACTATTTTGCCACTACTTTTAGATAATCTTATACGAAGTACATCATACTTTCTAAACTTTTTATTACTTTTGCGTGATGATTGATCGTGAAACCATAGATCGAATATATGCAGCTGTCAATATCGTAGATATTGTTGGCGATTATGTTACGCTCAAACGCAAGGGCGTAAACTATGAGGCGTGCTGTCCTTTTCACAACGAAAAGACCCCTTCGTTCAAGGTTTCGCCAGCGCGTGGTATATACAAATGTTTCGGCTGTGGTAAATCGGGAAATGCCATAAACTTTGTGATGGAGAGTGAGAGCGTAAGCTATCCTGAGGCTCTACGCATGCTTGCAAAGAGGTATGGCATCGAGGTACGCGAGGAGCAGATGACCGAGGAGGATGTGGCTCGCAACAACAACCGCGAAAGTATGTTTGCGCTCAATGCGTGGGCAGCGGAGTATTTCCAGCGATATATGATGTATGAGGATGAGGGGCGTAGTGTGGGTCTTAGCTACTTCTCATCTCTGCGTGGCTTCTCGGATGCTACAATCAAACGCTTTGGACTCGGCTACTGTCCCTCATCTGGTCACCGAATGTCGGATGATGCGCGTGGCGCGGGCTATAAGGAGGAGTTCTTACTCTCTACAGGTCTTGCTATAGCGCGTGAGTCGGATGGAGCGTTGCGCGACAGATTTTATGATAGGGTAATCTTTCCGATACACAACATATCTGGTCGAGTTGTAGGTTTTGGTGGTCGTACGCTTCGCACCGATAAGAAGGTTGCAAAGTATCAGAACTCCCCAGAAAGCGAGATATATAACAAGCGTCGTGAGTTGTATGGTCTCTTCTTTGCCAAGAAGGCGATACAGCAGGAGGATATGGCTATCCTTGTGGAGGGCTATGCAGATGTTATATCGATGCATCAGGCTGGTGTGGAGAATGTTGTGGCATCATCCGGCACATCGCTTACCGAGGAGCAGATACGCCTTATTTTCCGCTTTACCAGCAATATAACCCTAATGTTTGATGGCGATGCTGCGGGTGTCAAGGCGGCACTTAGAGGTGTTGACCTCATCCTTAAGGAGGGTATGAATGTGCGCATTGTGCTACTCCCTGAGGAGCATGACCCCGATACCTTTGCGCGTGCTAATGACTCTGAAACTCTTAGAGCATACATCAAGGATAATGCACAGGACTTCCTTGCATTTAAGGCTAAACTTCTCTTGGGTGAGGCTACCAACGACCCGCTTATGCGCACAAACGCCATAAACGATATGGTGCAGTCGATAGCCCTTATTTCTAATGAGATTAAACGCTCGGAGTATGTGCGCTACTGTGCTGAGATTATGAATGTTGACCTTAACACCTTAGCTGTGGCTGTGGCGCGACAGTTGGATGGTGTGAAGGGTAATAGCGAGGCACAGAATTTCCTTCTTCACCAGCAACAACGCGAGCGTAAGGCTTTCTCTCCATCGTCGCTCACCGTGGCACGCCCCGAGATAAACACCAATATCGCTGATGCTAACCCTACGGCTGTGGGTACGACGCCCGAGACTTTAGAACGCGAATTGACAAAGTATCTGCTAAAGTATGGTCACTTGGATTGCGAGGTTATAGAGGGTCGAGATGTTGTGACATTCAATGTTGCACGCTTCATATTTGAGGAGCTTGACAATGATGGCTTGCAGTTTGATATAGATGCCTATCGCGCCATTGCGGAGCTTTATCGCTCGGAGTGGGAGGCGCGAGGTGATGGTGTAGAGGTGCCAACACACATTTTTATCAACAATACAGACATCAATATAAGCACTACGGCTATTGAACTCCTTACCTCGGATGATAACTATGTGATAAGCAAGATATGGCAGCAGAAGGATGTGCATATCGAGAGTGCCGAGGAGCAGCTATCCGAGGGTGTGCCAAAGGCTATGATGGTCTATAAGTGGCGCACGCTTGACAAGCGCATAAAGGAGCTTAAGGCGCGCTTGGCTGAGGGTGCAGGCGAGGAGGAGGATGCTGTGATGGCTATGCTCACGAAGTATCAGGCGGTGAGAGTGAAGATTGCACGAACAGCGGGACGACTTATATAAAAAAGGTGAACCCGGAGTGTTAGCGTATCACTACGCTAACTGTGTGCAAACAGAAAATAAACTTAAAAGATGTGTAAAACATATCAAAGATAAAAGAATTAGTTACCTTTATCCGAGTCCACCCACATCACCGAGTGGCAAAAGGTGTGCCGAAGAGTGACTTGGGATGGATTAATTTGGATAATTTGGTAACGCGTATAGATAAGTATGGCAGACTATAAAAATATTAATATCCGCAATAAGCGTGCAACATTCGACTACGAGATTTTGGAGGAGTATGTTGCGGGCATCGTGCTTGTTGGAACAGAGATTAAGTCACTTAGACTTGGCAAGGCGTCGCTTGTCGACTCCTACTGCTACTTCGAACGCAACGAACTTTGGATTAGAAATGTGAATATCGCAGAGTACACATGGGGGACTTGCAACAACCATGTCCCCAAGCGCGATAGAAAACTGCTTCTTAACCGCAAGGAACTTAATAAGTTACAGCGTGCATTGCAGGATAGAGGTCTTACGGTTGTAGGTCTTAGACTCTTCCTCAATGACAGGGGCTTGGCAAAGGTGGCTATCGGTCTTGCGCGTGGTCGAAAGTCTTTCGATAAGCGCGAGTATATCAAGGAGAACGATGCTAAGCGCGAGATGGATAAGGCAATGAAGATAAATAGAAGATAGCGATATGGCACTAATATTATCAATCGAAACAGGTACAGATGTATGTTCCGTAGCCTTGGCTAACGATGGCGAGCTTATGGCTCTACGCGAGAGTGACGAGGGTCGTGACCATGCCAAGAAGGTGGCACTTTTTGTTGATGAACTGCTCAAGGAGACGGGCGTGCAGCCCTCAGACCTTGATGCTATAGCTGTGGGTAAGGGCCCAGGCTCATATACAGGCTTGCGCATAGGTGTCTCATTCGCTAAGGGTATGTGCTATGCGCTTAATATTCCACTTATTGCCATTGGCTCGCTCGATGCTCTTACCGAGGTGGCACGCGAAGACTTCGATGCAGGCATCCTCGATATTGAGGAGGGTGATTGGTCAACTGCGCATCTATGCCCTATGGTCGATGCACGCCGTATGGAGGTCTATACGCAGATTTTCGATACTAATGGTATTGCTAAGACAGATGTGTCTGCAGAGATAATTACGGAGGATAGTTTCACCCAGTGGCGCAAAGATGGAAAATTTGTCATCTTTGGCAATGGCGCGCAAAAGTGCTGTGAGGTGCTATCAGATGCAATATATGTATCAGTAACACCATCTGCTCGTGGTATCGTCGCCCTTGCAGAACAGGCATTTAACGCAGAGAAGTTCGAAGATATTGCATACTTTGAGCCGTTCTACTTGAAGGAGTTTTTAGTTATTCCTTCAAAGAAAAAGTTACTTTAATGCATTATCTTGTTGGGTCTTTTGGCATCTGGCTTGATTGAAAAATGCTCATTTACCATAAGTAAACT
>JAFXBB010000065.1 GCA_017521945.1 Alistipes sp. | reverse complement strand
TATTAATTAGTTACGCTTAATTTCAAAACAACACTATCCACGGTGCGAATATACGAAAAAATTCTCTATAGCTGCGTAATGATATCTACGAAATTAAAAAAAAAGTCGCTCGACATAATGTCGAGCGACTCAATTATAGGAAAAACCCCATCACACAATACTACAAGAAGTAGCTATATGCGCGAGTAGAAGTCTGCTCTGGAGTATCCGGAGTATCTGGAGTCTCTGGAGTCTCTGGAGTCTCTGGAGTCTCTGGAGTCTCTGGCTTTACAGCCTTGATATGAGCAGGAATCTCCTCAGCGAGGTACTCAGCGTATGCGCCATTGCTCTCAATAAGACGAAGACGAAGTGGCTTCTCAGCAATCTTAATGGTATACTCGTTATTCCAATTATCACCATTAGCATACACACCTGTTAGTTTGTCACCGCTAAGTGTATAAGTGCCGGTGTTATATAGATACTCGTAACCATAAATACGCTCATAAAGATCGAATGCATCAGCAGTAAATTCGATGTAAACATCGAACTCGGCAGGCTGACCGGCATACTCTACAAGCTTCCATGACTGTGCAATCAACTCAGGGAGCTTATCTGTAGATACCGCCTTGAATGGAGCATCTATTACAGGCTTCTCATCCTGCTGCTCACTTGCAGGCTTCTCGCAACCAACCATTGCTACAAGCAACGCAAGCGCAAGTGACCATATTTTAAGATTCTTCATAATTCTTTTCCTTTAGAAATTATTACTTTAATGTGTAACTACTACAACCAGCCGTTTGTGCCATCAATAGTACCATCGTTAGGATCCATTGTGTAGCCGGCACGAGAGATGATAGCAATCTCCTTCTCAAGGCGCATACCGCCCATAGAGTTACCACCACCAATCTGGTCGCCACCACCAATCAATACGATCTTGATTACACCTGTACCAGTGTTCTCGCACTCGAAGATAAGGTCATCACCGAAGATTGTCTCGTTCTTGATACCAAGACGCTCACGAACATTATTAGGGATGATAATCTCCTCAAGAGTGTTGATAGATGTATTGCCATCAGCTATAAGAGACTTGATGTTTACAACATTCTCCTCGCCTGCTACAGCAGGTACGCAAACCATACCACGGATAGCAGCCAACGCACGGTAAGCATCGATAAGACCTGTACCCATCTTGTTGCGGTAAGGAGCAAGCTGCATCTCGTAGCCGTTAGAGTCATACTTGACATAGCCATCAAGAAGGTAAGCATTGATATCCTGAACAGATGTTAGAATAATCTCTTTAAACTGATCAGTTGTGTATGACTTACCAAGATCCTCAGCGTATGAGAGTGCCAATGCAGCAACACCAGAAACATGAGGAGTAGCCATAGATGTACCCTGCATGTAACCATAAACCTCACCATTAGTGATGTTACCTGACGCATCACGCTCACATGGAAGAGTTGATAGTACGCAACCTGTCTCCTTTGCATGGCTGAACTGGTTAGAGAAGTACTCACCACCAGGAGCAGCGATGTTACAACCAGGACCATAGTTTGTATAAGATGCAGGAAGACCATCAGGACCGAGTGCGGTTACAGCGATGTACTCGTTGTAAGCACCAGGGTAACCAGCCATAGGAGCTGACTCATTACCTGCAGCAAAGACGATGATACCACCATCAACAGCTGGGTGATTCTGCTTCTTCATAAAGTAGTTGAATGCAGCATAACGAGCTGACTGAGCTACCTTATAATTGCTATCAGAGGTGATTACACCAGGGTTGTTACCCCATGAGTTCTGTGAGATTACAGCACCCATATCGGCAGCATACTCCATAGCGCGAACTGCAGAATTCTGGTCAGAACTTGTGTTATCACCACCCAAAATCTGAAGGGTCATAATGCGAACACCGTCACCTTCACCAGAACCACCAGCAATACCAGCAACGCCCTTACCATTGTTTGTCACAGCAGCGATAGTACCTGCAACATGTGTACCGTGTGACTGTGGCTTAACAGGAACAACCACCTCGCCGTCATGAGTACCCCAACCCTCTACATCTGGGTTGTCGATGAAGTTGTAGCCATGGTAATCATCAACAAAACCGTTGCCGTCGTTATCTATACCATCATTTGCAATCTCACCCTCGTTTACCCACATATTTGCAGCCAAATCTGGATGCATGTAATCAACACCCTGATCAATTACAGCAACGATAACAGAGCGGTTACCCTTAGTATGATTCCACGCAGGAACTACATTGATATCATAACCTGCACGGATGTATGGGTGAATAAAGCCCTCATACTCATAGTCAGCTGGAGAGTAATATGTCTCAACAACATTACCATCTTCATCTGTTATCTCACCTGTAGGCTTATTAGGGTTACCAACATTGAGCAAAGGCCACTGCATGTTGAAACTCTCATCGTTAGGGAACTCACCAGAACGAGTAACAGCACCATTAAGCTCAACAACAACAGGCTCGTCAACATCTGGTGCAACGATAGGTTTTGTAAACTCTACACGCTTAACAACATCAGTTGCAGCCAATGCCTTAGCAGCATCGTCTACATTCACGCTCTCTGGGAACTGAATTGTAAACCAACGATCCATGCCAAGCTCTCTCTTAAGATCGGCATTCATCTTCATGTTGAACAACTGCTTGACGCTTGTGGCACCAATCTGCTGAGCAACATTATCAATTGCGCTAACACCTGTATAAACAGAGCCATTTGCAGACTCAAGCTGAGCCACAGCAGCCTTGTCAACATAAACAAGGAGCGATCCAGCAACAGCATCTGAAGAGGTATTAACGAACTTCTTGGCAATTGATGCCTCAGGTGCTGACACTGCTGGCTGATCAACATTGTCCTTAGCACATGCAGCAGCAAACAAACCTGCCAAGCATATCAATAAAATCTTACCCTTATTCATAAGTTTAATTTTGTTTTTATTGTTTATCATTCTCATACTCTCCTACATAGGTGGCTATATCACGATGGACAGAGCCACCCTATAGGAATTATGCTTATGATTACTGAACACTTACTGCATCAAAAACCAAGTTCTTGTTGACAGTGAGCTTAGCATGTCTCTTAACATTGCTAACACCAAGCTTCATTGCCTGCTGATCTGGAGTAGGCTGCACCTCCTCAGTGTCCTCAATAACAGGTTTCTTGTTCTCAACACAAGTTACTGTTGCATCTGGAGTAAATACCAATGGGTAAGTTGTCTCAACCTCGGTCTTCTCCTCGCCATTCTCCTCAGTAGTAATAGTCTCCTTCAAGTACTGACGGAAGTATGTACCAAGTTCGTTGACAACACCATCCTCATTGTAGTAAAGAACCATTGACTCATAGTTAAAGTCATAGTCCGCCTCAGATGAGCTCTCAAAGCCCCAAACCTTATCAGGATTGGTAGTAGCCTTATTCTCACTATCGTAATCCAAATATGGGAAGTCGTATGCAAAGAAGGTACCTTTGTAGCCGTCAACCTGACCATAACATACAATAGCATCGTATCCAGGCATTCTGAAAGCTACCATAGGGAACTCCTCAATCTTTGCGTATGGAGAGTTCTCGTCAAACATCCAGTTAACATAGTACAACTCACCACAATATGGATCATTCATATAGGAATTTGCAAAGAATGGAACAAGCTCAAACTTAATCTTGTTGTCACCCTCAGTCAACTCATAAACACCGATAGCCACATCGAATGTGTATGGAGCAGTCTTAGCTGAAACTGAGTAGTAGTATGTCTTACCATAGATACTTGTCACTGACACAAATGCTGTATACTCTGTATCAGGGGTAAGAGAATTTAGCAACATCTGTGCAGTACCCGCCTCAACATCAGGAATCCAGCTTGAATAGTCAGTAACCTCAGCTGTTTTAAGGACAGACTCAGCAGTCCAACCCTCCTCAAGCTCAGATGTCTTAGCATAGTAGAACATAATCTTTGAGAGAAGGTCTGCATCTGCACACTGCATATCCAAGCAAAGTATAAATGCTTCTGGGTATGAAGCCGCATACTTAGGATTACCTATAACTGACATAAATGAGCCGAGTGTCAACTGCATAGGAGCAATATCAGGCACCTGATCGCCATGATTCATATTTGATGGATGGTAGTAGAAGTGAACTCTTGCAACCTTATACTGACCAGCGTCGTCAACTACGACCTCGCCATTCTCATCGTATGCCACAGCAAATAATGTATAAATCTCAGGCTTAGGCATAGTAATATACCATGCAGTCTCGCTTGCTGGAGACTCAGCAGCATTCTCCACATAGCTCTCCTCGCCCTCAGGGATAACATAATCCTCTGGAAGTACAAGCGAACCATCAGCATTAGCAGTAGCAGCGACAATCTGCTTGATAGCCTCATGAGGAACATTCTTGAAAGTCTGATTAAGACCTGAACCCTCCTTAACCTGCTCAAATGAAGGCTCATTACCCTCAACAACTACGAAACGATAGTTCTTCACATCGCTACCAACAGTAAAATCGAAGTTTGCGACAGTCTCACTATTGTCTGGAGATGACTGAGTACCTGTGAATGCTACAGATAGTGCGTAATCCTTAATGCTTACACCCGGAAGAGTGATACGCATAAGACCACTTTGGTTAGCATACATACCAGAACCAGTATTGTAGTCCAACATACCTACAGTATTAGCTGCAAAGTTGATAATACCATTCTCCAATACCGCATTTTCTGCACCAATAGAGGCACCTGATGCAATACCGATATTGTCCATATAACCTGGAATACCGACACCTGTTGACTGGAATGGGATGTAGACACTATCTGGCTTACGCGCATCAATCAAGATGTATGTATCGCCACTTGTAAATGACATATCAGAAGGTGTACCGCCGATAATTACCACCATATTATCCTGTGAGAACACATTTTTCATACGAAGGACACCCTTACGAGACTCACTCTCCTCGATAACAACAGAAACCACATTACCTGCAGGCTGAGAATACAAAGGTGCGAAGAAGTCATCACGATATGTACCTTTCTTAAGATCTGCATCCTTGTAATCTTCACCCAAATCCTTCCATGTCTCAGGAATACCGACACTTAGGGTCTTACGGTAAAGACCATAGCTACCATGATGAGCAGAGTCCTTAACCATGATCTCAACCTCGAACAAAGAACCTACTGAAAGGCTCTCAACCTTCTCGTTAAGATCAATTTGGAGGTAAGTCAAGGTCTCATCCGCATCAAATGTAATGCTCTCAGCGATTGTAAACGCCTCGGCAGCATTTACCTCATATAGAAGCTTACCGTTACTATCGTACTTTCTATATACAACAGCATCAGGGTTAACAATACGAGAACGGATCTCCACTGTCATCTTCTCACCTGCAATCGGACGATATACAGGGAAAACTGCTGTTGTAGTCTCATCAATCTCCACAGTATCATCGTTGTCAACAGATGCAAATTCTGCAACATTGACATCTACTGGGAAGTAAACACTCAATGCAGAGTCAGGCTTACCTGGAGCCCAATCCTCCTCCTGCTGGCATGAGGTGAACGCGCCAACAAAGAGTGTTGCTACAAGCAGAAATAAAAACTTTATATTTTTCATACTTTTATCCTATTTAATAATTTCAAATAGCCTACTCCTTAGATAGCATCCTCAGACTCAACACCGTATGATGGGTCTGGGCCAACAGTCGACTTAAGGACAGTGTTAACTGTAGACTCACCAGAAGGGATTGGAAGATTCCACCATGGAAGACGCTTATACTGAGGATCATTACCATCTGGGTTGATTGAGTTGAACAACATACCTGACTGATAGTTCTGATTCAAGGTGTTAACACCCATGTTCAAACGCTTCATATCGAAAAGGATGGTACCCTCACCCCAGAACTCTACTGACTTCTGGAAGATAATCTCATCGATAAGCTTAGCATAATCTGAATTGTTGTTTACATAAACCGATGCACGGTTTGACATAAACGACTGAAGATCTGCAAGAGCACCAGTAGTATCACCAAGGTGAGCCTTAGCCTCCATTGCAATGAAGTACATCTCCTCGATACGCATAACAGGCAATGAGATTGCGTTTGCTACCATGTAGTCAACACGCTCACCCTGACCCGGACGGAACTTGAAGAATGAATAAGGTGCGCGGTAAGCAAGCTCCTCCCACTCATCCTTTGGCATAGAGGTATACTTCTTGAACTCCTCATAAGTAGTATTCTCACCAATAATAAGCTTCTTACGGAAATCGGTTGTACCCAAGCGGTCATAAGTGTTCTTAGAAACACCTACACAAGCCAAAGGACCGTAACCGTATGATGCCTCATGAGAGATATGAGCAGCAAATGCCAAGAGGTTATTGATAACGGTATCAGTTGACATCTGAGTAGCCCAAATCCATGCAGGAACAACAGTGTTGAAGCCCTGAGTAACACTTGTCCACTCAGCCTCGCTCATCATTGGAACATTAGCTGTTGAGATAGCCAACTCAGCATACTCCTTAGCCTTAGCATAAGCATCAGCACCTGTAAGAATATTCTCGTAGCCCTCGTTGTTAGAGTAAAGACCAGCCTCAAACTGACCAAGCCACATATAAGCACGAGCATACAAGCCATATACTGCAGCCAACTGTGGGTAGGTTGGAGTTGAGCCATAAACAGTTGCTTTGAACTCAGTATCTGTCTCGAACATCTTCATAGTCTCAGCAGCATCTGCCAAGTCCTCAAAGATGAACTTGAACATATCCTCACGCTTTGCACGAGGGTTCTTCTTAGCAGCATCCTCATCAGTATTCTCTGTTACGATAGGAACGATAAGACCCTTAACTGCTGACAAATCTGTGTTGTAGCTTGGAAGCTCTGGAGCATAGGCCTCAAGGCTATCGTAATAACCTACCATATCCAAGTAGAACAAAGCACGGAAAGCCTTTGCGATTACGCGGAACTCCTGCAAGTTCTCATCATTACCAGCAGCACCGATAACATCGTTAGCCTTCTTGATGAATGGGTAGTAGTTATACCAAATGAAGTGGGTATAACCTCCGTTAGGTCCCATATCAAAGCCATAGTTAGGTGCCTGAATACGAGAGTAGTATGGGTTACCACCACGATCAGCGCGTGTACATGGGAACATGGTCAACGCATGGTGATCCTTATAAAGACCGATTGAGTGATAACCGAAATCAGAGTGGTCGTAACTTACAGCAACATGGGCTGCCATAGATGCAGGTACTGACTTCAACATAGCCTCCATACCGGCGTCGCTCTGACTAAGCTGCGACTCGGTAATAGCAGACTCCTTTGGAAAGACCTCCCTGATACAACCAGTGAATGCTGTAGCTGTAAACAAGACAGCTGTAGCGATTAAAATCTTATTAAGTTTCATAGTCATAATCAATATTTATAATTAGAAGGTCAATGATACACCGCCTGAGATAGTACGGATTGGTGAGTAGTTTACATTGGTTGAACCACCACTGAAGCTCTGGCGTGGGTCAAGACCCTTACGACGAGACCAGTAGTAAACATTGTCACAAGCAACATATAGACGAATACCCTGAATCTTGTTGTTCCACCACTTAGCTGGCAATGTGTAACCAACATTAATGTTAGATATATTGAGGTATGACGCATCTGTCAAGAAACGGTCAGATGTTGCAGATGAGTATACATCGTCATACTGGAAGCGAGGAATCTGTGTGTTCTCGTTAGAACCCTTAGTCCAAGCGTTCAACAAATCCTTGTGGTAGTTACGACCTACGGATGTACCCTGTGGAGATGACATGTAGCTCGCATAACCTGAGTCGTATGTCAAACCACCGATCTGGTAGTCGAAAGCAATCGAGAAGTCAAAACCACCGATGTACAAGCTGGTATTGAAACCACCATACAAAAGAGGAGTTGCACAACCCTTAAGCTTACGAGAAGTTGTCTGAGTAGCATAGCTATATGTAGTAGTTACGCCCTCATCCCACTCGCCTTCAATAATATTACCCTCGTTGTCATACTTAGGTATTTTGTAGTACCACTGAGCCTCACCATTCTCATTTACACCACGATACTCTGGGAGCAAGAATGTAAACATAGGAAGACCCTCAGCGATAATCTGTGAACCATTGATGAAGCCCTCATAACCATCAATCTCGAAATCCTTACGAATCTCTGGCAAATAGAGAACCTTGTTGCGTACATGTGTTGCATTCAAACCTGCAGTCCATGTCACATTGCGTGTGCGAACGATGTCAAAGCTCAACTCAACCTCAATACCACGGTTTACCATATCACCAATGTTATCATAGTATGATGAGTAACCGAGTGATGGAGGAACAGGAACTGAGAACAACATGTCGGTAGTTGTACGGTTGAAGAAATCGATGCTACCGGTCAAACGATCGCGCCACAAACCGAACTCAACACCGGTGTTGAAGTTGGTGTTGGTCTCCCAAGTAATATTTGGATTACCCTTCTGTCCGAATGCTACGGCGATACCACCAGAACCATCGTTGCTTACAGAGTAAATATCTGTATAACGGTAAGAACCGATACCATCGTTACCCTGAGAACCGATAGAAGCCTTAACCTTCAACATGCTGATAGCAGATGAGTTAAACCAACCCTCGCGGCTGATAATCCATGCAGCACCTACTGACCAGAAGTTACCCCAACGGTGATCTGGGTGGAAGTTGGTTGTTGCATCACGACGGATAGAACCAGAGAGGAAGAGACGCTCATCGTAGTTGTACTGAGTACGGAAGAAGTAACCCTCGTTGATATACTCTGTACGGTAAGAAGATGCGCTACCAAGGTCAACTACAGCACCTGCAAGCTCGTTGTTGTCTGTAGAGAAGATGTTAGACTTACCACCACCTACATAATAATAGCGTGTAGAGTATGTCTCGTGACCGAGCAAGAAATCGATATTGTGCTGCTCGTTGAAACCGAATGTCTTAGCATAGCTCAACAACTGCTGGAAGTTGTGAGTGTACTGACGGCTGTGACCCTTAGTTACGATACCGCCGTTTGTTACGAACTGACCGTAGTATGGGTTAGAGAGTGATGTAGAACGAGTCTCATCAATTGCGATAGCACCGTTTACAGTAAACTTAAGACCCTCAGTGATGATGAAGTCTGCGAAACCGTTAACGCCGAATGCGTTACCCTCTGAGTTAGACTCATCCAACCAGATGAGCTGCAATGGGTTAGACTGAGATGGGCTTGCGCTCATCACGCCGTGGTAACGACCATCACCTGTATCGTAGATTGGCCAACCATACTTATCCTTCATAATGTTACCCTCGCCATCGCGAACATAGACAGGATAGATAGGAGCAGTATTTGCTACTGCAGAGAATACATCGGCTGTAGAACCATCACCCTCATTTGCTGAAGATGCACCGTTCCACTCAAAGCGAGTGTAGCTCATGTTAGCACCAACCTTCAACCACTTCTTTGCCTGATAATCACCACGAAGACGAGCTGTCCAACGCTGCATATCAGAACCATCGGTAATACCGACATTGTCCAACAAACCAAGTGATGCGAAGAATGATGACTTCTCTGTAGCACCTGAAACATTCAAGTTGTACTCCTGACGCAATGATGGGTCGTACAACTCATCGTACCAATCATCTGGAGTGATCAAGAACTTCTCGCCGTCCTTGTTCTCAACTACGCGACCGAGTGTAGCGTTAGGGTTCAACTTACCGTTTGTACCGATAAGGTTCTGACCCTCAGGCACTGTAAACACATTGTAACCCAAACCACCGATATCGTTAGAGGTCAAACGAGATACAGCCTTGCTATAAGCAGCACCTGTATCGTTACCCTGATCACGGAAGTAGTTGTACAATGCAGCATAGTGCATCTCATAGTACTGACCTGGATCTGTTACATAGTCGTAAAGCTTGCGAGCAGCGGTGTTTACACCCCACTTAGCATCGAAGTTTACACGAGCATCACCGGCCTTGGCACGCTTTGTAGTCACCATGATGACACCGTTAGCACCACGAGCACCATAAAGTGCGTTAGATGCAGCATCCTTCAAGACTGTCATGGTCTCGATATCAGCCATGTTGATATTGTTCATATCGCCATCGTAAGGTACACCATCGATAACCCAAAGTGGATCCTGACTTGCATTGATAGAACCGAAACCGCGGATACGGATTGTTGGCTCTGAACCAAGCGAACCTGAGCCCTGTGATGTCTGAAGACCCGCTACCTTACCAACAAGTGCGCTGGCAGCAGATGAAGACTGTGTCTTCGCCAAATCCTCAGATTTGATAACCTTTGCCGAACCGGTAAAGGCCTCTTTCTTTGCAGTACCGAACGCCTGAACGATGACCTCCTCGATCTGCTCTGAATCAGCAGCAAGGATAACATCGATCTTCGAACGGCCCGCAACAGCCACGGTCTGAGTCTGCAAACCAAGGTATGAGAATACCAAGTTAGCATCAGCCGCCGCTGCAATCTCATAATAACCGGATACATCGGTAGTAGTACCTCGAGAAGTTCCCTCAACTACAACTGCCGCTCCGATAACTGGGCTACCAGTTTCATCGGTTACTGTACCGGTGATACGCTGACCTTGAGCAAATGCGCCGAAGCATCCCAAGATCAGAGTTGCAACCATTGAAAGTACAACTTTTCTAACCATAAGCATTAGTTTTTAGTAAATAAAGTTTTATAAAGTTATTAAAGTTTTTTCTCCTTAACATCCAAGCATACAGCCACATATCACCATATCGGCGCACACGGCTTTATAAACGGCCATATTCTTAGCGCAAAGTTAACGCACAAAGATAACCCATTTATCTTAAATAGCAAGCGTAGATTTATATTTTTTTTCAACAATCTTACATATTTATTAGAAAACACATATTTTGACAATGACACAAAGACAAAATTAAGAGCGAACTAATAAGACTATTTTCATCTATTGCGGAACGACATTTATTATACTTTTATATGGTTATTTTTATTGTGTAATATAGCCTAAAATGGAAAAGTTCAACTACGCATAAATTCATATTTTGAGAAATATTTTTTATAAATTAATCGCAATTAAAAATATTTTTATATATATTTGCACTCGTTTTTGCACCGCGGGTGTGCAAGCTATTCACTAACCTGACACATAAATAGTGTCCCTAAATCACAACCTATGAAGCGACTGCTTTTAACTGTCGCGCTGTCTCTTGTCGTGGCAGTGGCGATGGCACAGGTTACCACCTCGTCAATAAGAGGTATGGTAACAACCAACGACAACCCACTTACAGGTGCTACAATCGTAGCTATTCACACTCCATCGGGTACCCGATATGGAACTATCACCAACGCCAAAGGTCACTACTCTATCAGCGGTATGCGTGTGGGCGGACCATACGAGATTACCATCTCCTATATCGGTTATAACGATGTGAAGTACAAGGATATAACTCTCGGAATTGGAGAGTCTTCGATATTTGATATAGAGCTTATAGAATCATCCGTAGAAGTTGGCAATGTGGTTATCACGGCACAGATCAAGAACAACGGAGGAAAGACCTTTGGTCGAGAGGATATGGAGACCATTCCATCGATTGACCGTTCGATTTACGACCTTACAAACATACTGTCATCGGCTGTCTCTCCAGCGGCGGGCGGTATCATCCTCGGTGGTCAAAGTAGCCGCTACAACGCCTTTACCATCGACGGCACATCCTCGGCCGATATCTATGGTCTTGGCACTACGGGCATGACAGGCTCACTAACCGAGGCCAACCCTATACCTTTAGATGCTCTTGATGCTGTAACTATCTCAACATCAACCGTTGACCTACGCGAAAGTGGCTTTACAGGTGGCGCTATCAAGGCGGTAACACGCTCAGGTGACAACGAGTTCAAAGGCTCAGCATATACATATTTTAATAATGAGCATTTCTGGGGAACAACGCCCGGAGAGGATATCGAAGAGCGCAAACCTCTTTCAACGCAGACTACCAACATTGTCGGCATGACTTTCGGAGGTCCTATTATTAAGGATAGACTCTTCTTCTTTGTCGCGGGCGAGTTCAACCGCAACATCACCCCATCAACCAATCACCCGGACAGCGGAGCATCGGCAATTACGCTTGATGAGGCGAAGAGCATTGCCAAGAGATACGAGGCGTTAACAGGCTACGACGGAGGCGGCTGGAAGGAGCATGATGTGCTGGCACTCACAGGCTCTGCTGTGGCTCGCATCGACTGGAACATCAACCGCGACAACCACCTATCGTTGCGATACAACATGCTTTATGCCGACGCTGACGACTCAGGTAACTCACTGCAAGCCTTTAAGTTCCGCGGTGCAGAGTATACCAACATCAACCGCACACACTCCCTCGTTTCGGAGCTTAACACCGTCAAGCAATGGGGTTCTAACACCCTTCGCATAGGCTACACACGCCTTCGTGATGGTCGCACCTCACCAAAGAGCCTACCAGCGGTGATTATCAACGGCCTCGGAGATAAGGGCAATGGCTCTACGACAATAGGAACAGACCCATACTCGGGATGTACGATGCTTGATCAGGATGTAATAATCTTTGGCGATGACCTGAACATTGTTCGCGGCAAGCACGATATCACCATTGGCACCTCAAACGAGATATATCGTGCTGATAATCTTTATCTTGCCAATGCACGAGGCACATACACCTACGACTCATTGGATGATTTCCTCGAAGATAACGCCTCGAAGTATCAGTATGGCTACTTTGCCGATGGTAAGCGCAATCCCGCGATGACCACAGGTCAGTTTGCCGTGTATGCACAAGATAGGATAAATATTCATAACATTGGAGAGCTGACATACGGTCTTCGTGCCGATATTCCGGTGATGTTTGACACCCCACAGCTCAACGACACATTCAACGAAAGCGCCTTTGGTAAGTACGGCAAGACAGGCGAAATACCTCGCACACAACTCCTCTTATCACCTCGCATAGGCTGGGAGCAGGAGCTTACATCAAGCCTGACATTACGCGCAAGCACAGGAGTATATACAGGTCGCATTCCATTTGTGTGGCTCTCTAACTGCTACCAGAACAACGGATTACGCTCAATGAGCGTTACGGAGAAGAGTAATACTCCAGACTTCAGCACCGACCCAGAATCCGTAGGCAAGAAGAGCAACCCATCTATAGACATCGTGGATAAGGATTTTCGCTATCCTCAGGTGTGGCGCACAGCACTAAGCCTCGACTACACATACGAGGGTCTAAGGCTCGGTCTTGATGCCGACTATAGCAAGGGGCTAAACAACATATTTATCGAAAATCATGCAGCGGCAGACAATGGCGAGAGGGTCTATTTTGGTGGCGAAGGCTCAAAAACATCATCGACATACTACAACACTACGACATCCGAATACTCCGCCGTATATCGTCTTAGCAACACTCAGAAGGGCTACTCATGGTCTGCAACAGCGCGCCTTGAGTACGACTTTGCGGGCATGGTGAATGGTCTACGCTTCAATGCCTCATACACCTACGCGCAGTCTAAGAGTGTGAACGATGGTATCTCGGCGCAGTCCTCATCAAATTGGGGTCGCACATACGCTGTGGATAGCAATAATCCGCAACTAAGCAACTCTGTCTACGAGTTCCCACATAAGGTCGTGGCATCGCTATCCTACAGTCGCCGCTATGGCAAGCATGGCACAAATGTTATGCTTCTCTACAATGGTCACTCTGGCGAGCATTACTCGCTGACATACGCCAAGGGCAAGGTTGATGTTAATGGCGACTCTTATAACGGCAACTCGCTGATTTACATCCCTACAGAGGCGGAGATGGCAACTATGCTATGGGCAGATGAGACATCACAGGCTGCATATAACGACTATATCAAGGAGGATGGATATCTGAGTGCTAATCGTGGTAAGTTTGCCGAGCGTAACTCACACTCTTTGCCCTTTGCACATCGTCTTGATTTGCATGTAGCACAAGCCTTCTACTTTGACACTAAGAGCGACCGCCGCATGGAGCTAACCCTCGATATAATAAACCTCGGAAACCTTATCAACCGTTCATGGGGCATGGTACACCGCACCTCAAATTGGGCATTGTCACCAGTGACCGTTACCGAACTACAACAGGTTGATGGCGGCTATCGCCCTGTATATAAGTTCAATGATGCGAACTACACCACCGACGATATCCTATCACGCTGGCACATGCAGCTCGGCGTTAGAGTGGTCTTCTAACATACTGAGGATAAGAGCTAAAAGGTAAGGTTGCTGCGGTGCATATAAATTTGCACAAAGCACACCTTACCTTTCGCTTTATTTTAAGCCTACAACCAATATCCCTAATAGCTCAACCCTCTTTTTATTTGTTTTTTCTTGCATAAAAATTTGCTCCTAAAGAATAATATGTTTATTTTTGCATTGAATATTGAGTTGATTTTGACGATTTTACATCGGTTTGCAGGGTTGGAAAATCTGTAAAGCAAGCATATTGTCGTGATTATCAATTCGTTGCGTTATTTTGAATACACGCGTGCGCATAATGCTGCGCGCATAGCACGCATAACGCACGAGGTACAATGAGCAATTAGAGCAAACAATAATATTTTACAATTAACAATTAATACTAAAAACACATGAAGAAAATTCTTTTCTTTGCGGCATTGGTGCTTGGATTGGCATCATGCTCAACAGATCCAGAGGATTTGAATGTTGTGGTTGGTGGCGAGCGTGATGTGATGCTTAATGTATCGCTTCCAGAGGCTACCCGTTCAGCAAGCAATGCTGGTTTCGATTTCACAAATTTCGAGAACAACACAGATTACGATTTGCGTTACATTCTTGAGATTCGTTACAACGGCAAGGTGTCTCGTACAGTAAAGACTGCCCAGAGCACATCTGTATCTTTCCCTGTTCGTCTTGCTCCGAATCGTGAGTACGATTTCACTGTTTGGGCTGACCTTGTTTTGGAGGGTACTCAGGATGACTTGTACTACAACACAGATGTTGACGGTGCAGGTTTGACCAACATCACTTTTAAGGAGTGGACTCCAAACAACGAGCTTCGCGATGCTTACTACGGCAAGGCTACACTTGCACAAGATCAGTCAATCACAAATCTTGGCACAATTGAGCTTACTCGTCCTTTCGCTAAGGTTCGCGTTATCTCTACCGATATCGCTGATGTTCGCAAGTTTAACATCGAGCCTAAGAGTGTTTCAGTCAAGTATATCAATAAGGTTTATACCTCGTTTGACGCAGTTACTGGCGTAGCCGGCACAGCTCTTGCTAACCAGACTGTTTCTGCTGAGTACGCAAATGCTAAGTACGATGATTTCAACACTACTGAGGCAACTCTCTTTGCAGACTATATCTTTGTTCCTGAGGGTGGTACAATTCAGTTCTCTATGGATGTAAAGACCGAGGGCGACGCAATCATCAAGACTACATCATTTACTACACCTATCGCTGTTGAGAAGAACAAGCTCACAACTATCAAGGGTGCTGTTCTTACAGAGGGCGGTGATGTGACTATCAAGATTGAGAATGGTCTTGGCGAGTTGGAGACTATCAACTTGGTTGATACTGCAACAACATTGCAGGAGATTATCAACAACACTCCAGATGGCGAGAGCGCAAATATCACACTTGGTGGCGATATCGACCTTAACGACCTTCTTACTGCAGGTACACTCTCAACACGCGCTGCTGAGCCTACTTACGGTCTAATTATCCCAGCAGGTAAGAGCGTAGTTCTTGACCTTAAGGGCTTTACTATCAGCCAGTCTAAGACTCAGACTGCTGCTTACTCAATGATTGAGAACCTTGGTACTCTTACAATTAAGGATGACTCTGCTAATAAGACTGGTAAGATTAGCTATGCAGACAACGGTCAGGGTGGCGAATATGTATCAAACACTATCCACAATAGCGGTCTTCTAACTATTGAGGGTGGTATTGTTGAGAATAATAGCTCTGCTACAGTTGCATCTAACGGTTACCCACACCCAATTGACAATAGCGGCACACTTGTTATCAATGATGGTACTTTCACCAACAATGCTAACTACAGCTCTATGCGTATTTGGTGTACAACTGATGATAACACTATTGTAACTATCAATGGTGGTACTTTCAACGGTTCTATCGACTTCCAGACTCCAAGCGCATCTGCAAATAAGGGTACTTTGACTATCAATGGTGGTACTTTCAACGCTGACACATATACAAAGTGTGCTGTTCGTCTTCTTGGCTTCGGCACTGATGTTGACGAGATGAATGGTTATATCCTTGGTGGTCACTTCAACGGTGCTATTGCATTGAAGAAGTATATAAATGGTGAGTTCAACTCTAAGGTATTTGACATCACAGCTGGCACATTCACTACTGAGGCTAAGGAGGGTACTAATATTGCTCTTGTTAACGATGACTACGCTTGGGTTGAGATTGAGAACGGTCTTTGGACTGTTGAGCACAAGGCAGATGTTGCAAAGATTGGCGAGGTAGGTTATACATCATTGGCTAAGGCTGTAGCAGCTGTTGAGGATGGTGGGACTATCACCCTTGTTGCAGATGAGGTATTTACCGAGAATAACTATTACGACAACGGTGGTTGGAAGGATGGTCTTGGCTGTGTTGGCGATAAGAGCTTTACTCTTGACCTTAACGACTATACCATCTCGCAGAATGGTGCATTGAACGACTACTTGCTATACTTCAAGAATAACGGTAGCAAGGATAACACTATCACTATCAAGAATGGTACTCTTGATGCTGGTACTACAGCATACAGCGCACTCTGCACAGCATCAGCAAACGAGCATAAGATTACTATCAACATTGAGGATATAAACCTTGTTGGTAACAACCCAAGTGGTGCTGTTGCGAAGATTCGCGGTGGCTCAGAGCTTAATGTTAATGCTGGCACAGTAATCACTGGTAAGAACAACTATGTTGGTATTGAGGCTGTAGGTAATAACACAGTTGTTAATATCTATGATAATGTAAATATTTATCAGAATGGTACAGACAGCTATGTAGGAGCCATTGTTGGTGCAAGCTATAACGCTACAATGAATATTTATGGTGGTTATGGTAAGAGTGCTAAGTGTGGTATTATCGTTATGAGTACAGGTGCTACTATCAATGTTTCTGGTGGTGAGTGGATTGCCAATAATGATGGTACTGTTGCTACTGATAATTATGCAGTATTAGCATCGCAGAACAATCGTAATGAGGAAGGTTGGGCGTGCAAGTCTATTCTAAATGTAACTGGCGGTACATTCAAGGGTGGTTACAATTGTTATGGTATGGGCTCTGGTGTTGAGCCAGACGACGCTCAGATTAACATCAAGGGCGGTAACTTCAACTCAAACCCTGAAAACTATGTAGTCGCTGGCTACGGGTCTGTAGAGGACAACGGTATTTGGACTGTTGCTAAGGCATACGATATCACAGAGGAGGGTGCAACAATCTACTCTGTTGCTGGTTTGAAGTGGCTTGCTGAGCAGGTAAATGGCGGTAATAACTTCTCTAATAAGGTTGTTAAGCTTGCTGCTGATCTCGACCTTAACAATGAGGAGTGGACTCCTATTGGTAACAAAGATAATCAGTTCCAGGGTACTTTCGATGGTCAGAATAAGAAGATTAGCAATCTTGTAATCACTGGCAATAATAGCTACGTAGGTCTCTTCGGTTTCACAACTAATGGTGAGATTAAGAACCTTGTTGTTGAGAATGCTAAGGTTTCTGGTTATCTTGGTGTTGGTGTTGTTGCTGGTAGTCCATATACCTCTAAGTTCAATGACATCACCGTTCAGGGACACGTTGAGGTTAACGGCTTCGCGTATGTTGGTGGTGTAGGTGGTCGCAACGCTTATGCTGCTTGGGAGGACATCACCGTTGATGTTGATGAGACTTCATACGTAAATGCTAACTCTGTTGAGAACGGTACGGCATACCGCACATATGTAGGTGGTGTTATCGGTTTCATTGGTGAGGATCCAAAGCTATTCAAGAACATCACATCTAATATCGACGTTAAGGGTTCTACAATTGACGTTGGTGGTTTGTTCGGTATTGCTCACTATGGCAACCAGTTCGAGAACTGCTCTTGCTCTGGTAACGTAGAGATCTACGCTGCTGAGGAGGCTGAGGAGGCTCAGGAGATCGGTGGTATCGCTGGTGTATGGAACAATGGTGGTGCAGATGTAGTATTTACCAACTGCACATTCACTGGTACTCTTAAGACTAATATTGCCGTTGATTTCTACTATGGTGGTCTTATTGGTAAGCCATATAGCGCAACTGGTAAGGGTAAGCTTATCATTGATGGCTACGAGATGATAGCTAACGGCCTTGGCATGAGTGGTGGCAAGTACTATGTAGTATCTAACGCTAATGGTCTTGCTACTTTGAACACAATGATGTCCAATAAGACAGCTGGTAAAGATATTGTTGTAAATCTTAACGCTGATATTAACTTTGAAGGCAAGACGTGGACTCCTGTTGACTCACACGCTGACACAGCATTCTCATTCAAGGAGCTTAACGGTAATGGTCATACAATCTATAACCTTACCATCGATGGTCAGGCAATGTTTAAGCGTTTTGCTGGTTCAGGTGATGTTACAGTTAAGAATATTACTTTTGATAACGCTATTGTAAGCAGCGCTTCAATCAACTCATCTATCCTTACTGGTCATACATACCAGAATGTATTGCTTGACAATGTTGACGTTAAGAATTCTACAATCAACGGTGGTTATAAGGTTGCTCCATTGATTGGTACTGTATACAATGAGTCGTCATCTACAATCACAGCGACCCTTAAGAACTGCGATGTAGAGAATGTAACTGTTAAGGCTACATCATACGATTTCTGTACAACTGGTATGGTTGCATTTGTATATGCTGATGATAACGATACAATTGCGTTTGAGAATTGTACTGTTAAGGATGTTAAGCTTATAGCTCCAAATGATGGCTATAAGGCTCATGCTGCAATCTACACTACTGGCAGCGGGTCACTCTACAATGAGGCTGAGGGTGTTACTGTTACTAATGTAACTTTTGAGGCACTCTAATCATTGTTAGATATATTAATATTTTGCGCTCGGCCATACGGTCGGGCGCATTTTGTTAGGGAGGTTAAGGAATTTAGTGAATTTAGTGAGTTGACACTCAAACAACCTTAATCTCCCTAATTTCTCTAATCTCTCTAATCTCTTTAATCTCTTTAGTTAAAAGGCTTTGCCTTTTCAGGAAGAGACCATAGAGACAAGAGAGACCAAAGAGACGCAGGGAAATAAGAGACCACAAAGACAACAGAGACAACAGAGACGCAGAGAAAGATTGATATCCGACTTCGTTGTTGTCTCTTTCGTCTCTTTCCTCTCTTTCGTCTCTTTCCTCTCTTTCGTCTCTTTCCTCTCTTTCGTCTCTTTCGTCTCTTTCGTCTCTTTCGTCTCTCTCGTCTTTCAAAAACAAAAAAAAAGCGCAAGACAGGCAGATAGCTTTTTATAAAATAATTTATTAACTCTCGTTTGACAAATCCGTTTTATTTTCGTACCTTTGCGACGATTTTTGCAAAAAATGTTAATACACAATAACTAAAAACTAATAAGACTATGATTTACTCACACGAAGTGCAGCAGATGTGCTGCGTGAAAAAGGGTGCCAACCACGAGTC
>JAFXBB010000064.1 GCA_017521945.1 Alistipes sp. | reverse complement strand
GAGGCGTTGCCTCCGAACATATAAGAGCCTCCCGCTGGCGGTGTTGTTGGCTTGCAATATACACTTGTAAGGCTGCTGCAACCACTGAATGCAGAATCTCCAATCGACATTACGCTATTACCAATAGTTACACTTGTAAGGCTGGTGCACTCATAGAATGTATAATCTCCAATCGTAGTTACGCTATCAGGAATAGTTATACTTGTAAGGCTCCTGCAATAACGGAATGCAGAACTTCCAATCGTAGTTACACTATTACCAATAGTTGCACTTGTAAGGCTGCGGCAACCAGCGAATGCACTATCACTAATCGTAGTTACGCTATCACCAATAGTTACACTTGTAAGGCTGCTGCAATTCCAGAATGCGTTATATCCAATCGTAGTTACGCTATCAGGGATAGTTACACTTTCAAGGCTGCTGCAATCTTCGAATGCTCTATATCCAATCGTAGTTATAGGTGCATCGAATTCTATTACGCCAACACCATCTTTATATGTATTAGATAATATAGTAGCACCAAATGCTGAACTCATATAAGGTGTTACTATCTTTCCATCGTTTGATGTATAATATAGGAAACATCTCGGATTTTGGATAATGCTATACTCTGCAAATAGTTCATTATCGCCTTGAGAGGTAACTATAATCACACAACTTCTCTCTATACCAGAGTTATTCTCTGCAATATTTAGTGTAGTACTATATGTAGATAATCCTCGTGTTGCAGGAGAAATAGTTATCCAATCTTGCGCATCATCAGGGATAATAACATCACAATCGACATTTGCTTGATAATTGATTACCACTTCTCCACCAGTACTTGGAACGGTAAAAGTATTATTCCCAACGACCAAGACACCATCCTTCTGCTCTTGGTTGATAGTGTACTCAACAGCAAGTTCAGCATTATCCTTTGCAACTACCTTGACAACTGCTGTGCGTGCGCTATAGGTTGTATTCTCGGAAATATTAAGAGTGATACTCTCGCTAACCAAGCCTCGTGTTGCAGGAGCAATAGTTATCCAATCTTGTGCCTCCTCTGGGATAACTACATCACAATCAACAGATGTTTGATAAGAGATAACAGCAACGCCACCCTCAGCAGGAATATTAAAGGTATTGTTTGCATCAGGGATAATAGCCTCCTTAAACTTCTGCGACACCACCAATAGCTTCTTCGCCTTACCGCAGCTAAAAACAATTGTACCATCGCGGTCATCGTAGGTAAGATTTGCTGTAAGAGTGACTATTACACCTGTGTCGCTTGCATCGCCACTTGTGATAGAAGTAGTTATCCAATCGCAATTGTTAGTCAGCTCCCAAGCATAGTTGCTATATACCTTAACACCTACACTCTCGCCATCAGGACTGATAGTGACAATCTCCTTGTCAAGAGAGATGTAGGCATCATCAGGAATGTTTCCTCCCTCATTCTCATTAGGCTGCTCTGTTTTGTTGTCGTTGCCTTTATCGACCTCATCCTTGGAGCATCCTGTGGCAACCATACCCAAAAGAGCAAGTAGTAAAAATAGTTTTTTCATAGTAATTTGTATTGAGTTAATAAATGGTTTTACCTAATTTGCAAATTACTATCCGCACCTCGATAGTGATTTATAAAAATAAAGAAAGCGTGGTGCTGAAAACTTATTTTAGTAGAGAGGCTATGGTAAAGCCTTGCAAATCAAAAAAGCAGCAGCCCCACGCCATACCTGAATACAGGATATGACGCAGGAAGATGTCCGCCTATTCACTCTTCAAAATTTACCAGATGCATCTACGAGAATAAACTTACACTTTCCGCGTAAATATTATGTTGCCACAAATGTACAAAAAAGTATTTAGATTACATCACTTTAGAGGATATATTTTGATGTGACCAAAATATAGTAGGAGTGTAATTATGACACCAAAGGTAGGATAATATTTTGTAAATGGAACACTCTGTGTTGAAAATAGAAAATATCTCCGCAACAAGGCTAAGGCTATATATACAAATAGGGGCTGTCCCCAGATCAGGAACAGCCCCATACTATAAAGTTTTCGTGTGGACTACTCGCAAATTGCGCTGAGGTCAGCGAAGAGACCTGCAAAGCTCTCAGCCATATCGCGGCGCAATGCAGTAAAGTGCTTGCGAACGAGTGAACGATTCTTAGGCTCTGCAGGGTTGTTTGCCTTGTGGTAGAGTGCGTTGCGCAACTCTACGCCCTTCTGCATAAGCTCAACAATCTGCTCCTCCTTGTTAGGCTGTACGAAGATTGCCATGTGGCAATCGAATGCAAACTCCTCCAAACGGTAGTCAATTTCCTTCTTCAAAAATCTAAGATTTGCCATAATATTTTGCGTTAAAAGTTTAAGCGATTTTCTATAAATTAGTAAACCGAGTTTAATGTTTATTGGTATTTCGAGGATTTATATTTCGGTCGCTTTTGAGTCTCTTTCGGTATCTTCTTCATCTCTCCTCGGTTACAATGCTCGCATTGCGCCCTCGTAAAAGCTAAAGAATATATCCGAAATAACCCTCAAAATCGCCTCGACCTAATTTATATACCCCCCCCATTAAATTCCTATCACGCAAAGATAATATATTCAAATCTTATTTGCAAATATTTAGACAACTTTCTACTCTTTCTACTCGCACGATGTAGGACAGCAACCCTCTGTCGCGGCACCCATATCTATAATCACGCCGTCCCACTCGTTAAGTACCACAACATTGCGCTTATGCTTTTGGTGGCGTTTATCTTTGTTATGGTCGTGGTGGCGCTTATCGGGCTTTTCGGTGATAACCTCCTCAACCACAACTACCTCTGTAGGAGTACTCTTCACAGGCTTATACTCGCGGTTGTCCACAACCTTATCCTTGGTATAGGCGATTGTAACCGTTGCGCGTCGCATATCTGGAAGCACATCATTTTTCATCCATCGCCACGCTGTATTCTCATGCTTAAGCCTATTGTCGATAGTCATAGGTGGCTCGTTGGAGTTTACTATACGCACCAAATCGCCGCGGTTGTCGAGATTGGAGGTCTTAATGGCATCTGTCGTGGCGCTCCATGGCTCAACATGAGAGGATATGGCTATGTTGTTGCCACTGAGTCCATAGCGTTTTGCGAGCATCGAGCTTAGCTCTTGAGCGCGTTTTCGTGCAAGCTCCGAGTTGAACTTTGTTGTGCCGTCAGGCGAGGCATATCCCGTAATCTCAATCTTGGATATGTGCATAGTGGTATCTCGCCTAAGGTCGCTGAAGAATTTGTCGAGGCGTGCCAGCTCCTCGCTGTTATCCTCGAAGCCTACAACCGTATTTGCCGAGTTTATGGCGTAGTGTATTTCGTAGTTCGCGTTCTGAGGTGCATTCTCTGTAACTACATATCTACGAACGATATAGTCACCGTCGCGCCACTCTGCCAACATCTTCTTATTGCCACTCTGGGCATTAGCACCCGTAGCAAAGCATAACACTGCCACAAGGCTTAACATAGTGATAGTTCGAAATCTTTTCATAGCCGTAAAATTATTGGTTCGTACAGCATGCCACACCAAGAATTATACCAATAAAAGTGGGCTATGATGGATTATGAGAGGTGTAAGGAAAAAGAATTTAGGGAATTTAGAGAGGTTAGGGGGCTGGTGATAATATACCCGCTCCCTAAACCCCCATAAATTCCTTAAACTCCTAAGTAATTACTAATTACTAATTACTAATTAGTTACGCCTACTGATGCTCTGGGCGTAGCAAATCCTGAACAACCTTTACAGGCGAGAAGGTCGAGATTGGCACCTCTACAAAAATGGTATTCCAATTTGCCATTGCTCCATTCCACAATCCCGGAAGCTCCTGAGCGCGAAGCTCGCGACCACCTGCCGACTTTGAAGAGATAAAGCCTGTCTTTGGGTCGGTGTACTTCATAAGGTCGTACTTCGTGCCGTCGTAGCGCTGAACACCGCAAACAAGGTCAACAGGGTTGAAGTGTGTAGCCTCCTTCATAAGGTGCATATCCTCTTTGGCTATCTGGCTTGACTCGGCAATCTGTAGCTGCTCTCTGCCGTACTCGTCACCTACCCAGAATGGACCACCACCAGGCTCACCCTCGTTCTTAACCATACCACAAACGCGGATAGGGCGGTCAAGAGTCTTGATAATAAGTTCCTTGGATGCGCCCTCTGGAAGTTTGCAACAAAGCTCCTTGCGCAAGAAATCTGCTGCCTCGGCATATCTATCCTCGCCACGCTCCAAGGCACGCAAAAGCTCGAAACTGCGCTCCTGAAGGCGAAGTAGTGTACCAGCCAATACGCGCTTATAGGTTATTGTGTCGCCCTTGCGCTCGTCGGTTGTCACATTGTCGATATTCTTTACGAAGATAATATCTGCATCGAGCTTATCGAGGTTGGCAATCAACGCACCGTGACCTGCAGGACGGAATAATAACCTGCCATCCTCGGTGCGGAATGGGGTGTTGTCGGGATTAACAGCTATAGTATCAGTTGCAGGGCTCTGCTCCGAGAATGATACATTGTACTTGATACCAAACTTCTTCTCGTAGTGACCCTGACGCTCATCAAGAAGAGCCATGAAACCCGCCTTATGCTCAGGTGACACGGTAAAGTGAATATTGGCACACTCGCCATTTGATGCGTACAGCGCAGCCTCCACAAGATGCTCCTCAACAGGCTTGCGCGCACCCTCCTTATAGGCATGGAATGTAACCAAACCCTTTGGTTTTGAACCGTATGCAAGACCATCTATAATGATGTTTCGAACAACATCCTTATCATCAATCTGTGGCTTGAGATACTTTGCCAACTCGGCAAAGAATGCGAACTTCTCAAGGTTTGTAATGAGCTTGTCGATGCCCGCCGTGCGCTTATCGTCGTTCACATACTCGAATAGCTCCTTGAACATACGGGTTGCGGCGCCCGAAGCAGGAACAAACTTAATGGTGCGCAAACCATTAGCGCGTGCGTTATAGTACTCCTCGGCAACCTTAACCTCCTCGCCGCTAAGCTGAAGTACGCCATCGCCACCAGCTGCAGCTCTCACTACAGGGAGTGATGGGAAACCTTTGCGGAAGTTCTCAATCTGCTTTTCAACCTCAGCAACACTTAAACCGCGTGCCTCAATCTGTAGAATGTCTTCGTTGTTAAACATAGAAGTATACATTTAGTTGTTAGTAAATTCAGCTCTTTTCCTCATGCACAGAGTAATATTGTCATATTTAGCCCCAAATTTAGTAAAAAATTTTTATCTTTGCACTATGAAACGCATATATAATAACATAAACCTTGCTAATCGCAATAGTTTCGGTGTTGTGGAGATGGCATCAACACTCGTTGAGTTTGAGGGTGCTGAGGAGTTGAAGGAGTACTTTGAGAGGTATAACCCTGAGCGGTGGTATGTACTCGGCGCAGGAAATAATACACTCTTTACACGCTCATACGAGGGAGTGTTATTCACACCAATTAGTCGCAATCGTACAATTCTCAAAGATGACGGTGTTAATGTCGATATTCGTGTTGAGGCTGCGCATGATTGGGATGAGCTTGTGGCATGGAGTGTGTCAGAGGGTTTGTGGGGTATTGAAAATCTCTCGGCTATACCAAGCTCTGTGGGTGCTGCACCTGTGCAGAATATTGGAGCTTATGGCGCAGAGGCTAAGGATGCGATAACCGTGGTGGAGTATTTCGATACTCGTAGCTTGGAGGTTAAGCGACTAAGTCGCGAGGAGTGCCACTTCGCATACCGCGAGAGCATCTTTAAGCAGGAGCTAAAGGGTGTAGCTATTATCCTCGCTGTGGAGTTTAGTCTAAGTCGTACACCCAAACCAAACCTCGGCTATGGCGATGTGATTAAGGAGGTTGAGGCGCGTGGTGGTGCGACCCTTGTAAATATTCGCGAGGCTATATGCGCTATTCGTGCAAGTAAGTTGCCAGATCCTAAGGTATTGGGTAATGCTGGTAGCTTCTTCAAAAACCCAATCGTAGAGAAGGAGGTGGCAGAGGAGCTTTTGAAGAGCTATCCAGATATGCCTCACTATCCTATTGCGGGCGATGACTCGAAGGTAAAACTTGCTGCCGGCTGGCTCATAGATAAATCGGGTTTGAAGGGCTATAGGGATGCTGCGGTTGGTGTGCATGATCGTCAGGCTTTGGTGCTTGTAAATCATGGAGGTGCTACGGGTGGCGATGTTATGCGTTTGGCGGGCTATGTGTGCCAGCGAGTTAAGGAGTGCTTTGGCGTGGAGATTAGCCCTGAGGTAAACATTCTATAGTTATGCTACTACTTGACGGTTTTGAAAAATATATCGAGGAGAACGAGCTCTTTACGCACGACGATAAGATTTTGTTGACTGTTTCGGGAGGTGTCGACTCCATGGTTATGATGGCACTTACTGCGGCTGCGGGCTATCGGTTTGGCGTTGCACACTGCAACTTCCAGCTTCGTGGTAAGGAGAGTGATGAGGATGAGGTTCTTGTGGAACGCGAGGCTATGCGTCTTGGCGTGGAGTTCTATAACAAGCGTTTCGATACTACGGGCGAGATGGAGCGCACGGGTGAGTCTATGGAGATGGCGGCGCGTCGTCTTAGGTATGCTTGGTTTAGGGAGCTGTGCGATGAGCATGGATACACGGCTATAGCCATAGCGCACCACAGCAATGACTCTATTGAGACCTTCTTTATAAATATGTTGCGCGGTACGGGACTTAGGGGTCTTACGGGTATCACAACGCAAGCTGGTCGTATTGTGCGACCCATGATGTTTGCCACACGCAAGGATATCCATGACTATGCGGTGGCTCACCGTATTCCTTTTAGGGAGGATTCGTCAAATCGCTCGACGAAGTACCTAAGAAATAAGGTGCGCATAGGTCTTGTGCCGATGCTCAAGGAGATAAACCCTCAGTTTACGACTATCATGCGCCGTAATATCGCGCGTCTGAGTCAGGCGCAGGATTTTATCAATTCGGCTATCGACCTTGTCAAGGGTGAATCGTTGGAGCATAATGGCGGTATCCACACTTTGAGGGTCTCGAAGATTCGTCCTACGCTGCCTCGCAACTATGTGATATACGAGATATTGAACTCGGAGTATGGCTTTAAGGGCGATGTTGTGGATGCTCTATGTCACGCTTTGGATGCCGATGCTACGGGGCGTAGGTTTTATTCGCGTGAGTGGGTTGCTGTGGTAGACCGTGGCGATGTGGTCATTGCTCCAATTGACGAGGGGGATAGCTGTGAGACCATTGTGGATAGGGGTGTGGTTCGCTCATATATTGGTGGTTCAGTGCTATATTATGAGTATTGCAACATAGACTTTATCGATACGCTCGACCAAGGTGACAATGTGGCGTTGTTGGATGCCGATAAACTAAAATTTCCACTTCGTGTGCGTCGTTGGCAGGAGGGTGATTGGTTTGTGCCATTCGGTATGTCGGGGCGCAAGAAGCTGAGCGACTACCTTATCGATAAGAAGGTCTCTATGGCAGAGAAGTCGCGCCAGTTTGTGTTGCTTTCGGGCGATGATATCGTATGGGTTGTGGGTCGTAGGTTGGATGACCGCTACGCTATTACGCGTAAGACTGAGAATGTTCTCAAAATAACTCGTTATACACTATAGTATGGCAAAGACGGCAAAATTCAGTGATGCAATGGCAAGCTATAACTCGATAATGAAAGATATCGAGGCTCGTCGCTTTGCCCCTATATACCTGCTTATGGGCGACGAGGGTTACTTTATTGATGCTATTGCCGAACGCCTTGGAGGGTCAATTCTCAACGAGGCGGAACGCTCTTTTAATCAGGTTACGGCATACGGTGCGGATAGCGATACGGGTAAGATTGTGATGCTATGCCGTCAGTTGCCTATGATGGGTAACTATCAGGTGGTTATTGTGCGTGAGGCGCAGCAGTTGGAGAAAATCGAAAACCTTGTACACTATACCTCGGCTCCGCAGAACTCGACAATACTTGTTATATGCTATAAGAATAAGGAGCAGGGTAGAGGCTTGGATAAGCGTACGGCGTTTTACAAGAGTTGTGTTAAGGGAGGTGTAGTCTTTGAGTCGGTACGCCCCAAGGAGTATGAGATTGACCAATGGCTAAGCTCCTACATCTCCTCTCAAGGACTCGGTATCGAGCCAAAGGCTATGGCAATGCTTAAGGAGCATGTAGGAATGGATATCTCGCGCATGGTGCATGAGCTTGATAAACTCAAGGTCTCGATGCCCGAAGCCCAGAGAATGATTACCGACTCGGATATAGAACAATATATCGGTATCTCTAAGGAGTTCAACAGTTTTGAGCTTAACGATGCTGTGATGAAGCGTGATGTGGGGCGTGCCATGCGTATTGCTGAACACTTTTCGCATAACCCTAAGAGCTATCCCATTATACAGACCATAACGCTGCTTTTCAACCAATTCCAGCAACTTTTTTTGCTTAACTATCACTTGTGGCAGTCGCGTAAGAGGGGTATACCTATGCCCGCGGATATGGAACTTATGACGGCAGTTAGGGCTAATAACCTCTATGCGCTTAAGGAGCTAAAGGCAAATATCGGTAAGTGGACAGGTCCTCAGCTCTTTAGGGTCTTGGGACTACTTAGAGAGTATGATGCTAAGAGTAAAGGTGTCAATAGTGGCGGCTTGGATAATGGCGACTTATTGAAAGAGTTGCTTCTAAAAATCTTTATGTAGCGATGAGGCTTATGGTGTGGGACGATGGTAGGATAGTCGAGGCTAAGGAGTTTCGACCCACCTTGCCATATATCTTGCACCGCATCCATACGCTTGATTATAAGGCATACAATGTAGCTCATCATATCCAACTTATGCGTGATGCCTCGGTGTCGTTATTTGGCTTTGCCTCGCTCTGTAGGGCTGAGGATGCTGAGCGAATTATCGAGCAGCTACTGCGTCTCTCGCGCCTCTCACCATACTTTAGCTGCTCGGTGGCAATGCGCCTAAACTCCCTCGGTGAGCTATCCTTCGAGGTTGAGGAGCCAAGTTATTATAGTGGCTTTTCATTGCGTGTAAAGCGACCAAGGGGCGTGCTTCTAACAGCTCCTACGCCTGAGTTTATCAGCCAAAACACGATAACGCTTGCCCTCGATGCTATGTACGATGCTCGCGTGCAGTCGAGTGGTGATGTGGCGGTGTTGGTGGACCGTAAAGGGGAACTTATCAGCCGACCTTGGCAACCAATATTTGTGGTCTTTAATAACAAGGTTTATACTCCTACGATATACGAAACGGTGGAGTATACCACTGCCTCGGAGGCTATCCGTAAGGCGGGCTTTACGCTTACCGTGCGCCCCATACCTGCCGACTCATTAATGCGTATGGATGAGATATTTACGGCTGATACTATGGGTATTACATCGCTGTCAAAGATATATAACCATAGTCTCTTCTCTGTTGCCGCAGCACAGATTGCAAGTAGAATGTAGATGGAATAGATAAGGGTTATTAGCAATCATAAGTAGATACTAAATAATTGCCAATAACCCCCCCCTATAGATGTGTTAACTAATCTCTAAATATTGTCCAAAGCGTAGAGATATGCGCCGATGGATACGGCGTTGCTTGCACCGATATCCGAGATTGTGATGCCGATGCGTTTCTCTGGGTCGTATACAACCTCCTTGTCGCTGCCGTAGACCTTGATTTTCTTTGAGTTGCCCTTTGCAAACTGCTTGAACTCCTCCTTGTCATCGAGGTTGTATACCGACATCTGCACACGGTTGAGTGTGTCTCCCGACATGGTCTTAATTTTTGAGCGCATCTCCTCCAAGAGGGCTGGCATAAAGTACTTAGATGCGGCTGCCAAGCCACCACCAATAACGATAACACCATCCATAAGTGTAGCAGCGGTAGCCATAGCGTCACCCGCCACGCGACCCTGTGTTGCGAATGCCTCCTTTGCAGCCTTGGCATCACCCTCCATATTGCCCTCGGCAATAAAGAAGATATCCTTAGGCTCCAACTCGCGCTCGTCACCCGAAAGTTCTCTATATACGCGCTTTACGGCACGGATAGCTATACCGTCTTCAACGATAAACTCTGGATTGTCGCGGTGCTTAAGGCAGAATACCTCGACACATGAGTTATCGCCCAAGTTGAGCTTGCCATCCATCACAAAACCAAAACCAAAGCCTGTGCCAAAGGTAAATCCAAGGAGGTTGCGGTAACGCTTCGTAGAGCCAGCCTCCTCAAGCATACGGTTAATGCGTGGAAGTGCGCCACCCATAGCCTCGCCATAGGCGAAGAGGTCAGCATCGTTGTTGATAAACACAGGAATGCCGAAACGCTCCTCAAGCATAGGACCGAGTGCCACACCATCGCGGAACGATGGAAAGTTTGGAAGGAAGCCGCCAATCACACCATTGCGGTAGTCGGCAGGACCGGGAAAGGCGAAGCTTATAGCCACAGGTCGCTCAGGTAGGGTAGATATAATCTGCTCAAAACCCTTTACAAGGTTGCCAAGACATAGGTCGAGGTCGTGTGCCAAAGATGGCAATGTGATGCTCTCGGCACAAGGCTTACCGCCCTTCATTGCGCCAAATACAAAGTTTGTGCCTCCGGCGTCAAGCGTGACAACGATAGGCTCGATATTATTGTTCTGTTTCATAGATAGGCAAAGGTAAGAATTATTTCTTGTATTTGCAATAATTCCTCAAATATTCAAAAATGTGCATAACTAATTAGAAGCTGTTTTGAATTTTATTAAATGAGTTAAATCATTGCTCGGAGAATAGTTTCGGAGTCTTTGAGGCTCTTATAGACTTCTTTCTAATTGTAAAATTTGGAAATAGCCCACTATTACCTGCATTTTACAATATAAAAATTAGTTCTATAATAGCTCTCAAATACTCTCGAAATAAAATTCAAACAGCTTCTTGGAAAAAATCGACTTTTATGATTGTATATTAGAAAAATAAACTATACATTTGTGAGATTTTTAAGGCGTGTGTGCGCATAAATGTGTGCAGGTGCATGGAGTAGCAAAACCGAAAATAATATAAAAATAACTTAAAATTACATTTTACTATGGAGAACAACAAACTTCAGGAGCTAACCGCAAAGCTCTATAACGATGGTTTGGAGAAGGGTCGTTCTGAGGCTGAGCGTCTTTTGGCAGAGGCTAAGGAGCAGGCTGCAAAGATTGTTGCAGATGCTAAGGCTGAGGCTGAAGCTATCGCTAAGGCTGCAGAGGATCGCGCTGAGGATATCGCTAAGAACGCAATGACAGAGATTACCCTTGCTGGTCGTCAGGCGCTCTCAAAGATTAAGAGCGAGATTGCTGAGGCAGTGATTATGAAGTCTACAGGTGCAGCAGTTAAGAATGCAACAATGGATGCAGCTTTTATCAAGGAGATGTTGCTTGCTGTGGCAAACAACTGGAATGCGCAGACTGTCGATGTATCGCTCGTGGCACTTCTATCGGAGGATAAGCGCAAGGAGTTGGATGCAGTGATGCAGCAGAGCGCAGCAGAGCTTCTCAAGGCAGGTATCGAGGTGGGCTACTCTAACGAGGTTAAGAATGGCTTTAAGCTCGGTGAGAAGAATGGCGGATACTATATCTCATTCACTGACGAGAGCTTTGACGCATTGCTCAAGGAGTACTTGCGCGAGAAGGTGTCTAACATGCTTTTTAAGTAAGCCATGTTCTCCAAGGAGTATTACTATTTGGTTGCAGGTCTGCGCGAATGGGCGTTGGACTCCGACACCAAAGGCTTCGATGCTCGCCAGATAAAGGATGAAATTCTTGCTGAGCTATCGAATAGCGACCGTAAGGCTGTAGAGGCTCTCTATGGCTATTACGATTGCGAAAATCTTATCGCTTATCGTAGCCATCGTGAGCGTTTCAATCCTCTTGGTAACCTCTCGGAGAAGCAGATTGCTGAGGTCTTCGACTCTCGTAATTATGCTCTTCTTCCAACAGCTATTGCACAAGTTGTGAAGAACTATGTTGAGGCAGAGGATGAAGATCGCGACGAGGATATCGTTCTTACCGATAGCTTCGAACACGCTCTATTTGAGGCTTACTACACTATGCTTGCTGGGTCCAAGAGCCACTTCCTTCGTGGTTGGGGTGCATTTGACCGTAACCTTCGCAATATCGCAGCAGCTGTTGCCGCACGCGAGGCGGGTCGCTCGGTTAGGGATGTAACAGTGGGTGGTGGCGATATTGTTGAGCAGCTATCTCGCTCATCGGCAGCCGATTTCGGTTTGCGTGGCGAGCTTCCATACATCGATGCTGTCATTACAGCTGTTAGCGACGAGAAGAATATTGTTGAGAAGGAGCGCAAGATTGATGCTATCCGTTGGTCGGAGGCCGAAGAGATTGCCGTTTTCGACTTCTTCAATGTCGACTATATCCTCTCATATCTTGTCAAGGTCAATATCGTAGCACGCTGGACACTCCTCTCACCAGAGGTGGGTCGCCAGATGCTCAACCGTTTGATTAATGAGCTTGACGCCAAGGAGCTTGTGAATAAACAATAAAACTAAATAAACGAATGAAAACATTAGGACGTGTAAACGGTATTATCTCGAACATCGTGATTGCTAAGGTTGACGGTCCCGTTGGTCAGAATGAGATATGCCATGTATACTGCGGTGATGTCCGCATGATGGCCGAGGTCATCAAGGTCATAGGCGATGAAGCCTATGTACAGGTTTACGATAGTACGCGTGGTTTGAAGATTGGTGATAAGGTAGAGTTCGAGGGTCACATGCTTGAGGCTACCTTGGCTCCGGGTCTTTTGTCGCGTAACTACGATGGTCTTCAGAACGATTTGGAGAAGATGGATGGTCTATTCATCAACCGTGGTTCTATTACTGACCCTATCGACTTTGATGCTAAGTGGGCATTTACTCCACTTGCAAAGGTCGGTGATAAGGTATCGGCTGGCGCATGGCTCGGTGAGGTTAAGGAGCAGTGGGTTATGCACAAGATTATGGTACCTTTCGTTATGCAGGGCAACTATACTGTGAAGAGTGTTGTGGCTGCTGGCGAGTATAAGGTGACAGATACAATTGCTGTTGTAACTGACTCGGATAACAACGAGTACAACATCACCATGGTGCAGAAGTGGCCAGTTAAGCAGGCTATCCGTTGCTTTACCGACAAGCCACGACCATCGCGCGTTATGGAGACAGGTGTTCGTGCTATCGATACATTCAACCCACTTGCTGAGGGTGGTACAGGCTTTATCCCTGGTCCATTCGGTGCTGGTAAGACCGTTCTTCAGCACGCTATCTCTAAGCAGGCAGAGGCTGATGTTATCATCATCGTAGCTTGTGGTGAGCGTGCTAACGAGGTTGTGGAGATTTTTGCTGAGTTCCCAGAGTTGGTAGACCCTCGTACAGGTCACAAGCTTATGGAGCGTACAATCATCATCTGTAACACATCTAACATGCCAGTTGCAGCGCGTGAGGCATCTGTATATACAGGTATGACTATCGGTGAGTACTACCGCTCAATGGGTTTGAAGGTCTTGGTAATGGCGGACTCAACATCTCGTTGGGCTCAGGCATTGCGTGAGATGTCTAACCGTTTGGAGGAGCTTCCGGGTCAGGATGCCTTCCCTATGGACCTTTCGGCAGTTATCTCTAACTTCTATTCTCGTGCAGGTCTTGTGAAGTTGAACAATGGTGCTACAGGTTCTGTGACCTTCCTTGGTACAGTATCTCCTGCGGGTGGTAACCTAAAGGAGCCTGTAACAGAGTCTACAAAGAAGGCAGCTCGTTGTTTCTACGCTTTGTCTCAGGGTCGTGCCGACTCTAAGCGTTACCCAGCTATCGATCCACTTGATTCTTACTCTAAGTACTTGGAGTATCCAGAGGTTGTTGAGTACCTCGACGAGCATATCGAGAAGAATTGGGTTGAGTCTGTATACGCTGGTAAGACTATCATGCAGCGTGGTAAGGAGGCTAACGACCAGATTAACATCCTCGGTGATGACGGTGTACCTGTAGAGTACCACGAGCGTTTCTGGAAGAGTGAGCTTTTGGACTCAGTTATCTTGCAGCAGGATGCCTTCGATGCTATTGATGCTAACTGCCCTATTGAGCGTCAGAAGATGATGTATAATATGGTATTGGATATCTGCCGTAAGTCATTTGATTTCGCAGTATTTGACGAGTGCTCTAAGTTCTTCAAGGATCTTATCTACTTGTTCCGTCAGATGAACTACTCAGAGTGGAAGTCAGAGCAGTTTGAGAACTTCCGTTCGCAGATTGAGGCTTTGGTAAACAGTAAACTTGCTAAATAAGGCGCGCTATGACAACAAAAGCATTTCAGAAAGTATATACAAAGATTGATAATATCACCAAGGCTACCATTACACTTCGTGCGACAGGTGTAGGTAACGATGAGCTTGCAACCGTAGGTGGTCGTCTTGCTCAGGTGGTAAAGATTATGGGTGACAAGGTTACCCTTCAGGTGTTTGCAGGTACTGAGGGTCTTGCAACCAACTCAGAGGTAGTGTTCCACGGTGAGCCACCTGTATTGCGCGTATCAGATGCGTTGGCAGGTCGCTTCTTCAATGCCTATGGTGAACCACTTGAGGGTGGTGAGCAGATTGAGGGCGAGGCACGCGAGATTGGCGGTCCTACAGTGAACCCATTCCGTCGTATCCAGCCTTCGGAGCTTATCGCTACAGGTATCGCAGGTATCGACCTTAACAACACCATCGTATCTGGTCAGAAGATTCCATTCTTCGCCGATCCTGACCAGCCATACAACGCCGTAATGGCAAATGTGGCACTTCGTGCTAAGGCCGACAAGATTATCCTCGGTGGTATGGGTCTAACAAACGATGACTTCTTGTATTTCAAGCAGGTATTCGAGAACGCAGGTGCGTTGGACCGTATCGTATCATTCGTGAACACCACAGATAACCCTCCTGTAGAGCGTCTTTTGGTACCAGATATGGCGTTGACAGCAGCTGAGTACTTCGCAGTTGATAAGGGCGAGAAGGTATTGGTGCTTTTGACAGATATGACCCTATATGCCGATGCATTGGCTATCGTATCTAACCGTATGGATCAGATTCCTTCAAAGGACTCTATGCCGGGTTCGTTGTACTCGGACTTGGCAAAGATTTACGAGAAGGCTGTGCAGTTGCCTAACGGTGGTTCTATCACTATTATCGCCGTTACAACACTTTCAGGTGGTGATATCACCCACGCTATTCCAGATAACACAGGTTATATCACTGAGGGTCAGCTCTTCTTGCGTAACGATACCGATACAGGTAAGGTTATCGTTGACCCATTCCGTTCGTTGTCTCGTCTAAAGCAGCTCGTTATCGGTAAGAAGACCCGTGAGGATCACCCACAGGTTATGAACGCCTGCGTTCGTTTGTATGCTGATGCTGCTAACGCTAAGACTAAGTTGGAGAACGGTTTCGACCTTTCAGACTACGATGAGCGTGCTTTGAAGTTTGCTCACGACTACTCAGAGAAGTTGCTCTCTATCGATGTAAATATAGAGATTGAGCAGATGCTTGACACCGCATGGTCGTTGTTTGCTAAGTACTTCTCTAAGGGTGAGGTAAGCATCAAGCAGGAGCTTGCAGAGAAATATTGGAAAGCATAATAAAGGCTTATGGCAATCAAATTTCAGTATAACAAGACCTCGCTCGGTGAGCTGAACAAGCAGCTCAAAATCCGAAAGAACGCCTTGCCTACAATCAAGAGTAAGGAGAGTGCGTTGCGTTCGGAGGTTAAGCGTGCGAAGGACTCTGCATTGGCTTACCGCAGAGAGTTGGACGAGCTTATTGCTCAGTACGACTACATGGTACAGCTATGGGGAGAGTTTGATTGTGATCTAATCCGCATCGTCGATGTCGAGCTATCGTCACAGAAGATTGCGGGCGTGCGCATACCTATATTAAATGATATAGTCTATGAGGAGAAGGCCTACGACCTCTTCTCAGCCCCAGTTTGGTATGCTGAGGGTATCCGTGTCCTAAAGAAGATGTCGCGCCTCGGCATTGAGTTCGAGGTGTATAACCGCAAGATGTCTTTGTTGGACTATGCGCGACGCAAAACTACTCAAAAAGTAAACCTCTACGAGAAGGTGCAAATACCTGGTTATGAGGATGCTATACGAAAGATTAAGCGATTTATGGAGGATGAGGAGAACCTCAGTAAGTCAGCACAGAAGATTGTAAAAACTCGT